>CAIMSU010000231.1 GCA_903844155.1 uncultured Pseudomonadota bacterium | reverse complement strand
GTGGGCGGAACGGGGCAGATCTCGGGACTGAAGGAGGCGCTGCGCGACAAGTGCAACTGCGAGCCAACGTGGTGGCAACTGTCCGAGTTCGCACCGGTGATCGGGGCGATGTGGTGGGGTGCGGAGCGGGCGGGGTGGCTGTCTGCGGAAAGGGAGCGGCCGGTCGTGGCGTTGGCCAGGGCGCCGGGAGAGAGGCCGGCGCCGCCGACCGCCGCGGAGACGACCGCAGCCGGCGAGAAGGCCGTGGTCGAGTGGGCCGCCGCGCAGATCGTCGCGACGAAGAAGGCGGCCGAGAAGGCCGCGGTAGAAAAGGCAGTGGTGGAGAGGGCTGCAGCGGAAAGGGTCGCGGCGGCGCACTCCGCGGCGGAGGCAGTCGCTGCCCAGAGGGCCACAGCTGCCAAGGCGGACGCGCAGAGAGATGCGGCTGCTGCGGCGGCCGCGACGGAAAGAGCTGCCGCGAAGGTGGCGGCGGAGAGGGCGACTGCTGCGAAGGCTGCGCCAAGGGCCGAGGCGAGCAAGGCCGAGGCGGAGAGTGCCCCGCCTGCTCCGACGCAGCCAGACGCCGAAATCGCGAGGGCGCGCCGGCGCTGGCCTGTGGTCGCGCTGGCCGCCGCCCTCTTGATTGGGTTCGGTGGACTCGGGACGACGGTTTGGGTCCTGGCCGGACTGATCGGGAAGACTCCAGCCGGAGAGTCCGAAAAGCCCGCCACCGACAAGCCGGTCGAGACCCCCACGACCGTCAAGGCCGTTCCGCCGCCCGAGTTGAACATGGCGGATCTCGCGTCGGAGGCGCAGAGCGTCATGCTCGCCCCCTCCCCGGCGGAGATGCAGAAGGCGATGGAGAAGGCGGGGATCGCCGACGGCCTGTCCAAGATCGTCGTCGACCGTCACCTGAAGCTCGACGTGGCCAACAAGGACGTCGTCGCGGTGCGGACGGGCGTGGTCCTCGCGGACTGCCTGCTCACCGTGAAGGACTCCCCGAAGGCGAAGCTCGTCAGCCGGCTCGGCCTGGTCAAGACCGGGATGAACACCCTGGGTGCCGGAAACGACATTCAGGCCACGTTTGATGACATCAACGCGCGCATCACGAACGACAGCATCTCGAGGGACGACCTCGTGAAGGAGCTCGACGAGATGCACGGCGCCATCATCCCCGAGATCGAGTTCGGGGCCGACGAGCGCGCGGTCCCGCTGATCCAGGCCGGAAGCTGGCTTGAGGGTTCAAACCTCGTGGCGGCGGCGATCATCACGGCCAACAAGCCTGAGGCGGGCACTCAGCTACTGCGACAGCCGGAGGTCGTGGACTACTTCCTGAAATACGTGAGCACCGAGGGGGCCGACAAGGCACCCAATGCCGTCATCGAGCAGCTCAAGGGCACCCTGACGAAGCTCAAGGAGATCGCAGCCAAGCCCACGCTCACGATCGACGACGTCAAGGAGATCAAGTCGCAGACGGACTCCGTCCTCACGCTTCTCTGATCCCACGCCTGCTCTTGCGCTCGCCGGAATAAACCCTCCCCGCTCTTACATACTCCGCGCCGGCACCTCGACCTGAAAGGCAAATGCCGCAAAATGCCCGTTTCGACGGATGGGGTTCAACCTCTCCGCCCGAAAGGCGGTTACGCTCACGAACTGAGTTCTGCGGCGTTACGCGGCCGGAGTTCGTCACCGCCGCAGTCCACCCCTCTTCTGATCAGCGCAGAACCATGCTCGCCATAGACTTCGGCACCACCCGCACAAAAGTGGCCTACTACGACGCATCCAAGGGGCGGGTATCGCTCGCCAACCTCGGGAGCGGCGATCAGGTGGCCTTCCCCTCGCTGTTCTACGTCGGCTCGGACGGCCATGTGTTCTGTGGCTCCGAAGCTTTGGACTTCCTCGACAGCGATCCCGGTGGAACGGTTCGTCGTGTGAAGAGCCGCCTTCGAGACCGCGCCATCCGCGTGAGCGGGCAGACGCTCCGGCCTGTGGACCTTGTCACCAAGCTGTTTGAGGGCCTGCGCCAGCGCGCCGCGGACGAGATCCCAGCGTTCGCGGGGAAGGCACCTACATCGGTGGTCCTCACCCTGCCCGCAGCGGGCGCGGGGTCCGGGCCAGTGGTGGAGAAGATCATGCGGGCCGCGGCGACCTCGGCGGGGTTCACCGAGGTTGAGTTGCTGACGGAACCGGAAGGTGCGGCGATGGCGTGGCAGCATGAAGAAGGGGCGGGCCACGACGACGTGGTGGTCAT
This sequence comes from uncultured Pseudomonadota bacterium, assembly GCA_903844155.1. Classification (GTDB taxonomy): domain Bacteria; phylum Myxococcota_A; class UBA796; order UBA796; family SXON01; genus CAIUMM01. The sequence continues at coordinate 124 of CAIMSU010000231.1, read as the reverse complement.
CCTGGATGGCGGGGGCGGGACGGTGGACTGGGCGTGCTTGAAGCGCGTGGATGGCACGCTTCGGCTGTACCCAGACTGCCCACCCGGCGGGGACGACAAGGTGGGGGGCGAGTACCTGGACGAG
>CAIMSU010000230.1 GCA_903844155.1 uncultured Pseudomonadota bacterium | reverse complement strand
TTCGACGTCGGACGACCTGTTTTGCGGCCCCCGCGCACGCCTCCCCGTCCGGCCCCGCGCGCGTCCATGCGCTACGCCTCCCGGTCCTCGCTGGTCACGCCTCGGCCGGCGGCCCGGTGCTGTTCTGGAGTCCGTGCAGGGTGACCCATCAGCGACCCCATGTAGGCCGCAGTCCCGCCGCCGCTTACCCTGTCCCCCATGCTCCCCGTCCAGCCGACCCCGCCGCGAACGCCGTCACTTCGGGTGGTAGTGCTGGGGGTGCGCACGCTTGAAGGCGGCGGGGGTCAAGCCCGAGGAGGGCATGTTGAATTTGTGGGCGTGCGTTCCGACGCGCTCGAAGACCCAGGTCAGGTACTCCTGGATGTCGATGCGGAGGTTCTTCGCAGTGGCGACGATGCCGAGCAGGATCGCGGCGCGATGCGCGCCTTCGGTGCTGCCGGCGAAAAGCCAGCTCAGCCGCGCTTTGGCGACCGTCTGGAATTCCCGCTCCGAGCCCGAGTTGTCCGGGGGCAGGTCCGGGTGGTCGAGCCAGAGGGTCAGTGCCGCCCAGTGGTTCCGGTAGTAGCGGATCGTTTGCGCGAGGGCGTCGCTGGGCACAAGGGTCGGCTCGACCGCGGCCATCCACGTCTTGAGGGTCGCGTACAACGGGGCGATCTTCTGCTGGCGCCAAGCTCGCAGCTCGTCGTTGACGAGCCCCGCCTTCTGCGCCTCTTCCTCGGCGATGAAGATCGCCGAGACGAACCGCCCGGCCTCTGCGGCGAGGACCGGCTGCACGCCCTCGGCGGCCTCAAGCCGGCGACGCCCGTGGGCGTTGCAACCTGCTTCGAGGACCTCGCCGCTGGCGAAGATCTCGTTGAACCGATGTTCGGCGTCGGTCAGGAGGAACCCCTTGTACCCGCGCAGCTTGCTTTGGAGCGTGGCGGCGTCCTTCTGCGCCTCGTACTGGAAGCAGACCGTCTCGCCCCAGCGATACACCTCAAGGTACCCCTTGTACGCGGTCGGCAGGCCGCGGACCAGCACGCTCAGGCCGGTGCCGTCCGAGGCGATTCGGCCGCCGGCCTTCAGGTCCTGCCACTGCTGACCATCGATGCGCGCGAGCAGGTCGGAGGCCCGCTCGATGAACCCGACGAGGGTGCCCATCGAGAGCTTGACGCCGCGAAGCTCCAGATCGTTGCGGATCTTGTCCAGCGGCACCAGCAGGTAAAACTTCAGCACCACCAGCCAGGCCAGAAACTCGCAGGTCACCTTGGAGCGGTCATAGGGTGCTGGCAGCGACTCGCCCGTCGTCCGAATGCGACACTTTCGGCAACGGACCGTGTGTCGCAGGACGACGCGTCGCCGGACATGCTGCTTGATGACGTGCAGCTTCTCCTCGCTGAACGAGTCCACAAGATCGACGCCCTCGTGTCCGCACGCCCCGCAGGTACAGGGTCGGGACTCGTGCTCGTCGGTCGGCAGGTGCTCCGGCAACGGCTTCCGACCGGTCTGGTACTTGGTCTTCGGCTCCGGCTTGATCTTCTCCGGCAGGATCGGCGCTGGCGGGCGCGCATCCAGACCTTCCTGCGATGGCACCGGCAACTCGGCCGCAGGTGGCTTCTCCACGGGAGGCTTCCGCTGGTTCGACGCGCGCGAGACGATGGCGAGCAGCTCGGCGATCCGGCTGTTCGAGGTCGCCATCCCATTCGCGAGCACCGTGACCTGCCCGGTCAACTCCTCGACCAAGCCCAGTAGACGTGACACCTCGCCGCGCAGCATCGCGTTCTCGGAGAGCAGGAGGGCGGCTTCGATGGGGGTCACAAAGACCAGAAAACACGCCAAGAACTCGTTGTCTACATGTGTGTCAAATAGCCCAATTTCTAAGCTAGGTTTTCCGCGCCCATTTTTCGCTGGTACCAGTTGCGTCGTGGCGCGCGGAGATCGAGGCCTTGAAGGAACGCCGCGAGCGTCGCCGCATCGATCTGCACGCGCGTCTGCCCCACCAGCGCCTCGGGCGGCGGAAGTTGAAAGGTCCCGCGTTCCAACCTTTTTGCGAAAATGCACCACCCCGACCGGTCGAAGTAGATCACCTTGGCCAATCGCCGGTTCTTGCTGAGGAAGACGTGAAGGTGGCCGTCGAGCGGGTCGAGCCCGAGGCGCCGAACCGCGCCCGCGAGCGCGTCGAACGAGCCGCGCATGTCGACCGGCTCGGCGGCCACGAACACACGCACCGACGGCGGCAGGGTCAGCACGCGGCAACCGCACGCAGGACGCGCGTGAGTGCCGGCTCGTCAAAGGTCGCGTCCACCTCCACGGTGAACTGCCCCGAGTGGATCAGGTAGCGGCCGCCGCGCTCGCCGGGGCCAGCCGCAAGAGCGGGCACCAGCTCGACCATGCGCAACGACGGGGCCGACTCCGCCGCCAGCCGCAACCGCCACCAGTAGAGCGAGCGGCCATCGATCCCGTGGTCCTGGGCCCACTCGCGCGGGAGTTGCCCGGTCGCGGCAGCGCCGGCCAGGCAGGCGCGAGCGTCATCGGCATCTCGAATCTTGCGTCGTTGCATAGCGGAAAGTCTCCGCCCTCAACGTCACCCGGTGCCCGCCCGATGACCGCCCGGTGTCGCTGATGGGTCACCGAGCGAGATCACTCGCCTACTCGCCAACGCTGACAGGCCGAGCACATAGATCCAGAGCCGGCGTCCTCCGCGGCGGGCTTGATGCTTCTCCAGGACTTCGACTCCGATCCAGTTCATCGCGTGATTGAAGGTCGCGACCCGCCCCCTCTCCGAGCGCGGTGCCTTCACCTGAAGCAACCGCCACAGGCGATCACGGTTCGCCTCCGCGAACGGCGCCCATGCCGCGAGGTCCTCGGAGCTGACTTGAAACGTCGCGCCCTCACGTAAGTGCGCAACGCCGACGCCGACGAGATCAAGAACCTCATGGAGCAGCGCATCCCGGAGGGTAGCGTTGGAGCGGTCCGCCAATGCCGGCACCGATGCCCCCTTCGGACCGCTCCGCTCCAGGATGTCGACATCCCTGGCGATCTGCGACCCCCCGTAGAACGCGCGGGCAGTGGTCACGAACTCAGGATGATCGTGCGCGGACTCGAAGTCCTCACGCGCATGGGCGTCACCGGCGGGAAGATCGAGCGACGCCCGGCTGAAGACCGCCTCGGTGACTTTCAACACCGTGCGCCGGTCCGTCTCGCAGACCGTCCCCGCGGCGTCGAGGACTGAGGGTTCCTCTGCGAGTTCTTCGCGCACCTGCCTCGCGCGCTCGGCTCGGTCGGCGCCCTTCCAGCGGGAACCCCAGACTGGACTCGCGCCGCTGCGGACGACGCCCGCCACTCGATAGCCGCGGCGTGCGAACGACTCCGGGAGGGGCGTGGAAAAGAACTCAGCCGAGTCGAGCGCGTGCTTCGCCTCCCGAGCGGCTACGAGCTGGTCGAGGCGACGGAACCCCTGTGACCGGTCCCCGAGGCTGGATGCGGTCATGCGCTCCAACGCCATGTCCAAGGCCAATAGTGCGTCCGAGGTCGTCAGTTGCGGGGTAGTCGCGCGAACCGGTACCCGAACGTGCCGTTCCGGGCCGCATCGGACGCGCTCCAAGGACTGCAAGGACGTTCGAAGGAGGGGACCATTGGGCGCGAGCGTCACATCGTGGAAGGTGACTGGGTACGCCGGCAGGTTGCCGAAGACGCCCTTGATGTTCAACCCGGTCATCGCTGCGGGCGACAGACCGACCCGCGGCGCGCGCTCCGGATTGGGGTCGCGCAGCCACGCCTCAGCCTGAGCACGCTGACGGGTACGTCCTGTGACCAGCAGCATCTCGCCCCCGTCTTCCCGGAACAGTTCATCAATGGCTTGCAAGACGTGCCGCGAATCGGACATGTAGATGGCGGGACTCGCGCTCGACCGCAAGTAGTCCAACCCCGTCTCGCGCAACCTGCCCTCACCACGGTAGAGGACGACAGAGCCACGGGGACCTTCTGGAGCATGGTACTCGATAAAGAGTGGGCGATGATCCCCCGACCCGAAACCGCGGCCCCCCACCCTCGCCAGAGCACCGTAGCAGCGGAAGTCGGACTCGGTGAGATCGGCGTCCATGAGCCAGAGTTGACCAGCGGTGCCCGCGGCGTGGGCGACGGCCTGGGCAACGTCCGCCCGACGTGTCCGATCTCCACCCTTCGCCGTGTCGTCGAGAAGCGTGACCGCCTCGTCGAATATGCAGACGTCGTCCCGAAGGACACGGCCTGATGGGGCGAGCCGAGTCAGGGTGGCGAGGTTCAAGCCGAGCCGGCCCTCCGACTGCGCCTGAAAAAGATGCGCGCTGGGGTCCGTTGGCTCCCATTTGGAGCGAAACGTGGCGTCGCACCGCCCGCACATCTGATCGAGCACCCCCAGGGTGGCCTCGACGAGGATGCCCCGCCCGCGCGCTGCCAGCAGCCTCCTCGCGACCTCACCCTTTCCCGATCCTTTCGGACCTCGAAAGCCGATGAATGGTCTCGCTCTCCAGAGGTGCTCACAGGCGGCGAGAGGCTCCGTGCAGAATTCGCCGCCGTAGACGTCCAGCCGGTCGTACTCCGGCAGTTCGGTCATCGTCCAACGGGTAGCGACAAAACCGGGGGTGGGCGCGGGGGTTCCATCGGCGGACATGCAGACTCTTGTGGAGTCCCGAAGGCGAGATCAGGCACTGAGCGGCTGTTGGCTCGACTGGAGCGCGGCGGTCGGTTACAATCACTACGTCTACGGGCGGCGGTCGATTGAGCTTTTCCTTGGTCGGGTGGCTCAGTCGGCCGTGTCTGTCTCCAGAACAGACTCGGAGGGTTCATCGGCGGCGCCGTCAGGGACCGCGCGTCAAGCGCCCCGTAACCCGACTGTAGATTACGGCCACGAGTGATCTTGCGAGGCCGATTGGCGAAAACGCTGTTTCCATCAGGAACGATAACAGGTGTTACGGTTCTCGCCCGGCACAGCATCGATAGCGAAACTGACGGCGTTGAAGCGATATAACATATCATATACACGATTCATGTCAGTGAGTAGATATCAACAGTGGCGGCCCGCCGCATTTCGCAAGCGTACGTCAATCCCAGATTCCGAGCCTTGTTCCGTGTAGATTTCGATACCCATCGTGGCGTGAAGTTTTTTGGACCCGTCGAATCGCACCCCCGCTCACGATTCCGCTACCCGCTGTCGAATCCAGCGGCACACTTTCACTCAATTCCATGGTCCTGAGCAGAAAGTGTGCCGAACGCCGGCCGAGCACTCGACCGGAATGTGATAACATGGTATTATATCGTTATGCCTCCCCTCGGTCATCGCCGCGCACCCGCCTCCCATGGCCGCCCCGTCTACGCGACCGTCGCCCTGTGGGACCACATCGACAAGGTCGCCTACAAGAACGGCATGTCTCGCTCCGAACTCGTTGTGAAGGCGGTTGAAGGGTACCTCCAGGGCATCGGTGAGCATCCCCCACAGGCGGTGATTCCCCGATCCGAGGTGCGGCGATGACCGCGGACGATGACTGGGAGGTAGCCGCGCGGAAGGCCGTCCGCGAGGGAACCGAGAGGCACGAGCCGGACTGGGAGGGCCTCACGCGGCTCCTGGCATCGGGCCCGTTTCTGGGGACCGCAGCGGATGATGCGCTCATCAAGCAGTGCAGGGGGGGGGGCTCGGGCTTGGACGACCACGGCATGCCGCTGGAGCGCCGCGCTCCCGTCGACACCACAGCGGCTGGTCCCCTCGACGTCTCGGCGGCCGTGGCCTTTTCCGGGCTCTCGCGTTCAACCCTCTACCGACTCCTGGCCCTCCACCCTGCCCCAATCAGCGGAGGAGGTGCCGAGCGGGATGATCCGCGGTGGCCGGACGCGGCTGCGTTCATGGCGTGGCATGACCTCACCAAGGCGAAGAAGGTGAAGCGGACCCGCGTGGAGGCCAAGACCAGCGACAATGACAACCGAAAGGCGACCCGAAGGCCCGCCCTGGATGCCGTCGCGCAGCCCCGCGCGGGGGTCGTGGACTTCGGGGCGCTCGGTCGAGAGCTGACGGGCAAACGCCGCGATCTCGCGGGGCGCGGGCGGGGCAAACGATGACGACTGCTGCCCTTTGCTGCGACTTTCGCGGGATCGCCGATTCGGTCAGAGTGACGTTCTAATGCCACTTTACGCGAAATCTGGCGTCTCAACGACAAAAGCCATCTTTTCGCGGTAGACCCGATCCGGATCTTCGGCGATGGACGCTCCACGGATGCCGTAGGGCGGGTTCGACACGACCAGCCCGAGCCGACCGGACGCTGCGGCGCCCTTCTCGCGGACCCAGCGCTCGAACGGGGCGAGCATGAGGTCTACATCGGGGCGTAGAACGTGGAGCATCCGGGCGGAAAGCTCGGACCACTCGACGGCGTGCC
>CAIMSU010000229.1 GCA_903844155.1 uncultured Pseudomonadota bacterium | reverse complement strand
GACACCGAGGGCTGGCGGGAGCTGGCGAATGCTGGCGGTCGCGGCTGGCGGGTCTGAGCGCGTATCCGCGTCAAAGCATCGCTATTAATTGATCTGCCGAAAAGGCATGACAAGACGTCCGTCACTTCTCCGTCGGCAAGGGGCGCGTGAAAAAGAGACACCGGGCGGCGCGCTGACTCAAACCGCCCGTTCGAGCCCTCCATCCCGGCCAGGTGCCCCGAGGTCGCTCCACGCCTTCCCTCAGAACCCGCTCCCATCCTTCCGCGCAAACACGAGCCCGCCGCCTGCATACCGGTTGGGCAAAAACTGCATGTCAATGTCCGGATACTCGCCGCGATCGCCGTCTTTGCGCGAGCCGACGACCAGCAACGTCACCCGCGAGGCCGACCGGTTCTGGAAGCAGTGGCCGTTCCGGTCGCCGGCCGGAAAGCCGGCAGCGTCGCCGGGGACGAGCGTGTGCTCGCCGTCATCGTCGACGAGCACGATGGTGCCGTCCAGCACGTAGACGAACTCGTCCTCCCTGTCCTCGCTGGCGCTCACGCGCCCGCCCGCTCGTGCCAGTGACGTTGCGAGGACCAGACGCCGGGGTCGAGGTGCACGAGGTTGACACCGAACTGGGTGAGCCCGGCGGCGTCGCCAAGCTGTCGCCAGACGCGCTCCCGACAGGGGCCGTCGTGCGGTGGCGGATAGCGCGTGCCGGACTTCGCAGGCACGTCCGCCGGGATGATTCTGGGCATTGTGGGCCTACATCACGGCGCGGATCTGCTGCTCGCCGACCAGCAGCGACGCGACGTCGGGGGTCTCGCCGACGACCTGCTCAACGATGCGGGCGACGTTCTTGAGCGGGCCAGCGGCGAGGGCCTCGGCCGCGCGGTCGACACCGAGCGCGAGGCTGGAGCCTGTGTCCACGCTCAACACGACCTCGCGCAGGAGCGCGGTGTAGCGCAGGCGCAGGATGCCGCGAGCGACCGGATCCCAGCGGGATTCACCGCGTCCGCCGGCGCGTGTCGCACCGAGCAACCGGCTGGCCTGCCCGACGGCCTGGTAGCGACAGGCGGCGTTGGCGATGGATTCCTTGCGGGCCCGCGCGACCGCGCAAACCTCGCTCGCCTGCGCGGCGTTGGACGCGTCGACGATGGCGGTGGCGATCGCTTCGGGAATGCCGTTGGCCACGCTCTGGGCGATTCGGCGGGCGGCGTCCTGGGCCTCTGCGGTGGTGCGGTTCTTCGCCAGCTCCGCGAGCGCCTGTGCGAAGGCCTTGGGGTCCTCGGCCCCTGGTCCGGCGCTCCCCGGTGCCAGCCAGCTCGCGACCAGCGCCTCCAGCCCCGCGGTGAACACCGTCCACGCCGCGTACGCACCATCTGGACGCGCCTTTGCGGCGATCAACTCGGCCTTCAGCGTGTCGCCGCCGGTCAGCTTCATCGCCTGCAGCCACGCGCCTGCGACCTGCGCCGCGGAGGCGCCGGTCAGGTCCATCATCATCGGGAAGTAGTGCGAGCCGGCGTCTGTCGCGACCTGGGTGAGCAGCACGGTCATGCCGATGGCGCGGTGGAGCATGTGCCCGGGGACGTCCTTTCCATAGGTCTTGCGGACCGCGGGCGGGAAGTAGTTCATCACGATGTCATTGAACGTGGGCAGCGACTTTGCCACGTTCTCGGCCGACTCTGCGAGAAGCATCTTGTAGACGTGCATCTTCACGTGCGCCTGGATCGTCGCGATCTCCGGCCGGACCAGGCCCTGACGGGTGCTGGCGCGGCGCCGGAGGACGTCGTCGGTCGGCAGGCACAGGAACGCCCGCGTGACATTTCCCTTGTTGCAAAGCCAGTCAATCGCGCGCCCGTAGGGATTGGGGTCGCGAGCCGAACGGACAACGTCAAGGGAGATGAGCCGCCCGTTGGAGTTGTTGTCCTCGAGCACGTACTCGGCGACCTCGTCCGTCATGCCGCGCAAGAACGTGTTCCGTTCTTCCTCGGTGATGCGCCCGGAGGCGACCATCGGGTTGAGCAGGATCTTGAGGTTGACCTCGTGATCGGACGTGTCGACGCCGCCGGAGTTGTCGACGAAATCGGTGTTCATCCGCCCGCCGCTTAGCGAGTACTCGACGCGCGCGTTCTGCGTGAACCCGAGATTTCCGCCTTCGCCCACGCATTTGCAGCGCAATTCGGGGGCGGAGATGCGTACGGCGTCGTTGGGCGGGTCATTCGCGTCCGCGTTCGTCTCCCAGGAGGCGCGGACGTAGGTGCCGATGCCGCCGGACCAGAAGAGATCGACGGGCATCTTGAGGATCAACGTCATCACCTGGTCGGGCGTGAGCTCGTTCTCGAGCGTGCCGAGCATGACGCGGACCTGTGGCGAGAGCGCGATCGTCTTGGCCTTGCGGTCAAAAACCCCGCCGCCCTCGGAGATCAAGCTCTTGTCGTAGTGATCCCACCCGAGCACGCCGTCGAACAGGCGCCGACGCTCGACGTAGGAGCGCGCCGCGTCCGGGTTCGGGTCGAGGAAGATGTGGACGTGATTGAACGCGGCCTGCAGCTTCATCTTGTCGGTCTCGATGACGCCGTTGCCGAACACGTCGCCGCCGCAATCGCCCACGCCCATGCAGGTGAATTCGTCCTTGTGCGCGTCCAACCCCATCTCGCGGAGGTTGCGCTTGACGAGCACCCACGCGCCGCGCGCCGTGATCCCGACGACCTTGTGGTCGTACCCCTTGGACCCGCCGGAAGCGAACGCGTCGCCCAGCCAGAAACCGTAGGCCAACGAGAGCTTGTTCGCGGTGTCGGAGAGGTGCGCGGTGCCCTTGTCCGCCGCGACGACGAGGTACGGGTCGTTGCCATCGTGGTGGACGACGCGCGGGGGGTGAACGACCGTTCCACCGACAATATTGTCGGTGACGTCCAGCATGCCGCGGATCAGGATTTGGTAGAGCTCATCGCCCTTGCGCTTGCGCTCCTTCGGGTCGTCGATGGTGTACTTGATGTAGAAGCCTCCCTTGGACCCCTCCGGCACGATCACGACGTTCTTGACCATCTGCGTGGTCACAAGCCCGAGGATCTCCGTCCGGAAGTCCGCGCGGTCCGAGAAGCGCAGGCCGCCGCGTGCGATGGGCCCGCCGCGGAGGTGCAGACCCTCGACCTCGCGGTGGTGCACGTAGATCTCCACCATGAGCCGGGGGACCGGCATGGTCTTGACCTTCGCATGATCCACCTTGAAGCTGATGTAGTGGCACACGCGGTCGGTGCGGTAGAAGTTCGTGCGGATGGACGCGTCGACAAGGTTGGCGAGCGTGCGAAGGACGACGTCCTCGTCGTTGGTCCGGATCGCCCGCAGGCGCTCGTCCACGACGGACTGCGCTGCCAGAATCGCAGCGGTCCGGTCGCCCGAGAGGTCCGGGTCGAACTTCGCATGGAACAACGCGACGATCGCCGCGACGCAGTCGGATTGGTTGAGGAGGATCTCCTGGACCCGGGCCATCGTGTGCTTGAGCCCAAGCTGCCGGGCGTAGCCGAAATAGGCCCGAACAAGGTCCACTTCCTGCCAGCTCAGGTTCGCCCGGAGCAACAGCTTGTTGAACGGGTCCGAGGGCATGTGCTTTTCGAACACCGCCTGCAGGCCGGCTTCCAGATTGCGCGCCCGTGTGAGCAGTCCGGCAGTGTCAACGCCCGGAACCCAGGCGACCCGGAAGATGTCGATGTTCTGCGCGGGGAGCGCGCGGGGCTTCACCGCGACCACGCTCGAGTCGTTGATGACGACGCCGAAGTTGTCGATGACGGGCATCAGGTCGGTGAGCAGCACGTCGATCGACTGGTAGATGCGCAGGTGCAAGCTCCCGCTCACCTCACCAAGCCAGGCGGTCGTGCAGGTCGCGTTGCCGTCGCCGCGGCTGGCCTCGAGCATCGCGATGTCGCGGACAGCCTGGGCGCCGCTCGTCGCCTGCGCGTAGGACTCTGCGAACGCGTCACCGTACCGCGCGAGCATCAGGGGCGCGTCTGCCTCAAAGGCGTCACGGAACGCTTGGGCGACGCGTTCCGACCACGGGGTGGTCAGCTCGGCGAGGTGCGCTTCGAGGCTCGCGCTGTCCTCCGCGGAGAGGGCCCGGGTGCCGGTCTGGTAGATCTGCAGGAGGACCGAGTCAAAACGCCCGGCAAACAGGCCAGAGTCCGTGTAGGTCGCGCCCGTGAGCGAGGCGAGGAGCGCGAGGATGCGGTTGCGGACATCGTCCGAATACCGGCGTTCGGGGATGGAGATGAGCGTGAACGTCGTCCCGCCATCCTGCTGGGCGACGTGGACGCGCGCCTGCTGGTCCTGCTCGGCGTCGAAGACCAGCTCGATGACCGAGCGGATCTCCTCGGGCGTGGCCGAGAAAAGCCATTCGGTGGGCAGCGAGTCGAAGATGTTGGCGAGGCCGCGGTACCGGTAGCTGTTCGGGCGCTGGCGCGAGTCTGCGAGGACGCTGGCGAGCGTGCGGCGCAGGATCGGCAGGTGGCGACACGGCTGCGTGAGCGCGCGGTGCGTGAACAAGCCGCGGATGACGGTCTGGCCCGTGGGGAGGTTGATGCGGATGACGTCGATGCGGCCGTTGCGGTGGACCGGCGCTTCGACCGTGCCTTTCCGGACCTGGACGATGCCGTCGAACTGGGCCTGCTCCGCCGCGGGCCAGAGCGGGCTGTCGGTGGTGCGGTCGGCGCCAAGCATCAGCGGAGAGTTGCCGTACCGGGTGATGCCGAGGAGGACGAAGTTGTCGGAGAGCACCCAACGCAGGAATTCGGCGGTCTCGATGCCGTCTTCGCCCGACACATCGAACGCCGCGTCGGCGGTGGCCTCGATCGTCGCGGTCATGGTCTCAAAGTCGGCGACGAGGCCGGATGCCAGCCGAAGGCGGTCGCGCAGGTCGTCCTCGACCGCGGAGAGCCAGGCGCTGTCGACGCCGTCGAAGGTGAAGCGGAGGACGGACTCGGTGCGGCCTTCGCCGTCGGCCGCCAACCGGACGCCGTCTGCGCGGTCGCTCGGCCGGAGCACGCGAAGGACGACGTGGAAGCCTCCGACGTTGGTGGCGCCATGCGCCCGGAGGGCCTTTCGGATGGTGTCGACGATGAACGGCTGGTCGCGCATCACCGAGAGCAGGGCAGCGCCCGTTCCTTCCTGACGCACGGCGACGTTGGGGACGCCAGTGCGGGCGGCCCGGACGAACTCCCACGTCTCGGCGAGGTCTGCCGCCGCGACCTGAGCGGGCAGCGCCTCGAAGGTGGCGGTGCGGCATTGGTTCAGGGTCGCACGCGCGAAGGCCCCGCGCATCTCCGCGTTGCCCGGCGAAGCGTCGGGGAGGGCGGCGAGGATGTTGGCGAAGATGGCGTCGCGGTTCGGATGGGTGGGCATTCTCAGGACCTCGGTGAGCGATGACAGGGGGCTGCAAAGGGGGTCCCTGCTATCAAGATCCGGGGAGGCGGGAGGGGTGAACGCGGGAGGCGTGAGGCTGGAGAGCGGGGCTGGGGCTGGGGAACACGTTCCTTTCCCCCTTTGCGGGGAAGGTGGCGCGAAGCGCCGGATGAGGGGTTGAAAGACCCGAACGCGCGCTACAGCCCGATCCGGGGTTCTCAACCCCTCATCCGGCCGGATTACCGGCCACCTTCTCCCCACGGGGATAAGGGAGGCTCTACCTATGTTCCGAGGGGTTCGTGCAGTTCAGCCGGAAGGGAGAACAGCGCAAGGCTCAACGCCGCCCGCGAATCAAGAGCCCCAACGCCAATAACCCGGCCAGCGCCCCTGAATTCGGCCCGCCCCCCGTCGCGCAGTTGCACCCGCCCCCGCGAAGTTGCCCGTCGTCGCACACGTCCCCGACGCCGTCCCCGTCCGCATCGGCCTGGTCGGGGTTCCTCGTCGCCGCGCAATTGTCGCACGCGTCGCCGAGGCCGTCGCCATCGGTGTCGAGCTGGTCGGCGTTGGGGGTCACTGGGCAGTTGTCGCAGGCATCGCCGACGCCGTCGCTGTCGGCGTCGCCCTGGTCGCCGTTCGGCACGGTCAGGCAATTGTCGCAGTTGTCGCCGATGTAGTCGCCGTCGCCGTCGTCCGTCGGGCTCGGGTCGTTGATGCACAGGTCGCAGGCGTCGCCCTCGCCGTCGCCATCGCTGTCGACTTGATCGGCGTTGATGACCGAGGGGCAGTTGTCGCAGGCGTCGCCAACGCCATCGCCGTCGTGATCCTCCTGGAAGGGGTTCCGCAGGCCCGGGCAATTGTCGCAGGCGTCGCCGGCGCCGTCGTCGTCGCCGTCGGCCTGATCGACGTTCGGCGCGTTCGGGCAGTTGTCGCAGGCGTCGCCGATGCCGTCGGGCGCCGGGGTCCCGTCGGCGAGGACGTCGGAGTCGGCCTGGACCCCGTTCCCATCGGGCGGGTTCTGGACGAATTGGCAGTTGTCGCATGCATCGCCGACATAGTCGCAGTCGGCGTCGGCCTGATCCGGGTTGTAGACGTTCGGGCAGTTGTCGCACGCCATCTGGTAGATGCTCTCCGGGTTGTTGGGGTCGCCGAAGGGGACAGCGCCATACCCGAACCCGTCGGCGTCGCCATCGAAGCCGGACACGGGAAACTCGCAGCCGTAGTCCCCGTAGTCATAGTAATAGTCAGCGTTGTCCCAGGTGGGGTGGGTCGCGCAGCGCGGGTCGGTCAGGTCGACCGCTGTTTCGGCGCTCGCGTCTGTGGTGTTGCAGTTCAGGTCCTGCGTCAGGAGGGTGTGGCAGTCGTGACCCGGGATGCGCTTCGCGGAGGCGCTGCTCAGGGTGGCAAGGAACAAGGCGAGGATCATGGCTTCACCTTCTCGCCGGTCCACGGCACCGGCGTGTGGGTCGGGGCGACGGCGGTGTCGTCGGCGTCGGCTTGATCCGTGATGTGGAACTCGACGCGGCGGTTCTCGGCGGGGTTGCTGCTTTTTGGCACCACCTTGCCGAGCGCGCGAATCGACAGGCGCTGGGCGTCGATGCCGGCCTCGACGAGCAGCTTGTAGATGGTGGCGGCCCGCTGCATGGAGAGCTCATAGTTGGCGTCGTAAGGGCCTTCATCGCTCGCGTGGCCCTCGATGACCACCTGGAGGATCTCCGGGTGATCCTTCAGGGTGCGGGCGACGGCCTGGAGCACGGGCTGGGAGCCAGGGAGGATGTTCGCCGTTCCGAGGTCGAATTGGATGGGGTCGCGGATGACGATGCGGTCCTTCACGACCTTCGCCAACTCTCCGGCGTTCCAGGCCGGTGCTGCGGGCGGCGGCTCGACCGGTGGCGGTGGGGGCGGCGTTGGCGCGGCCATGCAGGGGATGGGCTCCGTGTACGGAGGAGGCGGCGGGGCGACGTCGACCTCGGTCACGTCCTCGGCGGCGCGCGGCTGCGGGTTGTAGACGAACGTGAGCCCGAGGAACGCCCGGAAGCCGGTGCTCCCGTACCCGGAGGTGAGGCCGTGGCCAACGCCCAGGTCCACCTGCAGCCACTTTGCCGGCCAGACCTGTGCGCCGAGCATCGCCTCGAACGGAGTCGCGCCCGCGCTCGCGCTCTTGGCGATCTGCCCCCGCCCGACGGCCGCGACGTGCAGTGCGAGCCGGTCCGGGATGACGTGCAGGTTCACGGCGGCGTCCCCCGAGATCTCGGTGCCGACGACGAGGTCGTCGAACGTGTCCACTGCCTGCCGCCCCTCCACAGCCGCGCCGGCGATGACGTCGACCGGCCCGATCCCGAGGCTCAGATCCGGGCCAGCGCTGCCGCGCACCGCGCGCTCGCCGAGGAACATGTTGGGGGTGGAGGACGGAAACCGGACGTCTCCGCGCAGTGCAAGCCCGACCGTGTCGCCGTGGAACACCGCCAGGTGCCCGCCGACGTCGATGTCCCCGGCGCCGATGCCGTTGGCTGCCTCCACCGAGTCCGCCCCCCATTGCAGCGCAGCCGGGAAGTAGGCGTGCAACGCCAGCTCGGGCGAGAGGTCCCAGGACAGCCCGAGGTCGGTGGTGAACCGGTCTGCGACCGCCGCCCCCGCGTCGGCCCCTCCGGTTCGGTACACCAGCGGGTCGTACTCGTACATCAGCAACGTGCCGCCCCGAAAGCTCCCCGAAACGCCGGAAAACGCCGCATCAGCGCCGGGAACGGATCGAGCTTCGAACGCGGGGGAGACGAGCTCGATGTCCACCGAGGCGGGCGTGGCCCGGGCGGCGGAGACGAACAGAATGAGTGGGATCATCGGGTTGTTTCTGAGCGTACCTCTTGTCAGGGCAAGAGGCAAGCGGCCGGCCCGGGAGCCCCGCGTTATCGCGCCGCCGCCATGAACTGCCCTCCGCGAGCCACCCGATGATCACCGTCTCCAACGTCTCCAAGGGTTTTGGCGGCAAGCTGCTTTTCGAGAGCGTCAACACGTCTTTCGGCCCGGGCAAACGCTACGGCCTCACTGGCCCCAACGGCGCGGGCAAGACCACGTTCATGAAGATCCTGATCGGCGACATCGAGCCGGACGAAGGGAACGTGTATCGCCCGAAGCGCCTCGGCGTTTTGCGGCAGGATCACAGCTTGTTCGACCACATGCGCGTGCTCGACGTGGTGATCTCGGGCAACACGCGCCTCTGGGAGGCGATGCAGGAGAAGGACCGCCTGTTCGCCAAGGCCGACCTGACAGACGACGACGGCGAGCGCCTCGGCGAGCTTGAATGCGTCGTTTCCGAGGAGGACGGCTACACTGCCGAGCCCGACGCCGCCGTGCTCCTTGAAGGCCTCGGCATCGAGCAGTCCAGCCATCAGAGCCCGCTCTCCGAGTTGAAGGGCGGCTTCAAGCTGCGCGTCCTCCTCGCCCAGGCGCTCTTTGGTCGCCCCGACGCGCTGCTCCTCGACGAGCCCACAAACCACCTCGACATCGAGTCCATCGCGTGGCTCGAGGACTTCCTGAACGCCTACAACGGTGTCCTCGTCGTCATCTCGCACGACCGCCACTTCCTCAACGCGGTCTGCACGCACATCGCGGACATCGACTACCAGGCGATCATCCAGTACCCGGGCACCTACGACGACATGGTGCGCCAGAAGTCACAGGTTCGCAGCCAGGTCGAGGCCTCCAACACCAAGAAGATGGAGAAGGTCAAGCAGCTCCAGGACTTCGTGAGCCGGTTCGCGGCGGGCACGCGGTCCACGCAGGCGGCGAGCCGCAAGAAGGAGATTGAGCGCCTTCGACCCGATGAAATCAAGCGTTCGAACATCGCCCGACCGTACATCCGCTTTGAGTTCGAGCGCCAGAGCGGAAAGGACGTGTTGGAGGTCAACAAGCTCGCGGGCGGCTACGGCGCGACGACGATCTTCCAGGGGCTGCACCTGCACGTCGGGCGGGGCGAAAAGGTCGCGATCCTGGGGAAGAACGGCGCCGGAAAGACCACGCTGGTGCAGACGTTGATCGGGGAGATCCCGGCGTTGCGCGGCAACATCAAGTGGGGGCACGAGACGAACGTCGGGTATTTCCCGCAGGAGCACGAGCACGTGATCCCGCCTGGGCACACGATCTTTGACTGGATGTTCGAGCAGAAGCCGGAGGCGGGCAAGGAGGGCGTGCGCTCGGCGCTCGGCCGGATGCTGTTCTCGGGCGAGGATGGCGACAAGCCGACAGCAACGCTCTCCGGCGGAGAGCGCGTTCGCGGCCTGCTCGCCCGGTTGATGCTTCTGAAATTCAACGTGCTCGTGCTGGACGAGCCCACCAACCACCTTGACCTGGAAGCGATCTCGGCGCTGCGCGACGGCATCGAGTCCTACCAGGGAACCTGCATTTTCGTCTCCCACGACCGCGATCTGGTCGAGACCGTCGCCAACAAGATCCTGCTCGTGGAGAACGGCAAGGTCGAGGTCTACCCGGGCGGGTACGCGGAGTACGCGCGGGCAAAGAAGAAGGTCTGACGATGGGATCGGCGCGGCCCCTGCTTCGGCACCTCGTGGCAGGCGCCGTCCTCTGGCACGCGCTGGCGATTGTCGTTGACGCGACGCCCGATACGTCGGCGGGCCTGAAGCGGTCCGCGTGGAAGGAAGCGACGGTCCAGGCGGAATTCAAGGACTGGGCAGCGATGTTCGGGGTACCGGAGCCGAAGCTGGAGGATCAGCTCTGGACCTTCGCGGTCGGCTGGAACAACGTCCGCAGCGAGCTCATCGGGCCGTTCCACCGGTATCTGTCGTGGGCGCACTCCACACAGTCCTGGCAGATGTTCGTGGCACCGCACACCACGCCGTCGCGGCTGCAGATCCAGGAGCGGGTCGCCGGAGCGCCAGCCGGCGAGCGAGGGGAGGGGACTGAGGCCGATTGGACGACGATCTTTGAGGAACGGGACCCGCAGCATGCGTGGATGGCGTCGGCGTTCGGGGTCGAGCGGATGCGGGCCTCCGTGTTCCGGTGGAGCTGGCCCACGTTCGAGGGCGCGTGGAAGAAAGCGTGCGACGGGCTGGCGAAGCGGCGGTTCCTCGAGTCGGCCACCACGGGCGTGCGGTGCCGGTTCTGGCAAGCGGCGACGCCCTCGCCGGAGCAGGTGCTGGACGGGACGGCGCCGGGCGGGGCGTGGGTGCGAGCCCTCGTCGTCGAGCGTCCCGAGTGAGCGCCGGGCGTTGGGAGCGGTGGGTGCGCCTGTGCGAGCGCGACGAGGATGCCGTCGCCGTCGCGATCGTACGCATCGGCGTGGCGCTCACGGTAGCTGGCCACGTCGCGCATGTGTGGTGGACCGGCGCCATGCCGCTCGTCTGGTTCGACACCGCGCATGGGGGCCTCCGGGATCTGGATGGCGGGCTCCTGCACAGGCTCGGCGGCGCGGTCCCGTCCGTCGTGGAGCCGTGGGCAGCCGTGACGTTCCTTTGCGCGATCGCGATGGCCCTTGGGGTCACGCGGTGGGCGACATGGGCGACGTGGCTCGGGTTCTTCGTCCTGGCTGACCTGAACCAGCAGGCCGGCGGGTCGTACGACGAGCTGCTGACGAGCACGCTCTTCCTGCTCGGCTGGTCGGGCGCCCACCGAAGGTTGACGGTGCTGCCCGAGTCGGGGACGTCCTCACCCGCGTGCGTGCGCTGGTTGATGATCCTCCAATTGGTCGTGCTCTATTCCAGCTCGGCGATCCAGAAGGTCAGCGCTCACTGGGTGCCGTGGGGCGACCACATGGCCCTCTGGTACATCCTGCAGCAGCCGACGTGGCAGCGCGTGCCGATGCTCTGGATGGCGCCCTACGCGTGGGTCACCCGGCTTGCGACGGTGGTCTCCTGGACGTTCGAGATGACGTCCTCGGCGTTGCTGCTTGGGATCTGGTTCCGCCATACGCGCACGCGGCCTGGACGTCTGCGATCGCTCTTCAACCGCGTCGATGTGCGTCTCTGGCAGCTCATCATCGGCGTTGGCATGCACCTTGGCATCGAGGCGACGATGGAGGTTGGTGCGTTTTCGCTGGCCAGCCTCGCGATGTACCCGGCGTGTTTTTCACCGGATGAGATTGCACGCCTGTTTCGCCGCAATCGGGCCGGGTTCTGATATGCTCTGAAGGTCTGCGGAGCCTCCATGTCCGGCCTCGATTTTCTGAAGTCCCGCCCCTCGGCCACCGCCGTCGGCAACGCGCTCACGCCCCAGCCTGCTGGCAAGCAGGACCTGCTTGGCAATGAGGAGCTGCAACGCCGAATGAACCCCGGCTCCGCGGCCAGCTCGCAGACCGCGGGCGTCCCCGCGACCGTCGCCGTCGCCCCATCCGGCCCGGCTGTCGCCGCCCCGACCCTCGATCAGATCGCCGCCGGCACCGTCCTCGACGCTGGCATGTCGGGCGCCGCAGCGACCCAGGTGCAGACCTGGCTCAACGCGCTCGGCTTCCCCGTCACCGCCTCCGGCACCATGGACGCCGCTATGGTGACCGCGCTGACGACGTTCCAGAAGGTCTACCGCGTACAGACGACCGGAAAAGTCGGGCCGACCACGCTCACCAAGTTCCAGAGCGCCATCAAGTGCAGCATCACCCTGGAGCAATTCAAGAAGATCGGCACCAACCTCACCGACGAAAAAGCGAAGTCCTGGCTGCCCTACCTGAACGCCTCGATGGAGGAGGCCGACATCTCCAGCTTTGACCGGAAGACCGCGTACCTCGCCCAGATCGCGCAGGAGTCGGACGGATTCAACACCATGCAGGAGTACGCGAGCGGGAATGAGTACGAAGGCAGGACGGACCTCGGGAACACCTCCAAGGGGGACGGCAAGAAGTACAAGGGCCGTGGGGTCATCCAGGTGACCGGGAAGTCCAACTACAAGGCGGCGGGCGACTACGTCGGCGAGGATCTGGTGAAGAACCCCGAGCGTGCGGCCGATGTCGACGTAGGCTTCCGCACGGCGGCGTGGTTCTGGGGCTCGCACAACCTGAACGACAAGGCCGACAAGAAGGACTTTGACGGCATCACCCAGACGATCAACGGCGGCACGAACGGGGCGGCGTCGCGCGCGGACTACTTTGCCGGTGCAAAGAAGACATTGAAGCCGATGAACATGTCGGACGCGACCTACCAGCCGGACACCGCGGTCGCCTGATCACTTCAGCCAGGCCTTGAGCTCCTTCTGGTAGCGGACGTAGCGCTCCTTGACGTCGGGCCGGCCGGGTTCCCGCCGCTCGGCTTCCTTGAGCGCGATCAGCGCGCGCACGACGTCCTCGCGGTCATGGTAGGCGTCGGCGAGGCGGACGAGCCCGGCGACGTTGTGAACGCTCGACAGGGGGACGTGCGCGACGGGCAACAGCATCAGCATGTTCTCGCCCGACGTGGTTCGATGCAGGTTCTTTGGGGCGGAGTATTCGACGAGCAGGTTGTCGTCGGTGTTGAGTGGGACGCCGTTGGTCATGAAAAGCGCCTGGTCCCTATCGAAGAGGTAGTCTGAGAGGACGTCGTAGCCATCGAGCACGTCGATGTTGGCAAACTCGCCTTCGAGGCCGACGGTCTTGTGAACGAGGGCGTCGGCGAGGTCCTCCGTCATCACGATCGGGTCGTTGGAGCCGACCATCACCATGTCGGCGTCGCGGATGGACGAGAAGAAGAGAACGTGCGGAAAACTCTCGCAGAACGTCCGCATCACGCTCATCAGATCGCGGCTGTCCATCCCGTACATCTGCACCCACTGGCTCCAAACGCCGCCCGGCTTGAGTCGGGTCTTGCCCATCTCAAAAAACTCGCGCGTGAACAGGTTCGAGACGCCTGTCAGCCACGGGTTGGACGGCTCGGCGACGATGATGTCGTAGCTCTGCGGCTTGGAGAGCAGGACCTGGTTGCGGCCGTCGTTCGCGATGACGTGTACGCGCTTGTCGTCCAACGCTTGATGGTTGTACCTATCGAACAGCCGCGTTGCGTTGGGCATCGACGGCTCCAGCTCGACGACGTCGATGCGGTCGAGGTCCGGATGCAGTGTCAGCGCGCCGAGGGTGATGCCGCTGGCCAGGCCGATGAGCATGGCTGTCCGAGGCTCGGAAGCGGTCGACTTGGGCGGCAGGAACATCATCGGCAAGTGCGCGACGAGCACCTGCGTGGGCATGTCCGCGCTGGTGCTGGCGTCGATCTTGCCGTTGTTTGCGAGCCACTGGTTGCCGCTGACACGGTCCTCCGCGACCGTCACCACCGTCGACAGCCCCTCGTTGTAATAGAGCAGGTGGTACCGGTCGATCAGCAGCTTTCGCAGGTGATCCATCGTCGGCTCGGCGAGGTTGTCGACGTACTTGTAGACGCCCGAGGTCATCAGGAGGGGCTCCCAGGGTGGTTGAAAGGTCCAGAGGCCGCAGATCGTCAGCACCAACGCCGTCAACGGTCCTGCCTTCCTCGGCCCGGTCCCCGCCACCGTCGCCGCACACAGGGAGATGCACACACACAGGAGCGTCGTCCCCGCAACCCACAGATGCGGCAACCACACAAAGCCGGCGAGGAACGCGCCTGCGAGGCTGCCCAGCGTGTTCGCCGCATACACCCTACCGACTGCGCGAGGCAGGTCCGCACCACCCGCGGCAAGGCCAGCCGCCCGCGTCAGCAGCGGAAAGGTGACACCCATCCCAAGCGCCGCCGGGGTCATCACCGCCATCGACAAGAGGCACTTCATCGTCCACAACAGCTCCGGCGCCTCCTTGATCTGGAAGAACATCCACACAAACGCGATCGGCAGCGAGGGCCACAGCCACATCGCGGCCCAGGTCAGCCCGCCGACCGCCAACTGCGTGAGCGCCACTGCCCTCGCCACGCGCGGCAGCGCCTCGGCCCCCGCCTCCGCCGGCGCGACCCGCTCCGCAATGCCGCCGCCGATCCATCCCCCGCCCGCGATCCCCACGAGGAACGCCAGCAACATCACCGAAAAAGCGTAGACGCTGGCGCCGAGCGTCAGCGCCATCAACCGAAACCACGCGACCTCCAGTCCGAGGCTCGACAGCCCCGCGAGGCCGGCGACCAGGAGCCAGCGCGTGTCGGCGTTCCCGGAGCTATCGGCGTTCTTTGGGGCGGCCTCCCGCGGGGCCACTACCTCCCCCCTCCGCCCCTCCGGGGCACCTCCCCCCGAAAGGGGGAGGAGGCGTTCGTTTGCGACCGTCCCATGGCCGTGCCGGCGCGCCAACGCCAGCGCCCCGCCGGCCAGCGCAAAATTGGCCGCCGCCGCCAGCAGTGTCGTCAGGTGCACGCCGAGACCGGGCAGCAGGTAGAACCCGACCAGCCACACCCCGATGACCGCGCCCGCGGTGTTGACCCCGTACAACCTGCCGATGATGGCGCCCGGGCCCGCCTTGGGGCGCGTTGGCGGCGCCGGCTCGTAGGATGCCCACTCACTCGCGATGGGTTCGGGGAGCGTTTGGACGTACCGGGCGAGGATGGGCAGCGTCGCGCCCATGCAGGCCGTCGGGATGAGCAGCGTGGTGCCGAGGAGGGCGAACTGGAACGTTCCGAAGGCGAGGGGACCGGGCTGCAGCGCCTGAAAAAAAGCCAGGTAGACCGGGGCGAGACCCGTAAGCAGGGTGGGGAAGAGCAGCGCGAAGAGGCCGATGGTCGCTTCGAGTGCAGCGTAGGCGTGGAGTGGACGGCCGAGCCGCCCCCCGACCCGGCTGGCCGCCCAGCCGCCCAACGACAGCCCCGTCATGAACGCAGCGAGGACCGTGGCGATCGCGAACTGGCTCGTGCCGAAGACGAGGTGCAGCTCCCGTCCCCAGACCGTCTCGTAGACGAGGCCGGTCATCCCGGAGCAGAAGAACAGGAAGTAGAGCACCCGCGCGTCTATTCCGCCGCCCGACCCGGCGTACTCGCGATAAGCCCCGCCGATGTACCCGCACGCAACGCTGGAATGGAGCGCGACCCGTCTGGAGGCCAGGCTCGCCGAGCATGCTGACGACGTCGGTGCGCGCCTCGAACTCGCCCGCATCTGCCTCTCCCGTGGCTTGTTCCACGGGCAGCCCGAGATCCAGCTCCCGTTGGCGCTGCAGAACGCCAAGCGGGTGCTCGTCGACGAGCCGGGTTCGGTCGAGCCGCTCGTCATCGCGGGCGCGGCGCTCGTCGGCATGGGCCGGGCCGAGGCCGGTCAGCGCTATCTGGACGACGCCACGCGCGCGCAACCGGAGCGCGGCGACCTGCACCTGGCGCTCGGCGCGATGTACCGCGCTCAAGGGGACCGGCACCTCGCCGTGCGGCACCTTGAGACCGCCGTCCGCCTCTCGCCCACGTCCTGGGAGCCCCACCTCCTGCTCGGCCGGGCGCTCGGCGAATATGCGAGGGAGACCGCCGAAACGCGCATGATCGAGCGGAGCCAGTTCCACCTCGTCCAGGCCCTCCGCCTCCAACCGCCGTCGGACCTGTTGCAGCCGCTCATGCTCGATCTCGGCGTCACGTGCCTGCAGACCCAGCGCTACGCGGAGGCCGAGAAGCTTTTTGTCCGGCTCAAGGAGCACCAGAAGTACGCCGCCATCGCCCGGAAGTTCCTGGGGCAGGTCGCGTTTGCGCTCGGCAAGTACAAGAACGCCATCCAGCACTACCGGAGCTACTGCGAGCAGCACGGCGAGGAGGCGAACGTCCTCGCGCAGATGGGGCTCGCCTTCCTCCACCTTCGCGAGCTTCCACGGGCGCGCGAGCACTGCAACAAGGCGCTTTTGCTCGACCCCGACCACCTGGGCGCGCGGCACGCCCTCGCGTGCACGCTGATCGAGGAGGGTCAGGTCCCCGAGGCGATGAAGGTGCTGCGCACGACCCTCGCCGACCATCCGGCGGACGCCGCGAGCTACCTGGAATTGGCCCGTCTAAGGCGGCGGTTGCAGGACTACCCCTGGCTCCAGCGCGCGCTGCAGACCGAGGTGGAGGGCTTTGATCGCCTCCCAATCACGGGCGGCGACGAGGCCCCGCGTGTCATCACGCGCAAGCGCATCGCGATCCTGCTCGAAGAGCTCCGCGCCGTCGGGCCGTCGAGCATTCCGACCGTCCTCGGCGCGATTGACACGCTTGAGGACGAGGCCCTGCGCTTCTTCCTTTGGGAGGAGGCCTGTGCGCTCGCCGGTGGTTCGGTCGCCGACGACGTCGCCTCGCGCCTGCGTGAACCCGGTCACAGCTACTCCGTCCAGCTCGCCCGCAACGCGCTCGCCGCGGCGGCCTGGCTCCCCGAACCCGCGCTGACCGCCGGCCTCAACGTGACGCTTGAGGACATCCAACGCCAGACCGTGGAGCGTCGTGGCAACCAGCAGGACATCGCCGCACATCGCCGCGCAGTCGACGCCGAGCGCGAAGTTGCCAGGGCGCATCAGGCCTTGTTGCTCCTCGCCATCGCGACGCGTCGGTCACGATCCGCGCGCCAATTGCTCGCGACCTGGGGCAAGGACGCCGATCCGGACCTGCAGGTGGCCGTGCTGGCGGCCCAGGTCATCTGCGGCGAGCCGGAGGCCCAGCGCGCCTTGCTCCGTCGTGGTCAGGAGCGCGCGGCCACGCCCCTCGTGGAGCGCCTGATTGCCGTGGTCCAACCGGCAGGACGGCTTGGCGGACCGCAGACCGTGCGGGGAACCGGTGGGGAGGCGGGCACGGTCCATTGCTCCTCGTGCGGTCGCACCGGCGCCGAGTGCACCCACCTCCTCTCCGGCACGCAGTCGGTGCTCTGCGATGTGTGTGTGCAGGCGATCGCCGCGGACCGTCGCAGCCGCGCCGCCCCCGATAGCGCGATCTGCCAGCTTTGCGGCCGGACGCAGATGGAGACGCGGGGTGTCTACCGCATCACGCGCGTGGACGTGTGCGCGGACTGCATGGACACCTCGCTCGGCGTGATCGAGCGCGAGGAAGTCGAGAAGTTCTTGCGGGAGTGGTAGGGCCGGAGCCGGGCTACGGATGGCTCGCCGCATCCAACGGATCGGTTGAGTAGGCCCACTCATCCCAGTCGTTCCAGCCGTCGCCGTCGGTGTCAGGGTTGTTGTCCGAGGTTCCCTGCAGGTTTTCGTAGAGCTGGTAGAGGCCGTCACCGTCGTCGTCGCAGCCGTCGGCCGGGTCCAACGGATCGGATTGATAGGCCCACTCATCCCAGTCGTTCCAGCCGTCGCCGTCGGTGTCAGGGTTGTTGTCCGAGGTTCCCTGGAGGTTTTCGTAGAGCTGGTAGAGGCCGTCACCGTCGTCGTCGCAGCCGTCGGCCGGGTCCAACGGATCGGACTGATAGGCCCACTCGTCCCAATCGTTCCAGCCGTCGCCGTCTGTGTCGGGATTGTTGTCGAACGTGCCCT
>CAIMSU010000228.1 GCA_903844155.1 uncultured Pseudomonadota bacterium | reverse complement strand
GGTAGCGCCTCGATCTGAACGCGTTCTCGCGCTTGGCATCACCCCCAGTTTCTTGATAGACCGCCCCCGGTGATCCCCTACGTCGAAATTCCGGTCTACCAGATCGGCCCCATTCCGCTCGATCCCTGGGGAACGCTGGTCTGCATCGGCTTTGTGGTGGGGCTGGAGGTGGCGCGGGCGCGCGGGATCAAGCTTGGCCTGAACGTGCCCGATGTCGTCGACGGCATCGTCGCCATCGTGCTCTCAGGGTTCGTCGTCGGGCACCTGGTTCACGTGCTGGCCTACCACCCGGACCAGTTGCAGACGGAGTCCAACTTCGACATCAGTGGGTTCACCTTCTCGCTGCCGCATGGCGTGAAGGCGCTGATCAGCATCTGGGCAGGCTTTTCGAGCATGGGCGGGTTCCTCGGGGCGGTGCTCGGCGCGGTGGTGTTCTACCGCTTCATTCGCAAGCGGTCGTTCCTCGCGCACGCGGACGCGATCATGTTCGCCTTCCCGTTTGCGTGGATCTTCGGCCGACTCGGCTGCTTTTCCGTCCACGACCACATCGGCAAGCCCACCACGTTCTTCCTCGCCGTCAACTTTCCGGGTGGCCCGCGGTTTGACCTCGGCCTGCTCGAAGCGCTCTGGTCGATGGTCATCGCCACCGTGTTCCTGCTCGCTGCGAGAACGACGCGACGTCCCGGGTTCTTCCTTGCTTTGTGGTGCGTCATTTACGCGCCCGCGCGGTTCTGCTTTGATTTCCTGCGCAACACCGACCTCAAGAACGCGGACGTCCGCTGGTATGGGCTGACCCCCGCCCAGTACGGCTGCATCATCATGGCCGTGGCGGGTGCCGCGCTGATTGTGCACCTTCGGCGCCCGGATGCGGCGACGAGAGAGGCGGACACCGCTCCAACGCCAACCGGCGGAGAAACGTAGATGGACTCCGGCGTGCTTTGCCTGCTGATCGGGGTGCTCGGCGTGGTGTGCGTCGTGCTTGGCGCGGCGCTCGCGGCCCTGCACGAGCGCGTGGGCCGCACCTCCCAGCACCTCGCCGCCATCGAGGACTCGCTCGGACAGGCCCGGCTGGAGCGCATCGAGCTGCAGGGCGAGGTCGCCCGCCACCGGGTCGAGCTCGCGGCGCTCGCGCTGCGTGGAGAGGCGCTGCGTGAGACGGAGACGGCGCGCGTCGGCCCCCGGCTGGCTGTGGACGCGACCGATGAACAAGTCGTCGCCGCCGTGCAAGCCGCGGCCTCGGAGACGACGGCAGAAGCCGCCGCAAACGCCCTGAAGCCCGTGGTCCGGGCCGCCGATGGTTCCGCGCCGACGCCGAAGAAGGCGCCACCGCCCGTTGTCACGCCCCGCAAGCTCGGCGTCGACGATCTCGAAGAGCACGACATCCGGAACGCGCTTGGGAACACGGTCCGCCCCGTCGGCCAACCCGCGGCCAGGCCAGATGGCGCTGCACCCTGGAAGTACCCGCCGCCAGGCACCCCCTCCCCGGTCGCGACCCCCTCGGCCGGGCCTGCCCAGCCCAACCCCGGCGGCTCCCCCACCGGCGCGCCCCCGCCAAAGCCACCGAGCTCGTCGGCCCACCCGCCCTTCCCACCCGCGAGCCCGCAGAGCCCCCCCTTGGAGCTCCCCAGCATCGAGAAGCTCATCGGCGGGTTCGCGGCCGCGCTGGCGGGTCTTTTGTTTGCCATCGGCGCGCTCTTCGCGCTCGGCAAGGCGATCGAGGCGGGTTGGTTCGGGCCGTCTGCCCGGTTCGCCGCCGCGCTCGTGCTCGCCGTGATGCTTTGGGCGATCTCCGGCCTGCTGCGCTGGCGCAAGTTCGCGCTCCCCGCCAACGCCCTCGCCGGCTCCGGCACGGCCATCGCCTACGGGGCGATCTACGCCGGTCATGCGGTGTACGGGTTCCTGCCGCAGTCGCTCACGACGGCGAGCTTCCTCGCGATCACCGCGATCTCCATGTTCGCGGCGGCGCGCAAAGACGCCGGCTTGTGGGCCGCGATCACGGCGATCGGTGGGTTCGCGACCCCGCTGATGCTGTCGACGGGCGAGAACGCGCCGGTCGGCTTCTTCGGGTACTTGTTCCTGCTCAACGCCGGTATCCTCTACGCCTCGCGGAAACGCGGGTGGTGGTGGCTGGTGGCGTTCGCGGGCACGGTCACGGCGGCGATGCACATCGGCTGGGGCATCGAATTCCGGGCGCCCGACATGGTGCCCTACGCGCTTGGCGCCTCGCTGATCCTCGGTGTCACGTACCTGCTGGCGACCCGGGAGGGCGCTTCCGTCCCGACACGCGGGGCGGCGCTGTACGGCGGCCTCGGCCTGCTCGTCGCCGGGATGCCGTTCCTGGTGCCCGCCGACCCCTACGCCGTCGACCCCCACTCGAGCCTGCCGCTCACGTGGACGATGGGCTGGTCCGCTGGGCTCGGCGCCGCCTTTGTGATCGCGATGACGGTGCTGACGGGCGTGTTTTCGCCGGGCGGGAAGGACGCGCCCTCGCAGGTCCTTCGCGTAATCGGCGGGAGCGTCGCGGCCCTCGGCGCGCTCGTGTTCGGCTTCGGCTGGATCTCGGCGGGCGAGCCGCGCTGGGACGCCGTCACCATCGCCATGAGCGTGGCGATCGTCCTTTCAACCGGCCTCGCCCGCTGGCGGGGCCCGGAGCTTGGGGCCGGACCGGTGCTCGCCGCGGCGATCCTCCTCGCCGGCGGGCTGGCCTTCCAGCCGCCCGACCCGATGTGGATGCTGGCATTCTCGGTCGCGCTCACCGGCGGCGCCCTCGTCTGGGCGCTCTCCGTCGATCTGCTCGCCCCCGTCGCCGCGATCGCGGCGATCGCCCCGCTGGTCGTCAACCTCCCGGACCGCCTCACCCCCTTCCTGCCCCAGGGCGGCTACGCGCTCATGGCGACGATGCTGGCGTTCCAGGCGTTCGCCGTGGTCTTGCCGTTCCGGCTGCGGCCGAACCGCTACGGCACGGCCACGGCGGTGCTCATCGCCGGACCGCTCGCATTCTGGAGCTTCCACCTGCTCTGGCAGGCCGGGATCGGGCACGGTGAGGGCGCGCTTGGCTTGATCCTCGCGCTCCACGCGGTCCTCGCAGCTCGCATCGCGCGCGTGCAAGGCGTGGACGACGCCTCCGGCCAGTTCGCGGCGTTGCTCGTCGCCGTGCTCGGTTTCGCCGCGCTTGCGATCCCGCTCCAACTCGAAAACGGGTGGCTGACCGTCGGTTGGTCGCTGGAGGTCGCCGCGTTGGCCGCGCTCTCCCGTCGCTACCCGCACCCCGGGATCAAGGTCTTTGGCGGCCTGCTGGCCTCCGCGGTCGCGATCCGCCTCCTCTTCAACCCCTACGTGCTCGACTATGGCGACGGCAACAGCTGGAAGATCCTCAACTGGACGCTTTACACCTGGGGAGTTCCCGGCGTCGCGTTCCTGGTCGCCGCGGCCCTCCTGCCCTTCCCGGACCTCGGAAAGCGCGCACTGCGGGTCACCGCGACCTTCCTCTTCTTCGCCCTGATCAACCTCGAAGTGGCACACTACTTCGCGCGCGCGGGCCAGCTCTCCTTCTGGAGTGACAACCTCGCTGAGAGCATGACGCGCTCGATCGCCTGGGGCCTTTTTGGCCTCATCGTTCTCGTCTACGGCATGATCCGGGACTCCCGGAGCGGGCGCGTGTTCGGCTTCGCGTTCATGCTGCTCGCGGCCTTGAAGGTCGGCCTCGTCGACGTCATCTCGCTGCCAGGCTGGTTCCGTATCGGCAGCGTGATGGGCCTCGGCGTGTTCATGCTCATCGCCTCGGTGTTCTTCCTGCGCGTTGTGCTGCGCGACCGCAAGAAGCAGTTGGACCAGGGTGCCGCGCGCCCGAAGGATACGCCATGACCCCTCGCTCCTCGCTGTTCGCGTTGGCCCTCCTCGTGACCACGCTCGCGCACGCTGCGGAGCCCGTGACCTACCCGCTGATGGCGACGGTGACGCTGCCTTCGGGAGCCGCGGGCTTGTTTCTGCCGGCGACGGTCGTGGCTGGCGACTCGCAGACGCTGAGCCAGAGCCTGCGTCTGCAGGACGCCAGCGGGGCCGAGCGGCCGTTCACGGTGCTGATGTCGAGCCGATCGTCGGAGGGTGGGGACTCGAAGACCGTGAACTGGGAGCCGATGACGGCGCCCGAGGTCGCGCCCGGGCTGACAGCGGGCGCCTGGCTCGTCGCGGAGAGCGATGTGCCGCTCGACGGCCTGAGATTCACGATGGACGACTACACGCGCGGTCCCTGGATCGCGCGCGTCTACGCGCACGGCGCGGCGACGGATCCGGAGACGGGCTGGACGCAGGTGGGCGAGGACCAATTCCTGTGGGCGCTCCAGGGGAACAGCGGTGGGACGTCGCTGCGGGACACCATCCGCCTGCCGCACAAGCGGGGGCCGTACAAGGTGGTCGTCAGCGGTCAGCAGCAGCCTACCGTCAGCACGATCGAGGGGATCGTCTACGCGGGCGACCACGTCGACCCGGCGACCGAGACGGTCAAGGTCGAGGGGCCCGTCTACACCGAGGAGGGCGACGCGCGGTACACCATCGATCTGCCCGGCCCGCGCGCGGTTTGCGGGCTCTCCCTGCAGGTCGCCGAGCCGATCTTCTCGCGTTCGGTCAGCGTTTCGACGGGCGATGAAAACGGGTCCTCGGCGAGCTTTCCCATCGCGCGCGCGATGATCGGCGAGGTTCGCCTCGATGAAACCGAGGTTCGCGACCTTGACCTCACCACCGACCGCCTGATCCTCGACGTTCAGGGCGGGCGCGACGAGGCCCTCACGATCACCGGCGCGACGGTCTCGTCCGTCGGCGCGCTGCTCCTCACGCCCAACGCCGGGCAGCCGCCGCAGACGCTCTACATCGGCGGCACCGAGCCCGACAGCGCCAGCGACGTGGCCATCGCGGCTGACGAGATCGCCCGCGTCGCGACCCGATACGCCGGCCCGGAGCTCGTGCCCGTCGCCAACCCCGTGTACGTCGCCCGTCCGACCCGCGAGCACCTGGACGGCGCCGCGGAGCCGCTGAACCTCGCGCTTTGGAAGTGGCAACGCCCGGTTGTGGCCGATCCCGGCTGGACGAGCATCGCCATCGACGGCAGCGTGCTCCTGCACGCCCGCCCGAACTTGTCCGACCTGCGCCTCGTCGACAAGGACGGGAACAACCTGCCCTTTGACCTGCGCGATGCGCCAACCGAGGTGGAGGTGCCGCTCGGTCCGATGAAGCGGACCGAGAACGGCTCCGCTTCAGAGATCACCCTGTCCCTGCCGCCTGACACCGGCAACATCCGCCGCATCGAGCTGGACACGGACGACACCACGTTCTCCCGCACCGTCGAGATCCTCCGCGATCGTGGCGGATTTTCGGAGACGCTGCGCAGCGTGGTCTGGCAGGGCACCGGCAAGCCGCACCGCCTCGTCCTCGACATCAACGACGAGCTTGGCGCCGGCGTCATGGTGCGGGTGCAGAACGGCGACAACCCGAAGCTCTCGGTCACCGGCGTGCACGCGTGGACGCTCGGGCACGAGCTTCGCGCCAACGTCCCCGCCGGTGGCGCTCGCCTTGTGTACGGCAATCGCCGCGCTGAAAGCCCACAGTTTGACCTCTCGCTGATCCGCGACTCCCTCGGCCGTGTGCCGATGCAGCCCGGCACGCTGGGGCCCGAGTCCGCGAGCGGCGGCGTTGTCATGAGCTTTCTCGACGAAGGCCTCGTCGGCGTGGGCATGGCCGCGCTCGGCGTCGGCCTGCTGGCGCTGCTGATCGGCGCGATGCGCCCCATCAAGCCGCCGGCTGATCCCGCCCCAGCGAGCCCGCCGCCGGCCCCCTGAGCCCCCGACCTTGATACCCCCTCGCCCGACCGAGTCTCCCATGCCCCTCCTCGAACAGATCTCCGCCGACCTCAAAGCCTCCATGCTCGCCCGCGACGCCGCGCGTACAGGCGGCATCCGCATGATCCGCGCGGCGTTCATCGAGCTGGAAAAGGACGGCAAAGGCGCCGTTACGGACGAGCGCTGCATCGAAGCGCTGCGCCGGCTCAAAAAGCAGCGCGAGGACTCGATCGACGCGTACTCCAAGGCCAACCGCGAGGACCTGGCCGCCGTCGAACGCGCGGAGCTCGCGATCATCGAGGCGTACCTGCCGAAGCAGGCGGACGAGGCGACGACGCTGGCGTGGGTCAAGGAGGCGATCACGGCCGCCGGCGCGACGAGCGCGAAGGAGGCCGGCAAGGTCATGGGCGCCTTGATGAAGGCGCACAAGGCCGACGTGGACGGCGCGCTGGCGAAAAAGCTGATCGAAGCCCAACTGGCCGGCGGGGGCTGACCTGTTCCGGCGTGTCTTCATCGCCAACCGGGGCGAGGTCGCAGCGCGCGTCGCGCGGACCTGCAAGCGGCTCGGCATCGGCGTCGTCGCCGGGGTGACGGAGCCGGACCGGGACCTCGGCTGGCTCAAGCCGGAGGCCGGGCTCGTCGACGCGATCGCCGTGCTTGGCGGGCGACAAGCCTACCTCGACGCTGACGCGATCCTTGCGGCAGCACGCTCGCACACCTGCTCGGCGCTCCACCCGGGCTGGGGGTTTCTCTCGGAGAACGCGCGTTTTGCGACACGCTGCGAGGCCGAGCGCATCACGTTCATCGGGCCAACCCCCGCGTCGATCCGCGCCATGGGCGACAAGTCCGTTGCCAAGCAGACCATGAAACGGCTCGGAATCCCGTTGATCCCGGGCTCGGACGGCCCGGTGGAGACGGTCGAAGCCGCGCTCGCCTGTGCCGCGGAGATCGGTTATCCGATCCTGCTGAAAGCGCGATCCGGTGGTGGCGGACGAGGCATGCGGCGCGTCGACTCTCCCGCGGATCTGCCCGCGCTCTACAGCCAGGCCTCCGCCGAGGCGCAAAGCGCGTTCGGCGACGGCGCGATGTACCTCGAACGCCTGATCCTCAACGGCCGCCACATCGAATTCCAGGTGCTCGGCGACATGTACGGGAATGTCGTGTGCCTGGGCGAGCGCGAGTGCTCGGTCCAGCGGCGCCACCAGAAGCTGGTCGAGGAGAGCCCCTCCCCCGGCCTCTCTCCGGCGTTGCGAGCCGAGATGATGGCGACGGTGACGGCGGCCTGCGCGCGCGCCGGCTACCGGGGAGCGGGGACCGTCGAGATGCTGATGGACCCGGCGCCAGTTGGCGGCAAGCCCGGGGAATCGGCGTTGTACTTCATGGAGATGAACACGCGGCTGCAGGTCGAGCACCCGGTCACCGAGCTGTGCACGGGTGTCGACCTGGTCGAGTGGCAGCTTCGGGTGGCGGCGGGCGAACGGCTCCCGGCTGCGTGGCTCAATCATGGCCTGCCGGCGCAGGGTCACGCGATTGAGTGCCGGATCAACGCGGAGGATCCCTCGCTCGGCTTCCGACCCGCGCCCGGACGCGTCGAGCGTCTCGTCGTTCCCGCTGCGCTCGCCGCCGTCCGCGTCGACACCCACCTCGTCGCCGGCGACGTCATCTCGCCCCACTACGACTCCCTGATCGCCAAGATCATCGTGCACGCGCGCGACCGGGCAGGCGCGATCGCGGCGATGGACCACGCCCTCGGCGGCCTCGACATCGTCGGCGTTCCGACGACCGCCGCCCTGCACCGCCAGATCCTCGCCGACCCACGCTTCGCGAGCGGCGCCTACAGCACCTCCATCCTCGACGGGTTTCCCGGGTTGTAGGTTGGAGAGCGCCAAGCCCGGCCCGCGCCCCTACGTCCTTGCCGTCGCCCTGGCCTTCGCGGCGCGCGTCTGGCTGATCTGGCGGTTCCCGAACAACTACGCGTTGGACGGCTGGCAGCGGTGGGCAGGCCGTGAGCACCTGCTGGTGCAGGACTGGCTGCCGGGGTTGCAGGCGGTGATCTGGCTGGTCGCACACCTCGGAGGTGGCGTCCGGGTGACCCGCGTCGCGCTGGCCGCGGTCACGTCGTTGGGGGTCGGCGCGGGTGCGGCCGCCGCGGGTGCTATCGGTGGGCGTCCGGCTGCCTGGATCTTCGCGGCGCTGGCGGCTTTTGGGCCAACGCTGGTGTGGACGGGCGTGCTCTACCAGGAGGGGCTGTACGCCTCGCTGCTGTACACCGGGCTGGCTCTGGCCCTGCGGGGCGGCCTCGGGCTCTCGGCGGTGCGTCAGCGCGATCGTCCAGCTCGCGTGCTACTGGCCGCAGACCTCGTTTTTGGCCTGCTTCCGCTGGTGCGCTACGAGGGGTGGGCTGTCGTGTTCTGCTACCTCGCGTGGCGCCGCGACGCCTCCAGCCTGCGGGCGCTCTGGGGCGAGGGCGTCTGGGCACTGGTGAAGATTTGCGGCCTTCGCGGGGCGTATCCTTCCCCCGTCGACTACTTCGAGGACTGGCGGCACATCGCGTCGACCTTCGACCCGCACACCTGGCTCGGCTGCCTCGTCGACCTCGGTGATCTGCTGGTCCGAAGCGGTGGATTGGCGCTCCTCGCGGTGGGTCTGGCCTCGGCCGGCATGTGCTGGCGCGCGCGGGGAATCCCCCTGCTCACGGTCGTGCTTGTGGGACAGCTCCTCGCGACGCTGGGGTGGATAGCCGGCCTCGAAGGCGCAACACAGCGGATGCTCGTGCTCCCCGCTGGGCTCGCGGCGCTCATCGCCAGCGTTGGTGCGGCGGAGGTGTGGATGCGACTGCCCCGGCTCCGTGCGCTGATCAGCGCGTTGCTGGTCGTCTGGGTGGGGCTTGGCCTCTGGACCGCGGCGGAGACCGTCGACCGCGAGCACGCGCGCGTCCGCCCCGAGATCATGGCGTTGGGACGCATGCAAGCCTGCAAGGACTGCGTGTGGTGGGTGGTCCCGCGAACCGGGCTTGGCGCCCAGGGGCGGGATGACGGTTGCGAGGCGTTGCAGGGGATGACACACATGGTGGAAGGCCTGCAATTCTGGTGCGAGCCGTGGCACCAGGCGGAGCCGGCGGACGCGATCGCCGTTGACCGCGCGAAGACCAACGGCAGCGTGCGCTGGAGCAGCGTGGACGGGCAGAACGGCCAGTACGTCGTGCAGTACGACGCGGCGACCCCGTCGGCCGACTGAGCCGGTCAGCCGACGGCGCTCCCGACCTCGAGCACGACCCACATCGACCGCTTCGGCAGCGGCTCCGTGAGCATCACGGTCCCCTCCGCGATCAACCCGTCGCGAAGCACAGGTGCGGGGAGCGACCCCATCGCCGTGCACCAGTCGGCAACGGCAACCCCGGTGGCCGCCACCTGCCCCGCCGTGACGATCCGCATCCGGGCACGTCGCTCGCGCCACACGTGCCGACCTACGGCCAACGCAACGCGCCCCATCGTGACGCGCGGGTTCAGCTCCACGAGCGGTCGCAGCCGAAAACCGTCGGCCGTCCGGGCGATGTAGGCGTCCACCCCCGCCGGGCCGTCAAAGCCGAGCTCCCGCATCGCTTGAGCCACCGGGGCGATCGCGGTCGCCATCGCCCCGTTCACGTCGGCTTGCTGGATGAACCGCAGGAGATCGGGCGTCAAGCCCTCCAACGGCCGCCCGATAACCGCGCCGCGGTAACGCCCCTGCCCGTCCACCAGGCACCGTCCCCAGCGCTGCAGCCTGCCGTCTGGCAGGTCGAATTGGACGGAGAGGTCCAGCACCCGCTCCTCCCACGTCTCAACCACGATGGCGCCCTGCTCGTCGAGCATGCGGGCCGCCCACGGCTCCCGGTCGGGGCGCTCCCAGCGCTTCAGCCCCCTCCCCGCCGTCGAGAACGGCGCCTTGAGTACAGTCCCTGAGCCGCCCAGCCGATTCACCTCGTCCAAGGTCCGCGCGACCCGCCCCTCGCCGAACCGCTCCTGCAGCCAGGCCTTGCTGTAAAGGTCGCGCCAACGCGGATCCCAGCTCGTCCCCGTCGCCGTCGCAACGGCCGGGGAGCGGCCCCACGGCAACCAACCCCCGACGCGCTCGGGCGGAGCAGTCCCAAAACCGGGGAGCGTGAACCCGGCCGCCTGCAGGGTCGCCAGCCAGGGGACGCCCGGTTGAGGCGCCACGACGTGGTCGTCGGCGCCGAGCAGGAACATTGGCAGGGTCGCGAGATCCGCGGCGACGGCGTTGCGGACGGTATCGTCGGGGCGACGGGCGGAGAATTCGGACTCGATGTCGGGCACGAACCAGCCGACGGTGGGCGGGCGGCCCCTGGACGCGGAGTAGACCTGCAGACGGTCGATCACGTCCCGCGGAATCCCAGCCGCGATCCTAGGTTCTACGGCGACGCGGTCGCCCTTCGCGCGGGCGGGGGTGAGCGGGGGCGCGAGGAGGTCCGTCCACGCGGTCCACAGGTCGACGCCGGGGCGCCAGAGCCCGAGCCAACGCACCCCGTGCGCGACGTGCTCTGTCTCATCCGCCAGCACCCGGTCCATGTGTGCAGCGGCGTCCTCGTCTCCAACGGCGCGAAAATGGGCGGCAAAGGCAGTCGCGTGGTCCAGGTTCGCCTGCTCGAACGTCAGGGAGAGGCCGGCCGTGAACACCTCCGGCGTCGACGCGCCGCTCAGCGCTGACCAGAAGTACCGGTTGAGCGGCTCGGCGCCAAATTCCAGGCCGCGCGCCTGCATCCTCGTCAGGTAGCCGGCCAGGTGGTCCTGCTCCTGGCCGAGGATGTGGGCGAGCCCACGACGCCAGCCCGGATCGGCGTCCGGGAAGCGCAGGAGGGCGAGGGCGATGAGCTCAATCGCCAACAATTCGTGGTTCGCGAGGAAGTGCAGCATCCGGGCGCGAGAGGCCGGGTCGGCGAAGTCGCGCGGGAACGCGGCGCGCGTGCTGGCGGGGGCGAGGCCGACGGGCCGACCCGGGGATTCCGGGATGGCGATCGCGGCACGGCGAATGCGATCGTCTCGGCAGACGGGCGCGAGCTTGTCGGCAACCGAGGCGCCGAAGAGCACCCGCTCGGCCGAAGCACCGAGGCTGGGCTCACCCGGGGCCAATCAGCCCACGGCGGGCGACGGGGACTGGATCAGCCGGCGCCCCCACGCCTGCGAAAAGCGCGCTGCGAGCGGCGGCGGGAGCGGCTGGCCCTCGATGCTCACGCCCTCCTCCCCGACGCGCACCGTGCCGAAGTCGCCGGACAGCGCGATGTCCACCAGCGCCCGCAGCCGGTCGCGCCGGATCGTGGCCATGTGCCGCGGCACGCCGGGGAGCAGCACGTCGACGACGTCCATGACGTCTTCGTGCCAGAAGCCCGGGAGCGGCGCATCGAGCAGCGCGGCGACCGCCGACTCGTTGCGGATGCCCGAAGCGGCGACGTGCGTCGCTGCCAGCAGGACCTGACGCCCTTCCTCCACCCGCAGCGCGTCCGCAAGCGCCGCCGCACGGGCCACAGCGGCTCGGCAAAGCTCCACGTAGCGTGGCGGAAACCGGCTCCAAAGGCCAGCTCTCCGCACGTCCGGCACCAGCGACGAAGCGTCGTCGCCCGCCTGCGAGGCCAGCCAGCGCATGGCCATCCCCTCGCGGACGCCGTAGGCGGACAGCCGAACCTGCTCAAATCCACCCGCTCGAAGCAGCAGAAACCAGAACAGCGCCGCGGCAGAGACCGTGTCGACGCGCTCGGCCCCGAGACCGGGAATGTCGCGCCGGGCATCGGCGTTCACCCGGCTCACCCGCTCCCAGATCGCCTCGATGGCGTCCAGCGAAAGGCCGTAGCCGTGCCCGTGCGTGACGTGACATTCTCCGCCTTCTCCCGGTCGAAGGTTCGTCGCCAGCGCCCGATCGCGCCGGTCCACCTTCCCGAGCGTCCGCACCGACCCGCCAACGCCCACGAGCGTGCCACCACTGGCGTTGAACCATGACAATGGCGCGATGAGCTCCTGCACGTGCCGGCGGAACTGGGTCACGGCGTCCGGCGTCGGCGGGTCGACAGTGAAGAACCGGTCCGTCAGCCGGAGCGCGCCGAGCGGCAGGCTGACGACCTGGCGCGCCCGGCGCGTCACCACATGCGCGATCTGCACGCTGCCGCCGCCCATGTCGACGACAAAGCCGTCCTGGATCGGCAGCGCGTTGACCGCGGAGACGACGGCTGCCACGCCTTCATGTTCGCCGTCGAGGATGCGCACGGGCACGCCCGCCTCGTCCCGGATCCGCGCGAGGAGCTCGTCCTGGTTCTTCGCGTCGCGGACGGCGCTCGTGGCGACGGCCTCGATGTGCTCGGCGCCGTTGGCGAGCGCGCGCTGGGAGAAGATCCGCATGACCTCCACGGTGCGGTCGATCGCGGAGGTGGGGAAGGTGCGATCGGGCCGAAGCTGCCGGATCAACCGGAGTGTTTCGCCGTGCTGGTACACGCGGTTGACCCCGAACTCGCGCGAGCCCTCGTACACCGCCATCGTGGACGAATTGGAGCCGATGTCGATGATCGCGAGGCGGGGCATTCGCGCAGGAGCTAACGCGGGGCGCCTACCCGAACCCGCCGAAAGGTCGCGCGCCTACCGAGCCGTGTCGGGCGGTGGCTGACACTCCGGCGTGTTCCGCACCGTGAGGGCGTAGCAGCAGACGTTGCAGTCGTACATGGAGTCTTCCCGCGGGAAGAAGCCTTCAAACGCGTCGACCGAGACGAGGCAATCTGCGCCCCGACGGCGCTCCAGGATCCGCGTGACTCGCGGCTCGACGCTTGCGGCATCCGGGCAGGCCCTCGCAGCGTGTGCGCGCGTACAGAGGCAGATCCCCGAGGAGAAGTTCGGACCGGTCGGCCCCGTGTCGGCGACGCTGTCGACCCCAGGCGCGGGGTGCTGCGCGCACCCTGCCAAGGCCAAGCTCAACAGGAACAATGACGCGGCACGATCCGACATGGGGACATCGTACCACGCTCGTCGAAAGCCGAAGAATCTGAACCGCCACGCTCGCCAAGGTCGCCCAGAAAGGCCCGTTCTTCTCGTCTTCCTTGGCGAGCTTGGCGTCTTGATGTTCTTCCTTGGCGGTAAATTCTTCTCCCCCTCCCGCCCCGCTACGATCGACAGCGTGCATTCCACCACGCGCTGATGAGCAACGGCTCACGCCCACAGCGCGCGCAGGACTGAAGCGGCGTTCCGCGCAGGATCTGGAGCGGCGAAGGGCCAGGCGAGCCGCCCAAAAAGGGGCCTAGAAAGCGCTTCCGATGGTGAAGTCGAACACGCTCTTCTTCTCGTCGGCGTACGGCGCGATCGGGAAGCCCCACTCGAAGCGCAGCGGGCCGATGGGGCTGAACCAACGGACGCCGAAGCCGTAGGAGAAACGCAGGCCCAATGGGTCGAGTCCGCCGTTACCCCAGGGATCGCCGAACGTGTTGCCGGCGTCGAAGAAGGCGACGAGGGAGATGCTCGCGGCCTTCACAACGGGCGATTCAAGCTCGAAATTGTTGACCCAGGTGTCCGTGCCGCC
Organism: uncultured Pseudomonadota bacterium; assembly: GCA_903844155.1. Lineage (GTDB taxonomy): Bacteria > Myxococcota_A > UBA796 > UBA796 > SXON01 > CAIUMM01. The sequence goes on along the minus strand of CAIMSU010000228.1, from coordinate 63,722 downwards.
GATGACCAGCTTGTCGTCGGGCGAGGAGGGGTCGTCCGAGCCGTAGGTGCTCGTGCGCGACTGGGTGTAGTCCTTGGTGCCCGTGATTCGCACGGTTGGACCAAGGGAGTAGGGCTCGTACCCGCGCACGCTGGTGATGCCGCCCGCGCGATAACGGTGGATGTACGGGACGATCGTGCCGTCCGTCGACTGGATGTGGCCGAGCGAGGTATTGAAGCGGAAGACGAGCCAGTCGCCCTTCTTGACCAGCGGCTGGTAGAAGCGGAAGTTGGCCTTGGACTCCCAGAAATTGAAGTCGCCGCCGAACAGGGAGACGACGTCGTTGTTGTCGAGCCGGAAGCCTCCCGCGAGCTGCGTCGACACGGTCGCCAGGAACCCGCGCGTGGCGCTGATCTGGTTGTTCCGCTTGTCGATCGAGAAGGACATGCCAAGCTCGCTCGCGAGGCCGTTCCGGAACATTTCGCCGCCGTAAAGGCGCTCTTTGTACTGGTCGAGCGAGAGCAGGCCGACGTCTTCGAGGGTGTAGTCCAGCGCGAGGCGTACATCGTCGCGCTTGTCGAGGTACCGGCCGATCTCAAGGCTGCCGCCGCGCTGGTACTGCTTTTCGACGTACTGGTAGTTCTGCTGGTTGTAATACCCGTCTACGCGCGCGGTCCACTGGCTGTCGAGGAAGTGCGGGTCGTAGAACGAGAGGTTCGCCTGCTGCGACTTGGACGAGATGTTCGCCGACAAGCTCATCAAGTACCCAAGGCCCAGGAAGTTGGACTTGGAGATGCTCGCGGTGAAGAGGAAGCTCTCAGCCGAGCCGTACCCGGCGCCCACAGAGAAGCTGCCGGTGGGCCGCTCCTTCACGTCCACGTCCATGTCCAGCACGTCGTCGCCGTCGCCCTTTGGCGTGGCGATGTCGACGGTCTCAAAGAAGCCGAGGCGGTTCAGGCGCTCGCGGGCCTCGCGCGTGGCGGAGCCGCGGTAGGTCTCGCCCTCGTTGATCGGGATCTCGCGGCGTATGACCTTGTCATACGTCGGGTCGTTGCCCGTGATGTTGATCTGGCCGATCCGGACCTTGTCGCCACGTTGAACGTAGAACGTGAGGTCGACGGTCTTGGACTCGGGGTCGGTCTTGGGGTCCGGGACGACGTTGACGAAGGCGTAGCCTTGATCGCCGTAGAGGTCGTTGATGCGCTGGGCGGCGGCCTGGAGGTTCGTGAGCTTGAACCAGTCGCCGGTCTTGAGCGGGGTGTTGTCGCCGCCAAAATCGAAGGGGCGGCGTTGGACGCGTGGCTCCCAGGCCTCGCCGATCGTGACGCCAGCCTGCTTGTCGCGGGTGAACGCGGCCTGCACGTCCTTGAGGTTCTTGCCGTCGACGAGCGCGCGCGCGGCGCCCTCCGTCAACCCCTCCGCCGGGACGAAGTCGCCGGTGATCGCGACCTTGCCGATCTTGTACCGCGGGCCCTCGTTCACGTGGATGTCCACGTAGATATACCGCTTGTCCGGGGACAAGTACACCTTCGGCGGGTCCACCGCGGCGTCGACATACCCCTGCTCCATCAGCACCTGCCGGACGGTGTACACGTCCGAGTCCAGGTTCTCCTGCACGAACGTGCCGGAGTTCGTGAGCCAAGGCAGGATGCCGCCCTGCTTGGTCTGCATGAACTTGCGGATCTTCCGGTCCGGGACGCCATCGTTGCCGGTGATGTCCACCTGCTGGACGATGACCTTCTTGTTCTCGACGATCTGGAAAGTGATCTCGACCAGATCGTCGCCGACGGGCTTGATGACCGGCGTGACGGTCGCCAGGTAGAAGCCCTTCTCGAGGTATTTGTCCTTGATCGCCTTCACGTTTTGCGCGATCTTCGACTCGCTGGGCACCGTGAACGGCTCGATGGTGATGAGGTCCTTGAGGTCGTCCTCCTTGACCTTCTTGGCACCCTCCAGCCGCACTTCGCGGACCGCGGGCTTCTCCTTCACGACAAAAATGACATCTTTGCGGTTGGGATCCGCCACCCCGTCCGCCCCGGCGGGGGCGGGCGACAGGCGCACGTCGACGGCGTCGACAAAGCCGGTCTTCCACACCGAGCGGATGTCGCGCTGGAGCTTCCAGTCGGTGATCGGCTCGCCTTCGCGCAGCAGGATCGCATCGAGCAAGGCGGCTTCTTCGACCCGTCGCAGGCCAACCACCTGGACGCGATTCACGATCCCGGCGGCCTCCGCACCTGGGCCGGCGGGTGTTGCCACCGCCGTTGGGGCCGGCGCAGCAGGCGAACCCGTGGCTGGGGCCGGGGCTACTGCCGGGACGGGCGCGGGCGTTGCACCGCCTGCAGGCGCGTCAGTCGGATCCGCGGGAACGGTAGGATCCGCGAAGGCTTTGGACGCGAGCGCGAGGAGCAGGAGCAAACGGGAGGCCAGCGAAGGGCGGCTGGTAACCCGGATCCCGGCCGGGCGGCCTGCCGGAGGTGTAGCTTCCGCCGCGAGTGGCACCCGCGACCCGAGCCAGGGTGCGTGTGCATGGTCCGGCGGCTACGGCAACGCGTGTTCACCCGCCTCCGGAACCGCATCGCCGCTCAGCACCTGCTCTGGAAGTCGAGACGGGACTACGTCGTGACGGCGCCGGGGCAGGATGATCTGCTGGTCATGGCGGGCGTTCTCGACCCGGTGGCGACGAAGGTGGGAGCGTGGCTGGCGGGGGTGATGACGACGGAGGTGCGAGCGGGCGAGCGGTGGGTCGACATGGGGTGCGGCACGGGCGTGGTCGGGCTTGCGATGGCGCAGGCGGGCGCGCGGGTGACGTGCGTGGACGTCGACGCCCGGTGTGTGGCGAACGCGAGGGAGACCGGGCGACGAGGCGGAGTGGCGATTGAGGCGGTCGAGAGTGACCTTTTCGCGGGTCTCGCCGGGGCGGTCGACGGCGTGGTCTACAACGCGCCGTTCTGGCCGGGCGAGCCGGTGGGGCGAGCATTCGAAAGGGCGATGTACGCGGGGGCGGAGTTCGAGGCGATCCGGCGATACCGCGCGGAGTCGGCGGGGATTCCACGTGTGCTCCTCGCGCTGTCCGAGGCCGGCGCCCGGCACGGTGACGCTCGCATCGCCTTCGGAGCGAGCCGTGTGGTGCGACGGGAGCGCGCCGAGGGCGAGTGGCTCATCCTGCTCGAAGCCATGCGCGTCTCGCCGTCCCGGTAGTCCGTTCCACGCCCCGAGCCGCTTTCCGGGGCGATCGCCGCCTCGGTTCGCTATAGTGGCCGCTGTCTCTCCCGCCCGTTCGTCGGGCCTGCCGCCCTCTCCGTCGCACTGCCCGTCGCCCCACCGGAGCTTCCCCATGAAGATCGCGCTCATCAGCCCGACCCCGATGGATCACTACAGCCCCTGCATCCGCACCCTCACCGGCGACCTCAAGATGCACGGTCACGAGGTGCGGCAGATATTCCTCCCCGCGGACACCTACGGCAACCGCTTCAAGTCCTCCTGGAAGTCCAACACCTGGTCGCACATCATCCAGATGCCGCAGCCGATGGTGAACGACCTGGTGGAGCTGGTGAAGGACGTCGACATGGTCGGCGTGAGCTTCCTCACTGCGATGTTCGACGTCGCCGTGCAGGCCACGCGCGCGATCCAGAAGGCGTACCCGACCAAAACGATGCTCTGGGGCGGCTTTCATCCGACGACCATGCCGCAGCAGGGCCTGGAGTTCGTGGACATCGTGCACGTTGGCGAAGGGGAGCACAGCTTCCTCGAGCTCGTCGAGCGCATGGAGGACGGAAAAGACCACTACGACGTTCGGAACTACTGGTTCCGCAAGCCCAACGGAAAGGTCGTCGGCAACCCCCATCGCCCCCTCATCCAGGACCTCGACTCGCTCCCCTACCAGGACTTCAGCTTCGACGACGACTGGACCTACGATCTCAAGAAAGAGCACCTCGTCCGCCTGGATTGGGACTTCTACCGGCAGATCATGCCCACGTACCCGGACCGGCAGGGCGAGCTGCGCCCGGCCTACAAGACGATGATCACGCGCGGCTGCCCGCACAAGTGCAGCTACTGCGGCGTGGCGTTCAACCACGATCTCTACAAGGGCCAGAGCTACCTGCGCCGCCGCTCCGTCGAGCACCAGATCGGCGAGATCAAGCAGGTGATGCGGAAGTTCCCGGACATCGGCATCGTCCACTTCCAGGACGACGTGTTCTTCTCGACCTCCACCGAGGAGATCCAGAAGTTCTCAAAGGTCTGGCAGGAGGAGATCGGCATGCCGTTCCGGGCGCAGTGCTCGCCGACGACCATCAACGAGGAGAAGTACAAAGCCCTCATCGAAGCGGGGCTTTGCTTCACCGAGCTGGGCATCCAGACCGGCTCGACCGAGACGATGAAGATGTACAAGCGCGGCATGACCAACGAGCAGCTGCTCAAGGCCGTCAACATCATCTCCAAGTACAAGGACCACATCCAGGTCCCCGACTACCACATGATCCTCGACAATCCCTGGGAATCCACCGAGGACGTGATGAAGGGCCTGCGCCTGCTCTGGACGCTGCCGCCGCCCTACAACCTGCTTCCTTCCAGCCTTATCCCCTACCCGGGCACCGAGTTCTACCACAAGAGCATCGAAGACGGGTTCGTGACCGACGAGTACAACCAGGTCTACCGCCGCGGGTTCCACACGCCGAACGGCAGCTACCTCAACTTCCTGTTCTTCTTGACGTTGTTCAACAACCTGCCCAAGGAGATGGTGCAGTTCCTCGCGAACGACCGCTTCGTGCGGCTGTTCAACCAGCGCAAGTACGACTGGCTCTGGGGCAAGGCGTACCAGTACGGCGAGTACGTCCGGCAGGCGCAGAAGCTCTCGACCTTTGCCGTTCGCGGGAAGCTTTTTGAGATCAAGAGCGTGCGCGAGTTGAAGAGGGTGGCGAACCAGATCAAGTAGGGTTTTGGGGATTTCTGGGGCTCATCCTCGCCGGTTTGAGCCGTCGGTCCGGCGCTCCCGCTTGTTTTTGCCCCGGCGCTCGGTCGGGCGGCTGCGGGCCTCCGGTCGGGCGCGGGGCTTTCGGTCCCCTTCTGTGCCTCCAGCCCCGCCGTGCTCCTCAGCGCCGTTACAATCCTCATCCCGTAATTCGTATCCCCGCGTGATGAAATGCACGCCGAGGATCGTAACAGGTCGGGAGGGGGAGAAGAATCTACCGCCAAGGAGGAACATCAAGGCGCAAAGCTCGCCAAGGAAGAGGGAGCGGTCACAGCACGCATCGGCGAAGTGGGGGCGCGGCGGTCAGCGGGACAGGAATCCCTCCCTGTCGACCGTCGCCCCGTCGACCATCACGTTTACGTCCGCGTTCGGCGTGCCCGCGAACATTGTTGGTGTGACGCCGGGGATCGAGGCGTAGGCGTCCGCGCCGGACGGCGACTCAACAGCGACGGCCTCGTCAAGCGCGCCGTTGACGATGAAACAGGGGTCGTCGGGTGCGGCGGATTGATCTGCGCGGGGGGTCGCGGGCGAGAACATCGTGCCCGACGAGGGGGCTGGACGCGTGTGGGTGCAGGCGGGCGGGGAATGGAGGACGCCGAAGGCGCGACCGGTGGGGATGCGGGAGAGAAAGTCGGAGTTCATCACCGTGGTTCGGCTCGCGCCCGACGCGTCGACGGTGGGAGTGTCGCCGTCGACGTCCACGTCGGTTTCCGCCGGGACAACCAGCGCAACGACGGCGCTGAACCCGCGTCCAACCTCGGTGTCAACCCGAACCCCCACCCCATCCTCGATGCCGACTATCCGATATCGGGCGACTCGAAGGTGCGAGAACTGGAACTCACCTGCAAGGTTTGTCCGGGTCTCCCACTGACGCTGCGGCGAACCTTCCGAGAGCAGGAGCACCGACGCGCCGGGCACCGGCCGCCCTTGACCGTCCACCAGCGTGCCTTGAATCATGCCACTCGGCGGACCGGCGAGCGCAATCGCAGCGGACACCAGGAACGCGCACCCGAACATGACGCCTCCGAACCTCGCTCTCCGTAACGCGACCCCACCCGAGGACAGCGACCACGACGCCGGGTGATCACCACCACCCCCGCCCGTCCAGGGATCTACCACTTTCGACAACGTCACTTCTGGTGCATCGGAATGCCCCAGAAGCTGACAACGCCGAAAGTGGTAGATCTGGCTTCTCTCCATCTTGAGGCCGTGGGGAGGCGTTGGACCCCGTCGTCGTAGATCAAGCTCCTCACTGCTCTTCTCCTCCTCCTTGGCGTTCTTGGCGTTCTTGGCGGTTCAATTTCCCCGCGCCCTCGGCTGCGCCGCCACCGAGCGCCCGCCGACTCCCGCAACCAGCACTCCAGGGGTGATCCCCTCGATCCCGGCCCTTCCGCTCTACATGCAGATCTCCGGGCGTTGAGCCCTGTCGTCGCAGATTCGCCTTCTAACCGCTCTTCCTCGCTTCCTTTGCGGCTTGGCGCCTTCGCGGTTCAATCTCCCCTCCCTCCCCTCGCGCCTCTCTCGGTGCCCCCGCCTTGATACCCCACCCTCACCGATGGACCCCGCCGCCGCCCGCACCGCCGTCCTCACGAGCGTGCGCCTGCTCGCCCGCGACACGAAGCTCTACACCCTCGCCCTCGACGCTCCTCTACCCTTTGAAGCTGGACATTTCGTCAACCTGACGATCCCCGGCGCCGCGCCCCGTCCCGAGCGCAGCTACTCGATCTGGTCCGACCCCGTCGCCCCCGGCTCCCTCGAGTTCGCGATCAAGCTCTTTCCCGGCGGACAAGCCAGCGAGTACCTGCGCGACGTCCCCGTCGGCACGTCCATCCACCTGCGCGGGCCGTTCGGCCACTTCACCCTCCGCCCGGCCGACGACCCGAAAAACCCTGGAACCATCTGGATGTTCGCCACGTCCACTGGCCTCGCCCCGTTCCACGCGATGCTCTCTGTTGCAGCACGCACCGGCGATCCGCGCCGCTTTCGCCTCCTGTTCGGCTGCCGCGACAAGGAGGACGTGTTCGGCGTCGAGGAGCTGGACCGCCTCGCCCAGAAGCTCGATCTCAGCTACGCGATCTGCCTCTCCCAGCCGACAGTCGTCGAGCACCCCTGGCGAAACTGCCTCCGCGGCCGGATCACCGCCCACCTCCCCGAGATCGCCCAATCCGACCGGTACTATCTCTGCGGGAACGGCGCGATGATCACCGAGGCACGCGAGCTGCTCAAGGCCGCCGGGGCCGACCGCAAGCGCATCCACTTCGAAAAGTACTGGTAGATCATGGCGTTCCCGAAAGAGTCGGTCGAGGAGGTCCGCGCGCGCACGGACATCGCAGCCCTGATCGGGCAGACCGTCGCGCTCAAGCGCAACGGGAGTGCGCTCGTTGGACTGTGCCCATTCCACAACGAGAAATCCCCGAGCTTCAACGTCATTCCGCACAAGGGGTTCTTCCACTGCTTCGGCTGCGGGACGTCGGGGGACGCCATCACGTTCGTGATGAAGACGCGCGGGCTCACGTTCGTGGAGGCCGTGAAGGACCTCGCGCAGGCGGCGGGCGTGACGCTGCCGGAGCGCGACCTGACGCCTGAGGAGAAGGCCAGGGCCACCGCGCGACAGGACCTGTACACCGTCTGCGAGTCGGCGTGCGCGCTGTTCGTGAAGACGCTGCTCGTGCTCCCCGAGGGCAAACCTGGGAGGGACTACCTGGAGAAACGCGGCGTCACCACCGAGACGGCACAGAAGTACCGCATCGGCTTCGCGCCAGACGGCTGGGACCGGCTCGACCGCCACCTCCGGACGCAGCGAATCCCGCCGCAGCTCGGGGTACAAGCGGGATTATTGAAGCGTCGGGAGACACGGGGGCCTGGCGACGAAGGGGTCTACGACGTCTTCCGCAACCGCTTGATCTTCCCCATTCTCGACGACCGCGACCGGCCCATCGCGTTCGGCGGACGCCTCCTCCCCGACCCACCCGGCGCGCCGCCCGGCAAGGATCCCGGCCCGAAGTACCTCAACAGCCCCGAATCCCCGATCTACAAGAAGGGCGAGGTCCTGTACGGCCTCTCGTGGGCGCGCGCCCAGGCCCAGCGTAAAGGCCGACTCATCCTCGTTGAAGGGTACTTCGACGCCGTGAGCCTGTGGCAGGCCGGCTTCGGCGAGGCGGTCGCGACGTGCGGCACGGCGCTCACCGAACGGCACGTCGAGCGCATCCAGAGCCACACCCGCAAGGTCTACGCCCTCTTCGACAGCGACGCGGCCGGGTTGCGCGCGGCGCAGAAGTCACTGCCGCTGCTCCAGGCCGCCCAGATATCGGCGTTCCGCCTGGACCTTGGCGCGAGCAAGGACCCCGACGAGTACATCCAGAGGAACGGCGCCGCGGCATTCGAGACGCTCCTGGGCGCCGGCGAGGACCTGATCCAGATGGTCGTGCGGCGGATCGTCGAGGAAGAAGGCCGGGACAGCGCAGCCAAGGACCGCGTGCTCAATCGGGCAGTCGAATTCCTGCGGGATCTGCCGAGCGTCGGGGTGCGAGAGACCGCGACCCTCTACGTTGCCGGGCTGCTCAACCTCCGCGCGGACGAGGTGCGGGCGCGCGCGTTCCCCAGCGGCGGCCGGTCCATCGAGAGCGCGGAATCGGCCCGCACCCCCGCGCCAGAGCGATGGGTGCCCCCGAAGGAGCTCTCCCACCTGCTCTGGGCGCTCATCCGTCGTCCGCAGGACGTCTGGCCGCTCCTGGCGAATATCGATCCCGACTGGATCTGCGAGCGGGAGGATGTGCTCGCGGCCATGCACCGCCTGGGCACCGGGGCGCCTTTCGCCGATGTGGTCGGGGATCTCGACACGACGGCGCCGGATCTGGCGCGCACGCTGCGCGCGATCGCGGCCATCGAGGGAACGATCAAGGAAGAAGATGCCATAATCACGGCGACCGACGTGATCCTGCGGATGGAGCGCACGGCCGTCGAAGCAAAAATCCGTGAGCAGAGCGCGATGATCGCGGCTTGCGGCAAATCTGGTGACAAGTCAAGTTATAGGGACAACCTGATCGCACTTTCTGGTCTCAACGCGCGCCGCCAAGAGATAAATGCAGCGCTGTCCCGCCTGCCTCGCCCCTCCCGCCCCCTTCGAGACACCTAGCATGGACCGTGAATGTTGAAAGACAAGGAGCTCAAGGACTTCGAGGCCATGATCGACGTCGCAAAGCCACGTAACAACGGGCTGGCGAACGGGGAGGAGGAGCACGGTGCCCTCCCGACGCACCTGATCTCGGCCGAGAACCTGGAGGACGTGCAGATCATGTTCTCCGACTCCGACATCAAAGTGGTTCATCAGGCGCGTCGGGCGGAGGAGGCCGAGCGCCGCGGCCAGCCGATGGACGAAAAGAAGGCGAACGACGCGATCCCCAGCGGCCGCAGCAACGATCCAGTGCGGATGTACCTGCGCAAGATGGGTACCGTGTCGTTGCTCTCGCGCGAAGGCGAGATCGAGATCGCAAAACGCATCGAGGAGGGCGAGGCGACCATCAAGCGCGCGACGCTCGGCTCGCCCCTGGGCCTGCACCTCGTCCACGAGGTACGGCTTGAGGATGACCAGCGCATGGCCGCGGCCGTGCGTGCTGGCAAGAAGGCTCGGCGTATGCGGACAAAGGGCGGACTCGCGATCGACGAGCTTGAGAGCGAGCTGCTCGCGCTCCACGTCGAGCGCAAGGCCCGCGTTGCCGCACACCTGCTGGCGCGCGAGGCCGGGAGCGGCGAGGAGATGGCACGTGCCGAACTGTCGGCGATCGAGGACCGGATCGTCGCCAGCGTGGAGGCCATCGAGATCGAGCGCCGCCACATCTCGGAGATCGGCCTGCGTCTGCTGGACGCCTGGAGCCAGATCGCGGCAGCGGAACGCGAGATCGAGCGGGTGGCGCATGAGGCGGGTGTGCCGGTTCGGGAGCTTCGCCGCAGCATCCGGCGGGTTCGTCGCACGCCAGACCGCGGCGGATCGGAGCTGATGGAGGCCTCGGGCATCGAGGAGGCGCGCTGGGCCGAGTTTGACAGCCGCGTACGCCGTGAAGTCCGCAAGGTGCGCAAGACGGAGGAGGAGCTGGGCATCGAGCGCGACGAGCTGCGCCTCATCTCGCGCGATCTCAAGCGCGGCGAGGCGATGGCAGAGCGCGCCAAGTCCGAGCTGATCGAGGCCAACCTGCGCCTCGTCGTCAGCATCGCGAAGAAATACGCGAATCGCGGCCTGCAATTCCTGGACCTGATCCAGGAGGGCAACATCGGGCTGATGAAGGCCGTCGAGAAATTCGAGTACCAACGCGGGTACAAGTTCTCGACCTACGCGACGTGGTGGATCCGCCAGGCGATCACCCGCGCGATCGCCGATCAGGCGCGCACCATCCGCATCCCCGTCCACATGATCGAGACGATCAACAAGCTCATCCGCACGCAGCGCTACCTCGTGCAGGAGCTCGGCCGGGAGCCGCTCCCTGAGGAGATGGCCGAGAAGATGGAGCTGCCGGTCGACAAGGTGATGAAGATCCTCAAGATCGCCAAGGAGCCCATCTCCCTGGAGACGCCCATCGGCGAGGAGGAGGACAGCCACCTCGGCGACTTCATCGAGGATCGCAGCGCTGTTTCGCCGGGTGAGGGCGTGGTGACCAACGCGCTGGTGGAGCACGTCCGGAAGTCGCTCGCCACGCTGACACCGCGTGAGGAGCGCGTGCTGCGGATGCGGTTCGGCATCGGCGAGCGCAGCGACCACACGCTCGAAGAGGTCGGCCAGGACTTTGACGTGACACGCGAGCGCATCCGGCAGATCGAGGCGAAGGCCCTGCGGAAGCTCCGGCACAACAGCCGGGCCAAGCGGCTGCGCGCGTTCATGGAGGGCTGAGGACCCGTACGCGCCCGCCGGCGAGCGGATACCCGTCCAGCATGAGGCCGCAAATCACCGTCGAGCGGCGCTGGATCTTCTGGTTCCTCGTCGCGCTGGTGGTCCTGCCGACGCTCGGACTCGTCGCGTACGGGATCTCGGGGCTGAAGAACCAGCACGACGCCGTCGAGGCGCGGCTTCGGGAGCGGTATTTGCTTCAGGCCGCCGCGGTGGAACAGGGCATCCTCCAACGGCTCGGCGAGGAGGATGCGTCGCTCCGCGCTGCGCTCACCGACGTGCCCGACGATCGGCTGGGCGACGAGCTTCAACGCACCGTTCACCCGGGCAGCGTCATCGACCGCGCCTGGCTCCTCGACGACCCGACGCTCACGCAGAGCCTGCCCGACGGCACGCTCGAACGGGCGGTGGCCGGCCTGACCCCGCGTGCACCCCTCACGTTCATCCGAACGCCGGACAGCGGCACGATCGCGCTTTCGCTGGTGCGAACGGGGCGTGTCATTGCCTACCGGGTCAACGTCGCCGCGCTCGACGCGATCGTGGTGCCCGGGATCGTCACCCGACAATTCTCGACCGAGCAAGCGGTCTATCACATTGCCCCCGCCCTCGTCGACACGTCTGCGACGCCCGTGTCCATCGACTCGCTGCGCGAGGAATTGGCCCGGCGGTCCGACGCGAGCGCCGAGGTGGACCGCCCGCTGGCGCCGCCGTTTGACCAATGGCGAATCACCGTCACCGCCAAGGCGGGCGCGGCTGGCCCGTCAAACACCGGGACGATCGCCGTGGTGCTGGTGCTGGCCGCGCTGGTCGTGACGGGGATCACGTTGATGGGGCGTGCCGTTGCCGAGCAGATCCGCCTCGCACGCCTGCAAACCGAGTTCGTCGCGAACGTCTCGCACGAGCTACGGACACCGCTGACGTCCATCCGGCTGTTCGTTGAGACCTTGCAGAGCGGCCGGGTGACGGAGCCGGAGCGGGTGCAGGAGTGCCTCGGCATCGTGGCCGACGAGAGCGAGCGTTTGACGAGGAAGATCGAGCGCGTCCTGTCGTGGGCACGGTTGGAGGCCGGGCGACGGCTCTACGAGATGGAGCCGCTGACGGCGCGACGCGTCGTGGAGGCCTCGCTCGCGGCTTTCCAGACGGTACAACTGGACAAGCCCGTGGAGCTCACCTCCCACGTGCCCGAGGGCCTCCCGAGCGTGCTTGGCGACGAGGATGCGCTGGTCGAGGTGTTCCTGAACCTGTTGTCCAACGCCCGGAAGTACGGGGGCACGCACATTGCCGTGGACGCGCGCGTAGACCGAGGCGGTGTGACGATCTCCGTCGCCGACGACGGACCGGGGATCCCGCGCGAGGAGCGAAAGCGCATCTTCGAGAAGTTCTACCGGCCGGATCTCATGCAGACCCGGCGTGCGGAGGGCAGCGGGCTGGGACTGGCGATCGTGAAAGCGATCGTCAGCGCGCACAAGGGTCGGGTGACGGTCGAGAGTGAGCCCGGCAAAGGCGCGAAATTCGCCGTCTGGCTGCCGCGGGTGTAGGTCCGGGAGCCGCGGGCTTGCAAAGCGATGGTCAATCGGCGAACGCGGGGGAACCTGCGCGCCGCACGAGTGACTGACCGGAGAATCCCGGAGCTTTCATGAGCATTTCCATCAGTCCCGCCGCTGGCGGGCGTAAGCCGATGGGCGTTGACCTCAACGTCGTCCCGTTCATCGACTTTCTTTCCTGCCTCATCGCGTTCCTGATGCTCGGCGCGGTGTGGACGCAACTATCGGCGATTGACGTGGAACAATCGCTGTCCCCGCCGAACCCGATCGACGACCCCAACCCGCCCGCTCCACCGCTCACCCTGCACGTCGAAGCCGCGGGTGTGTGGGTCGGGCACACCGTCGAGGATGGCGTGCTGGTGCCGATGATCGCCGGAGCGCAGGACTGGCGACGGGTGAGCGAGGTCATCGGACGCGCGCCCGACGGTGACACGGACGCCGCGCAGGTCGTCCTCAACACCGACGACGGCGTGCCCTACGAGCAGATGGTCGCGGCGCTCGACCTCACCCGAGAGCACGGGTACACACAAACTTTACTCGCGGGTGGCGCGCCTTCGGGGCTATGATTTCAGCACTCCGGAGCTTCCATGATCCTCGCTTTTGGCCTTGCACACGCGCTCGCTGCTGATGCCGTGGCCACGCCCCAGTGCCCCGAGCCAGGGGCGTGCAATACCTGCGATCCCCTCGCAGCCTCAGGCACCTTCATCACCCCCGAACCCGACTCCGACCCCGTCATCCTGCCCATCTACTCGTCCAATCCCGGGGCGTTGGTGAGCGACGACGAGAGGGCGCCGCTCCTGGTAATCAACGGCGTACCGCACTTCCCCCAGAACTATGCCTCATTGAACAATGGTAATGTCCTTGCGACGGTGCCCGGCTACGCGAACGGCAAGCTCCGCGGCGCGTCGATGCAGGAGGTCACGTTCCTGGTGGACGGCGTGGTGGTGGAGAACGACGGGAAGCTGTCCGCGCGCTGAGCGTCAGGGCAACGCGCCCGCGCGGGGGCGAACGGCCGTTCCGTGGCGGATCTTTCGCCGGCGCCGGGCCGAGCAAGGCCGCCATCAGGATCCGGCGGTCACCGCGAGGCCGAACCGCGCCAACATGAGCGCGATGCCGATGGACCACATCAAGATACGGACCCCGCCTTTACCGGCGATATAGGCCGTGAAGTAGAGTAGCCTGGACGCGACCCAGGCCACGCCGAGGCTCGCGAGCAGGGTCCGGTCGGCGGGCGTCTGGTACGCGATAAAGGTGACGGCGAGGTAGCTGGCGAGCGCTTCCCAGGAGTTCAGTTCGGCGCCTTTTGCGCGTAGAGACCAGCCCTCGAGCTGGTCGTTGGAGGCCCGCGGGTTGTTCGCGTCGTAGATGCCGCGCTGCCATTTGAACGTCGCGACGATCATGTACGGGACATAAGGTAGGATGCAGGCGGCGAAGACGGTCCACAGGTCGGCGGTCATGAAGCCGGGCGTATCCGGTTCAGGACGCGCCGAGAGGGGGTCGACGGAAAATTGGCCTTGACATGCCAACAGCAACGGTGGAAGATACACTCACTGGAGTACCCCATGGACATCGAAGAGCTCCCTGCCGAGGCCGTCCGAGCACTCTACACGTGCGTGAGCGTGCCAAATACCCATGGAGAAAGCCGGGAAGCGCTCCGTGCTGCGAACGCTGGCCTGCACGTGGAGGTCCCGAGCCGGCGCGGTGTGGAGTCGCCCGAGCGGGTTCTTGCGATGGACGAGGCACCCGCGAGCCCCAGTCGGCGCAGCGGTCCGGTCATCACCCTGACGTTCGGCGCACCCGCGCGCTGACGGATGGGCCGAGGGGCGGGCGGGGTTAGCACGTGGCTGGAGCCCACATGAAGCACGCACCCACCCTGTCCGTACTGCTCTTGATGATCGCGTTCCCCCTGCTTGGCGGTGCGAAAGCGGCGAGCCCCGCAACCAGCACGACGCCGACCACCGCGCCAGACGCGACTGCGACATTGCCGACAAAGGCCCAGGCAAAGAGCATGGTCACCTACCGCAGCGTCGTGATGCAGGACCTCGGGAAGAACATGAAGCTCGCAAACCTCGTGGCGGGCGGGCAGATCGCACGACCACAGGACCTTCCGGGGTATGCGACGGTGCTGGCATCGGCGCCTTTGGCCGAGCTTTTCCCGGCTGGGACGGGGCCCGATGTCGTGGACACTGGCGCGAAGCCGGAGCTGTGGACGAATCAAATCGGGTTTTCCAACGCCATCAAGAAGTACAACGATGCTACGGCGGCTGTCACCGCGGCCGCCCAGACCGGCGATCTCCCGGCCACGAAGCTGGCGTTGACCCAGGTCGGTGACGCGTGCTCGGGGTGTCACGACAGCTTTCGCGTGGAGGACAACAAGTAGGGGTCAGCGTGGTTTTTCCGCGCGTCGGCGCGCATAGGCCTGCCATGCCATGGTCCGGGGCAGGTCGCCAGATTGTGGGCCTTCGAAGCGGTCATCCCCGGTGCATCGGAGGCAGGCGTCGAGGACAGGTTCGCGTGCTTGCCAGGGGCTCGTTGGAGCGGCGATCCCACGCTGGGCCGCGCGGATGGAGCAGTTTGCCCAGTCCGCAAGCACCCGAACGTCCGTGTGGCCGAACGCTCCCGCCGTCTGGAGAGCGAGCGTTCGAGGCGCGCCGACCGTCACCTCGGGGGCCGGCATCCGCAGGACGGCGCCGACGCCGCGACTGATGGCGGACAACGCGTGCTTTCCGCCCTGTACGGTCGGCAGCGCAGTGCCGGCGATGTCCACGGTCGGGTCCCCGGAGACGTAGGCGTGGAAGGACGCGGGATTCCGCTGGTTGACCCATGGGTTTGCGACCAACCCAACGGCGTCCCGATGGGTGCTCCAGACCCAAGCCAGGGGGTCCCGAACCAGTCCGGCCCGGCATGGATTGAGCAGGATGTACCGAATGGTTCTGCGTGTGTGCCCGGGATCGGGCGCGAGTTCGACGGGGGCACCGGGCTCTGCCCACGCGAACGGCTGACGAAGCCATCGCGGCCGCCGCCCAAGCCAACGCGTGTAGCCGCGGCGCACGCGGGCGAGCCGGTGGGCAGGGTCCGCGTGGGGCAGGAGCAGGTGGATGTGGTCGGGCATGAGGCAGCACGCCAGGGCTTCGGGGAAGGCGGCGCGGAGCAGATCCCAGAGGTGGGCGGCCTCGAAGTCCGCGGTGTAGAGCCAGCCGCGGGAGCGGGCGGTGAGGTGGTAGATGGGCATGCGCGACGTGCAGCAAGAATCGTGCGAGGCGGAGGAGTGCGCCAAGTGGCTGAAATTACGGCCGGCGGGGTGACGGACGTCTGTCAGGTGACGGACGTCTTCTCGGGGTTACGTTGCGATGGTCCACCGATAACATCGGTGTCAACTAAAGAACAGCAGATTCACCTGTACCGTCACCGTCATCGTCAGACACACACCGGACACGGAGGCCAAGTGGCCAGGAACAGCATCTCCCTGAGCGTCGCGCCGCGGAACCCGCCGAGGGGCTACAGCGGGTCCTTCAAGGTCCGCTGGCGGGAGGCCGTGGTCGAGGACGGGATCGCGAAGCGCGTCGAGCGCTCCCAGACCGTCTCTGACAAGGGGGCTTGCGATGCCCTGGTCGGGAAGCTGCGCCGCACGCTGGAGACCGGGGAGGTGTACGCACCCGTGGCGCGGATCGTCACCACCCCGGGCAACCTGGAACACGCCGCGGTCGCCTGGCTGCGATGGCAGCGCAGCCGGAACCGGAAGGAGAGCACGATCGTCAAGTACCAGTCGGCGATGGCGCGGATCATGGGCACGATTCGAAAACTGCGGAACATCCGGTCCGACGCCATGATCCCGGTCACCGTACTCAACATCGGGCTCTTCACGGAGCTTAGGAACACCTGGATCACGGAGGACGCCGAAGCGACCGTAGGCAAGACCAGGAAGCGGGCCGCCTGCCCGATGCGGCGGTACGACCTCTCCGGCCAACTGCTACAGGTGTGGAGCTTCGCCGCGAGTCAACCCGACGAGTACGCGCTTGTACCCCCGCCCGTCGGCGCCGCCATGGTGCTCCCCCCGGTGCCGGCCCGACCGGGCGCACCAGCGGCCCCCACGTGGGCCGAATGCGACGCGATCATCCGCCGCGCCTACGGGGTTTCCGTGGACCTCGGGGATCTGCTCGCCGGGGAGCGCCTGACCGGACTCCGGGTGGAGCAGGTGGCGCGGATCCGTCGGAGGGCCCTCGACGCGAGCGCCTGCACGCTGACCGTGGAGGTGGGCAAGAGTGAGGCGGAAGAGGCGGAGAAGCGGCTCATCCCGGTCCCGCCGGGCCTGATCGAGATCTGGCGGGAGCGCCTCGCTGCCCACCCCGATGCCGACGAATGCATCTTCGGCACCTTCCATGCCGACACCGAGACGTTGGGCCGCCTCTGGCGGGAGGCCGAAACGGCGGGGGAGGTGCGTCCGAACATCGTCCAGCCCATCACCCGCAGGAAGGGACGGCCGAACCATGCGTTCCGGGCTGCCTACATGGCCGGGCTGGAGGGGCTTACGCTGGAACTGCCCGGGCGGCTGGTCAGAGAGGTCGAGGACCGGACCATCGACTATCTGGTCGGGCACGCCCCGCCGGACACCCGCGGCCGGAGCTACTCGGCGCCACCCTGGCCCTTGCTCTTGGCCGCTGTCGACGCTGTGGACCCCATCGACATGGGCACCCCGACGCAGACAGGGCCGACGCTCGTCCTGATGAGCGGGGGCCGAGCGACATGACGCCCCCAGCCTTGCCGCGGCCCAACCCAGCGATTTCGCGCGGTCGATCCCAGCCGGGTGCGCAAGTTGGTCGACCGCCCCGTCACCTCCATCCCGGTTTTCTGCGGGCGGATGGCGGGGTTGTGAGGATGCACCCCAAGACGGTCGAACTCCCAACCTTGTGATCCGTAGGCGTCGGGCGGAGCGCCTGATCGCAGTATTTACAGGGAGTTGGAAGGCACGGATCGGCACCCTTCGGCACCGATCGGCAGCGGTTTGCTAGACCGGTCTAGCGGGGTTCCCGACCCGCTGAGCCGTGGCGGCAAGGTTCGGACGCCAGGTTTTTGGGCTGGTCCGGCTCGCCCTCGTCATCGCGCGGGCGTCCACCGTGCGAGCCAGGCGCGGCGCGCCGACTGGACGTCGGGCGGCATCGTGTCGCGCAGCGGTCCGAGGATCGCCGCCTCCATGTCCCCCGGGTTGTCGGCAGGCCACGGCAGCGGTTCCCAGTCGGGAACGACCAGGGTCAGCACCCAGTCCAGCGCGTCCCACGGTGCCATGGCGGGGCACGGGACGCGGACCTCGGGCGTGGCGTCGTGGTCCGGGCCGACGTGGCAATGTGTCAGCGCGTGCCCGCAGGCGCCGGAGCCCATGCGGCCCTCGTCCAGTTCGACCGACACCAGCCAGGGCCGGGGCGTGGGGAGAGCGCTGCCCTCAAGCCGAACGTTGAACTTCTCGACCCGCCCCACGCGGGTGATCACCCATAGCCGGAGCCGCGCCGCCTCAAGCTGGGGCAAGCCGCGGAGCGGGATGGCCTCGCCGAACGCGCCCTCCGTTGTGCCCTTTACCCATATCTCGGTTGTGTCGCGAGGCGTGTTCTTCTTTTTTCCGAGCTTTCCCAGGTACCGGTCGTCGCAATGGCCGAGCCTCACGAGTGCCTTGACGCGCTGGCGCATTCGTTCGGCGACATCAACGCCCCCGAGGTCCCTGGCGCGCTGCTGGTGGTCATAGAGGGCTGCCCACAAGGTCGGCTATCCCCGCTCGATCAGCATGGCGCGGTAGGTGCGCGCCATGCTCGCGGCGCTCGCGTCGACACCGCCACCGCGGTACCGGGTCAGCCATTCCTCGGGGCTGCACCCCGCAAGCGACAAGAATCGCTCGCGCTCGACGCGCTCGTCAACTTCGTCGGCCGCCATGTCCACGACGCCGCCACGGATCCATCCCGGCAGGCTGAGGCACTCCGGGAGAAGCCGAGCGCCGTCGCCGTCGCTCAGAAGGAAGAGCACCACGGGAAGGCGCCGCTCCCGGAAGGCATCCCGAAGCCCGTCGAGTTCCTCCACGGCGGCGCGCTCGTCGTCCGGGACTAAGAGAACGAGGCTCTCAGGGCGGGCGAGCGCCTCATCCACGGAACGCGTTTCGAACGCCGGCCACGCGGGCGGCGCAACGGACAGGACTTCCGCGATCGTTTCCCGGCGCAACCCGAAGTCGCCATAGAACACGATCACGACGGGCGTGGCGCCGCTGTGCAGGGAGGTCCAGATCGCGGACGCCGAATCATGCATCCGTGACGGCCGGGCCGAGGAGCTCGCGCGCGAAGGGGTGCATCACGAGCCGCATCCCGCGGCCCCGTGCCCGCTCGACGAGGATGGCATTTCGCACCAGACGCAGCTTCGCGGCGAGGGCGAGTTCCCGCCCGTCGGTGCCGTGGGCGACGCGGACGGCGTCCGCGTCGCCGGGGAGGAGCAGGCGGCGCACCATCTCGATCTGGTCGTGGACGGCCGCCGCCAGGTCCTCCTGCAGCGGCCATTCGTCGCCGCGGTCGAGGTTCGCGTTTGTCGCCGCGTCCGCGACCAGTTGGAGGAAGGTGCGCGGGACGCCCCCGCTCCAGGCGGCCGCACTGGCCAGGAGTACGGGCATGTGGGCGGGGACCCCGACCCCGAGGGCCCGAAGCCGCACCCGGGTCGCGGACACCTCCTCGTCAAACGCGTCGACGGCAAGTTCTAGGCGCTGGGCCACTATGCGCGCCAGAAACTTCCGCCCGGCGGCACCGGCCTCCGACTCCACCTCCAGGGGCCGCAGGACCATGAGCTTCTCTCCGGGCCGGACGACCTCCTTCGCAGCGGGGCCGAACGTGGCGTCCGACGGGACGACCAACACGATCTCCGCGTGATCCGGCAGCCGGGAGAGAGCGTCGAACACCCGCCGGGCCGGTTCCTCCGGGGTCTTCTCCAGGCCGTCGATGAGGAGGGTCACGGCTCTCTGCGACTTCCGGGCGACCTCGTCGAGCGTCGCGCTGGCGATCGTCCCGGCGCTCCCGCTGAGGACGGATCCGCCGGCCCCGCCCAAAAGCTCCGAGGGCAGCGCGCCCCGTGCGACGAGGCCCATCCGCAGCTCCGGGGACAGATCGATGCCGAACCCCTCGATGGCGACATGCGCGACACTGCCCGCGAGGTGCAGGAGCACCTGCTCCTCGGTCACCGAGTGCATGTTCTCCCCGCGATCCATGCCGAGCTGGACGAGGCACGCGACCCTGGAGCGCCTGAGAACGTCGGCGGCGCGGGCGAGCTCGGTGCTCTTGCCGACGCCGAGGGGTCCGGCGAGCAGGACGGTGGCCTGCCCGCTCAGGATCATCGCCGCGATCCGATTGCCTCCGTACCCTGGACGCTCGACGTAGCCCTGATCCCCGGGCGGAACCGGACGGTGTGGGGCGAGCGCCTTCCAGTCGATGGTCATGGAGTCCACTGCCTGCGCGTATCACGGTCCGTTTCGTCTCGGCCCACGGTGCGCTGCGGACCCGCCTCGATGATCAGCGCTTGTCGGCGACGAGGTGGTAGACGTAGGCCTGCGTCCCGGTTCCGCCCGCGCCCTGCGTGACGCTGACGAGGCGGTAGCCGCCTTCAAGCGCCGCCGCCAGCCTGGCGGCGGGGGCGCCGGGCCGGTCATCGGCCGGCACGAAGTCCAGGACGTGAACGGCGTCCTTGAACGATGGTTCCAGCCGGTAGGTGACAAGTAGGGTGAGTACGCGCATGGGGAGATCGTAGCCGGCGAGGCGGGCGCGTCAAGCTGCCGGTCGGGGCACCCCCATGGGTCGCGTGGAGCCCGCGCGCCCACACGCGTCGACCCGCCGACATCATTGGCCGCCGACGCGGTGTAGACGCTCGCTCCGACCCCCGCGATACGCTCCCACCGTGACCCGCCCCGTCGCGATCCGGATCGTCGGCACCGCCCTCCCAGGGCGGTCGTGCGGCCCGACCACCGACGTCGCCGTCGGCCTCCAGGTGGGCAGCGCGCACGTCGGCCTCGTCCCCGGCGACGCACCGGGCGCGGGGTGGCAGGTCGTCATCGACGTCGGCCGCGACGACGACGGCGCGCTCGTCGCGCGCGGTCCGGCCGTCCACGGCCCGAAAGACGAGCGCTTCCTCTACCTGGCGTGGGTCGGTCGCACCGACGGCGTCGTCGGCCTGTTCCGACGCACCAAGCTACAGCTCGACGGCATCCCGGCGGGGCTGGTCGACGAGGCCGGCGCGACCGGCCGGCCGCTCGTCGCAAGCCTCGCGCTCAGGGACGCGCGCGGCGGCCCGCTCTGCGCTTCGGTGCGCCCGCCGCTCGTCGCGTGGTCGCTCGGGTAGCGGCGGCAGATACGGCAGGATTTCGGCAAGATTAGGGGCCGGCCCGTATTGTCCTCCATCCGCCGGGAACTACGGGGAGGCGCAGCGGTCGTCTCCGGCTGCCGGAGAACGGGATGAACGAAAACGACAGGAAGCTCGACGCAGTGCTCGCCGCCGGGTGCGAGGCGTTGCGGCTCGCGTCCACCGGCGGCGCAGGAATAGGGCATCTCTTGGCCGGGAAGTAAGCGTGGAGGCGGACGATGGCACCGACATCGGGCACAGCCGCATCGTGACGCTGGCTGGGACGGGAGCGGGATGTTCGGCGTCCGCCCTCCCTCCCCGCATCCCCCTCCGTCTGGCACCCTGGGATCACACCCAGGTGCCCCCATGTCGCTTCCGCTCTGCTCCCCCGCGCCCGCGCGCGTCCCCCCGCGTCTCGCCGACGCCCTCGTCCACTACGCCCGCCCAGCCTCCGTCCTGGAGGTGACGGACGGCTCGCCGCGCGCCAGGGCCGCGTGCGAGCGGCTCGGCGTCCCGTACGCGGCGGTCGCGACTCTCGACTTCGAGGCCAGCCCGCCCGGCAAGCCCGACCTCATCCTCCTGTCCGCCCCGCGCGTCCGGCCGCTCGCATGGTCGCCGATGCTCGACCCATCCTGGCCACTCACGACCGCGTGGCTCCTCTGCCCGCCCGGCGGCGTCGTCGCCGTCTGGGTCCCGTCCGACGGGAAGCCCGGCATGCAGGCGCTCGGCCTCGTCCTCGGCGCCCTGCCGCGAGAGTGCGTCGAGGCGATCTGGACGGTCCCGCACCATCCCGAGGAGAGGGAGGAGGACGGCGAGCGCCGCCCGGTCCCCACCTCGCACCTCGTGATCTTCCGGTGCGACCCCCTCGTCCGGTGCGAGGCGTGAGGCCGGAGATCCGCGCCCGGATGGCCGTCCTCGGCCCGGCGGCGCTCGGCGACGCTGACATCGTGGAACTGCTCGCCATGCCGGACAAGCGCGGGAGCAAGCGGGTCGCGGCAGCCGCCGCCAAGATCGGCCGTCTGTCGTCGCTCGCCAGCGCGACGGGGACGATGCTGATGCGTGCCGGCCTGACCGCCGCCGAGGCCGACCGGGTGCTCGCCGCCGTCGAGCTGTCGGCCCGGCTCTACCGGCCGCCGCCGCGCTCGATGGTCCGCGGTCCGGCCGACGTGTACCACCAGGTCCTCGACCTGATCGGCGCGGCCGAGGTGGAGAAGCTGGTGGTGCTCTCGCTCGACCGGCGCGGCGGGGTGCTGGCGCGCGACGTCGTCTCCATGGGGAGCGTTTCGGCCACCGTCGTCGACCCGCCGACGATCCTGCGGACCACGCTCCGGAACGGGGCGTGGTCGCTGGCGCTCGCGCACAACCACCCGTCGGGCGACCCGACGCCCTCGCATGAGGACGTGCGCGCGACCCGGATGGTCGCCGCCGCGTGCGACGCGCTCGGCATCCCGCTCGTCGACCACGTGGTCGTCGCCGGGGCGCTGTGGCGGTCGATGGCGGACGCGGGGCATTTGCCGAGGCGGTTGGCGGCGTGAGGCTGGCGGACTCTTGAATAGGGTCCGCTTTTTCGCTTCGCCCGCCGGCGGTGCGGCGCTCCGCTACGACTGGCCGTCGAGGATGTCCACGGCGCGAGTCTTCTCTCCGGCGCGGGGCTTCCGGGCCTCACCCGCTGGGTCGCTGGTCGGGATCACGAGCGCCGGGTCCTCGTACACCACGGCATAGGTCTTCCGGGCGATCTCTTCCGAGAGGCCCACCGGCAGCGCCGCGATCAGCGCCGCCAACCCCTGGCCTTTGGTGAGTGCCTTCAGGGCGGCATTCACCGCCCGGGTGTTGTGAACGATGACGGCGGGCAGGTCGTCGCGTGGGGTCACGCTGATCAGAACGGGGTTCAGATTCGCGGCATTTGCCGGGGTGCTCATGAAAGTGGTGAGGTCGTCGATCAGCTTGTTGAGCGTAGCCAACTTGTCAGCGTTGAAATCACTAAACGCCAGGACGCCCGCGGGAATAGCCGGTGCGGCGTTGAGACCGAGCAGCATGATGTCGATGCTGACGGTGACCTCCTGCAACGTGGCCTGGGCCGCGAGATAGGCAAGATTCACCTTCGCCTCCGTGTTGTTCTCCGTGATGCGAAGCGCGATGCGGAAGCCTGCTGCGTAGCGCGCACTGTAGACGTCGGCACCGGCGGTGGCCGCGAGTGCCTCGCTTTGGCGCATGTACTCGACGAGGAACACCTTGACCTTCCCCGTCGTGCTCGCGGTGCCCACCGCGAACCCGATCTGAGAGGCATAGTCCACGGAGACCATGCTCGACCGGGCCAGCACCTGTTGGGCCAACGCACCGTTGTAGGGCGGAACCGGCGGAATGGCCGCCAATGAAAACTCGCGCTTGAAGTTCGACATCGAGAGTCCGATGTTCGTCGGGTTCACGGCAAATTCGTAAGACATGGTTCACTCCTGGGTTTGTTGGACTCATTGCTCGAGCGTACAGGCTTGACGGACTCCGGTCAGTAACTTGGCAAAGCGAGGTTTGGCAATCGTGGATCATGGTTTCCGCGTAGGCAGGTTCTGATATGAGGAGCCCCACCGCTCCGAAGCCCCGCGCCCACACGACATGTCCTCCCCGTGATCAACGTCTGCGGCTTCGCCGGGCTCGTCCAGATCGCGACCAAGGCATCCAAGGCCGCCTTAGCGAACGGCAAAGCGGGCGCGCCGCAGCCCCGCCATCCCGCGACCGCGCCGCTGCTCTGATCCCCCCGGCGGTCAGCCGCGGCGGGCGGACGCCACCGCGTCCGCGAGCGCCCGCAGCGCCGACGGCGCCGCGTCGTCGTGGAACCGCACCGTCCGCGGCGGGCCGTCGCCCTCGACGGTGAGTTTCCGCAGGAAGTCCCACGACTGCGGGTGGGGCTTCCGGATCTCGGCGGGTAGCGCGCCCAGGTCCGCGGCGACGACAAGGGCCCGGATGCGAGCGCCGGCTCCCGCGGGCATCGCCGCCACGTCCACGACCCGCGTCTCGGGTGCGGCGGGGCCGGCGAACCCGCCGGTCGACGTCAGCGTGATGACCAAGGCCCGCCTCCGCGGATCAGATGACCCCTACCCCCTTCCACGCCGCCTTGACGGCGGCCTGGTCCGCGGCGGAGAGCCCGAGCTGCGCGGCAGCCGCCTGGGTCGCCTTCGCGACGTCCTTGAACGTCGCGGCGGGCGTCAGCATCGGGAGGGCGGCGTACCAGACCTTCGCCGCCTTGTCCCAGGAGTTCCCGCCGAGCGCGGTGGCGGCAAGGTAGAACGCGCGGTTCGGGATGCCGGAGTTCGTGTGCACGTCGCCGCCCTGCACGTAGCCGGACATGTTCCCAGGCTGGTCGTCGCCGCTCCAGGTGAGCGCCGTGTTCCCCGGGTCCTTCATGGACCGGAGCGCCTTCCCGACGGCGGGGGCCATGATCCCCGCGCCGATGAGCCAGTCGGCCTGCGCGGCGGTCTGGCCGAGCTTCCACTGCTTCACGACGCTGCCGAACACGTCGGAGATCGACTCGTTGAGCGCGCCGCTCTCCTCCGCATAGTCGAGGCCGCCGGGCACCCGGTGCTGAGTGACGCCGTGCGTCAGCTCGTGCGCGACGACGTCGAGCGCCCCGGCGAACCCGACGAAGAGCTGCCCGTCGCCGTCGCCGTAGACCATCTGGCGCCCGTTCCAGAACGCGTTGTTGAAGTCCCTCTCGTAGTGGACGGTCGACTTCAGCGGCAGCCCCGCGTCGTCGACTGAGCTGCGCCCGAGTACCGTCTGGTAGAAGTCGTAGGTCGCCCCCGAGCTGTCATAGGCGGCGTTGACGGCCGGGTCGTCCGACGCCGCGCCGCCCTCGGAGCGCGTCAGCTTCCCGGGCAGCTTGGCATGGTGCCGCGCGTCGTAGACCGCGCGCTGCCTGCCGGCCGCGACGAGCGACGCGGGCGCGCCCACCCCGGCGCGATGGCCGCGCAGTTGCTCGGAAATCAGGGCGGAGCGGACGTCCTTGAGCTCCAGGAGGACGCGGGACGGGACGATGAGACAGACGGGGCAGGCGGTCGGGGTCATGTTGGCCTCTGTTGGTGTGCTGTGTTGTACAGCGCGGACGGGGGCGCGGGCGCCCCGGCGATCCGTACCACGGTTTCTGGGACGGGTGCGCGCCGGTGCCAAACTTTCATTTTCCGAGGCGAGTGTTCGCCGTGCTTCGGTGGCTGACAGTGCGCCCGGGCGTGTCCCCGCGACAGGGCCGGGCGGAACGCGGACGTCGGATACCCGCGTCGAACCGGGCCCGTTGTGCCGGGGGCGTCGGCCCGCGCCAAGGCCGCGTGCCGCCGTCAGTAGGGCCGGGCCGCGCCCGCCCGGGAGCCATCGGCGCGGGACTTGACGGGGCCCCATACCCGGGCGATGCTGGCACCAGCGGAGGTTCTCCATGACGTGGATCCCGAGAGGAGGCGCCCTCGTGCCACTGGGGCTCGCAGGGGGCGTCGTCGTCTGCGCAGTGTTCCCGGTGACCGGGCAGCAGCGGTTCGTCCTGCTGGAGACAGCGCTCCTGGCGGCGTTCCTGCTCGCGGGGCACGCTACCGTCGGCCGGCCGCTCGGCGCGCTGGTGAACGAGCGCAACCTGTTCAGCCTGTCCCGCCTCCAGCTCCTCCTCTGGACCGCCGTCCTGCTCGGCGGCTATGGCGCGATGGCCCTCGGGCGGCTCGGCTCCCCGGACCCTCTCGGGGTCGCGGTGCCGAAGGAGCTGTGGTGGCTCGCGGGCATCAGCGCGGGGTCGCTCGCGGGGTCGCCGCTGCTGCTCGCGGGGAAGGCGGGACTCGTGCCCGGGCCGGACGCGGCGGCCACCACCGCGGACCAGCTCGTCGCCGCAGGCGATGCGGACACGACGGCGAGGACGGTGAACGACAGCCGCGTCGGCACCCTCTTCGCGAACCCCCTGGCGTCGGACGCCCGCTGGAGGGACCTGTTCGAGGGGGACGAGGTCGGGAACGCCGCGCGCGTGGACGTAGCGAAGCTCCAGATGCTCTTCTTCACGGTCCTTCTCGTCGCCACCTACGTCGCGGCGCTCTGGTCGGCGCTTGGCGCGCCCCCGATCCTTGACGCCGCCGTCCAACCGATCGCGTCGCTCCCGGCGGTCCCCGAGGGCATGGTCGCGCTCCTCGGCCTGAGCCACGCCGGGTACCTCGCCCAGAAGGCCGCCGACCATTCCGCCACCCAGCAGCGGCCAGCCGCTCCCAAGTAGCCCCCGCAGAGGACACACTCATGGCCAAAGGACTCCCCGGGGCGGACAGCTCCGCCCCCGTCATCCCCGCGGGGATCGCCGCCGCGACCGCCCTGTTCGGGCGACCGCCCGCCTTCTGGGGCCGGTACTTCACGAGTCCGACGACGCCCGGGACGGTCGAGTACCGGGGCGCGGCCGAGAGCCCCGTCCTCGCCGCGGCCGGCATCCGGCTCCTCCCCGTCGCCCGCCAGACGCGGCGCGTGGGTGGCACGCGCGCCCAGGGCGCGGCGGACGGGGCGCTCAACGCCGCGGACTACGTGGAGACCTTCGGGGCCGACCGCCTCGCCGCGCAGGGCGGGCAGTTCCTCGTATTCCTCGACGTCGAGGGCACGCCCGCGAGCGGCAGCCCGTCGCTCTCCGCCGCCTACTGGGCCGGTTGGGCGGAGGGCCTCGCAGCCGAGGGACGGGCCCGGAGCGCCGGGCGGGTGACTCTCCTGCCGGCGGCGTACGCGCCGGTGAGGGACACGGCCACCTGGCAGGCGATCTCGGCCGCCGCCGCGGCCGGTTCCCCCTGCGCGGGCGCGTGGGTCGCCCGCTACCGGTTCCCCGGCTGCGCGATGACGGACTGGGATCCCGCGGTGGTCACGCCGTCGGTCGCGCTCCCGTGCCCGGTCCTCGCCTGGCAGTACCAGGAGGGCTGCTGCCAGGGGGCCATCGACTGCAGCCAGACCAACCCCGGCGTCGACGCCGACGCGCTGCTCCTGTCCCGGCTCGTCCTGCCCGGGTAGCGGCGCCAGCCGCCGGCTGACTCGCTTGGGTATTTTGCGTTTCTCTGGCGGGTGGGGGGTCCCAAGTCGCGCGGGATCATCTCGCCTCCGGAATAGGACACACACGCGGGCGTCGGCGCCGGCCGTTCGCGAATCGCGGCGTCCGGCATCCGTTTCTCAAGCACCTGCGCGAGCGGGCCGAGCCTCCGCGCGCCGCGGCCGGACCGCGGCGCGCCCGGGGGCCGACGCGCAGCCGTCCCGCGACCCCATTTCGTCACCGAAATGCGACACTCGGGGGACCGTCAACGCCGCCGCGGCGACGCTTCTGTAACGAATAGTACCGAAACGAACATCCGGCGCGCGTCGCCGTCTCGGAACGCGGGACCGTTTCGGGCCGGTAACGCCCCGAATGCCGGGGCCCGGCGCCGCCATCGGGTGCCACTGTCCCGCGGCGGTCGCGCGCAGCCGTCGGATACCATCAGTGGGTCGGCGGACCCGTCACCGGCCAGCGTCTCTCGCCAGGGGGGAGCGCCGACTCATCACGTGGCGCCGCCGGACCAAGCGTTTGGGGCGGTTCGCCTTTTTCCGTTGAGGACGCCTCATGCCGCCGACAGCCCGCCTCATCCATTACGCCCCGAAGATCGCGCGGTACCTCCTGACCGCGCTGTCGGACAACCTGCCCAACGCGCGACGGATGGCGTTCACCGCCCCGCTGTCGGCCACGGACGGGGGCGCCGGCGGCGACTTCACGGTGGCCATCGACGTCGCGGGCCCGTCCGTCCCCGGCGTGATCCAGCTCGCCGGCCAGCTTGGCGGAAGCGCCGACGCGCCGGACGTGCGGGGCCTTCGGGCGACGGGCCCGGGCAGCGCCGCGCTGCTCACGCTCGGGGATGTCGCGACCGGGCAGGTGCTGACGCGCGTGGACACGACGGTCGTCGGCCAGGACGCGGTCATGCTCACCGACGGCCATCTCCGCGGCGACCTCGCGGCGGGCGGGCACAAGGTTGCCGGTATGGCGGACGGCGTTCTGACCGGCGACGCCGCGACGTACGGCCAGCTCGCGTCGATGATCAACGGGCTCGACTGGCAGGCGTCCGTCCTCGGGCTGCGCGCGACGTCGCCCCTTACCACCGGGCTCGCGGCCGGCTCCCGCTACATCGCGACGGCCGCCGGGGGCGACTGGTCGGGCCAGGCCCAGAGCATCGCCGAGTGGACGGGGTCGGAGTGGGCCTACACCCCGCCGAACAAGGGCTTCACGGCGAACGTCGAGGACGAGGGCGTCGACTACCAGTACAACGGGTCGAGCTGGATCTCGATCGGCGCGAGCATCGCCCACTCGGGGCTGCTCGGCCTGACGGCCGGCGACGACCATCCCCAGTACCAGCTCCGGACCGAGAAGGACGCGACCAACGGGTACGCGGGGCTCTCCGGCGGGATCGTGACGAAGCCGATCCAGGGGATCCGCGTCCTCAGCTCCGACCCGGGGTCGCCGGGGCACGGCGAGGTCTGGATCCACTCGACCGACCTCAAGTACCAGAACGACAACGGCGGCGGGCAGCTCGAAACGGTGGAGCGCCAGGCGCGCCTGGACATCAACGGCGGCTACGCCGGCCTGGACTCGGGGGGCCTCGTCAACCGGCCGGTCAAGGCCATCCGGTCCGCGTCCTCGGGCGACCCGTCCGGCCCCGGCCCGGGCGAGACGTGGATCACCGGCCAGGAGCTGAAGTTCGAGGACGCGCAGGGCACCCCGGTCACCCAGACCGTCGAGCGCCAGGCGCGCCGGAACCAGTACAACGGGTATGCCGGGCTCGACGGCGGCGGCCGGGTGGCCGACGCGCAGGCGCCGGCGAAGGCGGCGTACATCCCCGGCGGCAGCCAGACGATCACCCCCGGGGACATCGGCGCGGTGGCGAAGGGCGGGGACGGCATGACGGGCGACCTCGGCATGGGCGGCAACCGGGTCACCGGCCTCGCCGACGGGGTCGGCCCGAGCGACGCGGCCACGTACGGCCAGGTGTCCATGCTGCTGAACGGGCTCGACTGGCAGGCCTCGGTGCTGGACCGGCTCGCCACCTCGCCGAGCACCACGGGCCTGGCGAACGGCTCGCGCTACATCGCCACGGCGGCCGGCGGGGACTGGAGCGGGCACGCCCAGAGCATCGCGCAGTGGAACGCCGGCCCGGCGACATGGTCCTTCTTCCCCCCGAGCAAGGGATTCACGGCGAACGTCGAGGCGGACGGCACGGACTGGTGCTACAACGGCTCCGCCTGGGTCAGCCTGGGCGCCAGCATCCCGCACGCGATGCTGCTCGGCCTCGGCACGGGCAACGACCATCCCCAGTACCAGCTCGGCAGCGACAAGAACGCGAACGGCGGGTACGCCGGCCTCGACGGGGGCGGCCGCGTCGCCGACGCGCACGCGCCGCTCAAGGCGGCGTATCTCCCCGGCGGAAGCCAGACGATCGCCCCGGCCGACATCGGCGCCGCCCCGAGCGGCCGCACGGTCGCGACCGGGGGCGGCATGACGGGCGGCGGCGACCTGTCGGCCGACCGGACGGTGTCGATCGCCGCCTTCACGGGGCTCGTGTCCAAGGACGCGGACCCCGCCTCCACGGCGTACGCGTCGGGGGTCACGGTCATCTCGGGCGCCAGCGTGGACGTCGGGGCGGACGGCACGCTCTTCCCGGTCCACATCCGCCTGCCGCCCGCGGTGGACAACACCAAGCTCAACATCGAGGTGGCGCTCACGTTCTCGGACAACTCGACGGCGTTCCTCCTCAACACCAACAACGGCGCGTCCGCGGACTTCGACCTCGTCACCATCGCGGACATCATGATGGGGAGCCTGGGCGCGAGCGCCTCGAACAACGGGAAGCGCCTCCAGAAGATCACCGCGCAGGTCCACAACATCACCGGCAGCACGTTCACCGCCGACGTCGGCGTCTTCCGCGTCCGGGCGTTCGCGCTGCCCCGCGGCATCGGCACCGCGCTGTAGGCATCGCGTCCGCCGCCACTTCTCCCGTTCGAACCCATTTCCGCCGAGGCCCCCGCCATGTCCACCACCTACGTCCACGGCGCCGTCACGCGCGAGGGCACCTCGCCCGTCGAGGGCATCCCCGGCGCCACCGTCCAGCTCTTCGCGTCGGACGGGCTGCGCCTCCGCCGCCTGGCCACGACGCTCAGCGGCGACAAGGGCCAGTTCGCGTTCGACCTTACGAAGGCCGGCCCCGTGCCGGCCCAGTTCCCGAACCGCACCATCCGGGTCCGCCTGAACCGGCGCGAGCTCCGCCTGGAAAAGCGCATCCAGTGGGCGAACGGGGAGGACCCGGGGGACATCGTGCTCTGCGTCATGGACGAGACGGCGTGTCCGGCCCCGGTCGAGGACTCCACGGGGCTCACGACCGCGGAAGGCCAGCTGTGGGGCCGGATCCTGCACGAGGACGGGACGCCCGCCGCGGGCGCCCTGGTCCAGTTGTGGCCGCTCGACCCGTTCGACACGACCGTGACGCTCTTTGGCTTTACCTACGCGACGTCCACGGGATTTTACCAATTCCTGCCGCCGGACGAGGACCATCCGCTGCCCCACGACTTCCAGGTCAAGGCATTCATCCCCGGCACCACCCCCGTGCTCGTCGCGACGTCGCAGGCGCAGTACGGCGCCACGTTCTCACTCCGCGTCGACCTGCGTACCTCGGACGACGCCTACCGGGCGGCGACGGAGTGGTACCGCATCAACCTCGCCCTCGGCGGCGGGGGCTCGCCGCTGGTGCCAACCGACCATCTCGACTCGGTGGACGCGCGCGCCGCGGCCATCCTGTCCGGGAAGTCCGGATGGGACATCCGGCGGATCGTGCTCTGGACGCAGGCCTGCCGCCTCGCGACCGCCTGGGCCCCGACCGCCTTCGCCCTCACCGCCGAGCAGCTCTACGGGCTTCTCCGCGAAGGCTTCCCGACGACCGGAAGCGCGATCCTCGCCCGGCAGGGGCTCGGGGTCGACGCCGCGCTCGCCGCCGCGTACCGGGACAACATCGTCTCGGCGGCCGCGGTTGCGACCGACGCCGTGACGGCCCTGCTCGCCGCGCTGCAGGCCGCCCGCCTCGCGGAGCTGGCCTCCGACCGGTTCGACTCGTTCGCCAGCATCCTGCAGGTGGGGAGCGGCGGCCTGACAGACGACCAGGTGACGGACTTCTGCGACGCGTACGTGACCTTCCCGGGAGCGCCCACGGACTTCTGGTCCTACCTCGGCACCTATTCGAACTTCTCGCCGCCGACGTCGGCCGCGCTGACGGAGGCCCAGCGCCGCATCACCCTCGGGACGCTGGCGCTCGGGTGGGCGCCGGCCGTCGGCCAGATCCTGATCAAGATCAGCGGCGGGCCGGCTTCCGACGTCGCGACGCTGGACGGCGGCGACTGGGACGACGTCGCGGCGGCGACCAACCCGCTTCCCGCCGGGCTGGACGGCGACGACGAGGGGGAACAACGCGCGACGCTCTCGGCGCTGCTGCAGGCGCATGCCGAGGCGATGTTCCCGAGCGAGATCGTCATGCACACGTTCTCCACGCTCTCGGGCGCCGGGGGGCTCGTGGGGCTGGCGGGCGGCTGGGTTTCGGACAATCTCACGTTCAACCTCCAGACTGGCCGCGTCACGGGCTCGGACGACGCCGCCAACGCGGCCCGCGCGCTGCAGCGCGTGTACCGGATCGCCCCATCCGTCGGAGGGACGGCGGCCATCCAGGCGCTCCTCACCGCGGGCGTCACCTCCGCGCACCACGTCCGGTCCATGGGACGGACGCGCTTCGTCAACGCCTTCTCGGGCGCGCTCGGCGCGGACGGGGCGCTGGAGATGTTCCAGAAGGCGCGCAGCCTCACCGCGATGACGCGCACCTTCCTCGTCCAGGCGGCCCCGACGCTCATGGGCGGGGGGCTGCCGTTCCTGCCGTGGGACGGGGTCGACGCGACCAGCCTCGCAGACTACGCGGACCTCTATAGCAGCACGACGTCGTGCGCCTGCGAGGAGTGCCGCTCCATCGCCGGCCCGGCCGCGTACCTGGTCGAACTGCTCCAGTGGCTCAGCTACCGCGACGCGACGTCGGGCACCGCGTGCGACGTCCTCCTTGCGCGGCGCCCGGACCTCGGCAACCTGGAGCTGTCCTGCGAGAACACGACGCGGGCGATGCCGTACATCGACCTCAGCCTGGAGGTGCTGGAGGACATCGTCGACCCGGACAACGCCACCACGGAGGAGCCTGCGGTCCATCCGCTTCCCGGCGACCCCCACGCGCACGATACGAGTGCTGAGACCCCGGAGCTCCTCGCCTCGCCCGAGATCACGAACGAGGAGGCGTACGGCGTGTTGCTCGCCGCGACCGCGACGATGGAGACCCCGTTCAACCGGCCGGTGGAGGAGGCGCGCGCGTTCCTCGCGCACCTGGGAATCGACCGGGTGGAGCTGATGCGCGCCTGCGGGGGGCTCGCGTACGGCACGAATGCCCCGTCCGACGACGGCATCGGGCTCGAAGAACTCCGGCTCTCCGGCGAGATGTGGGCGGCCCTGACCGCGACGAGCACCGACGACGCCTCCGAGGGCGCCTTCTGGCCGGAGGGCACGACCGACCTCGCGAGCCAGTTCGAGGTGGTGCAGCTCCGGCGGCGAGCCGAGCTGACGTTCCCGGACATCCTCGACCTCGTCCACAGCCGGTTCGTGAACGGGCAGTCGACCTGCCTCGCCCCGACGCACCTCGCGATCAGCTGGGACGACGAGGGGGACATCAACACCTACCAGGTGGTCGTGCCCGGAACCCCCTCGACCCCGCCCACGTACGCCGATTGGGCCCGCTTCCGGGCGTTCGCCCGGATCTGGCGCGCGCGGGACTGGTCGATGCTGGACCTCGACAAGGTCCTTTACGGGCTCGGCGTCAGCGCCTGGTCGCCCACCGCACTGGCGGCCGCGGACCTGGGCAGCGTGCACTACCTGGCCCGGCGCGCGGGCATCTCGGTCGTGGAGGTGGTGAGCTGGAACGCCGCGGTCCCGATGGACACGTACGCCGACCGCGACTCGAAGGACCACCCCGTGCCGTCCCTCTACGACCGGGTCTACCTGAATCCGTCGCTCGTCTCGGCCGCGGACCGGGAGACGGGCGCGTTCGCGCTCGACCCGTCGTCGCGGGCGGAACTCACCTTGTATACGGCTTACATAAAGGACAACCTGGCCGCCATCCAGGCCGCGCTCAACGTCAGCGCCGACGAGTTGACCGCGCTCGTGGCCCAGCTCGCCGCGCTGCTCAGCACGACGCCGGACCTGACGACGATGACGCTCGCCAACCTGTCGACGCTCTACCGTTACGCCAGCCTCGCGCGCGTCGCCGGGGTACTCCCGTCCGAGCTCATCGCCCTGCTCGGCGCGGGCATGTCTGGGCTCAGCCCGTTCACAAGCTGGGCGGACGCCGTCACCCTCCTGGAGGACGTTCAGACGTGGAGGGCCTCCGGCTGGACCGTCGACGAGGTCAACTACGTGGTGACCCACGCGACGGCCGACCGGGTCGCGCCGACCGACGCGTTCCTCCAGAGCGTGCTCGGGAAGGTGCGCGCGTCGCTGGCGGCGGCCTATGGCGCCATGACCACGACGACGACCGAGGATGGCCTCCGGGCGGTTGTCGCGAAGACGCTCGCGGAAGCCCTCGGGGTCGACCGCGCCGTGGTCGACGAATGGCGGACCAAGACGTTCACGAACGTACCGGGCGTTCCGACTCTCGATGGGGACCCATGGGTGTTCACGTTCGCCTCGGCTCTGACGGTAACGACGACCTCGGCGGGCGTGGTCGCCGCTAGGTCCGTAGTTGCCCCGGCGGGAACCGGGTTTTACGCGTGGGTCGATTCTGTCTTGACTCCGGTCACGTCCACGGCGGACCTTTCGTTCATCGCCTCTTCGGACCTGACCGCCTCGATAGACGCCGGGTTTGACGTCACGGTGTCCGATGACGATGAGTGGACGTTCGCGTTCATCACCACGGACGGGACGGCCATACCGCCGGTCACCGCCCAGTTTTTTCGCCTCAACGGCCCGAGTTCCGTCAGCCTGTTCTCGGTCGCGGACATCGCCATCGCAGGATCGATCGGCTCGGACACGACCATCGACGGGGTGGCGGGCGCAGCCATCGCCGCGACCTATACCGACGGCTCGGGTACCCACACGGTGAACATCGCAGCCGGCGACGCACTGCAGTTCGTCATCGCCGCGAGCGACCCAGCGACCGTCCTTGCGCTCCAGGTTCCGGCAGGCTCGCCCATCCTCATCGGCGCAACGAGCACCTCGTCCGGGCTGGGAGTCGAGTTCGATCCGGCCGACTTGTCCCCCACAAGCCCGGTGTCCGCCATCATCTCGCGGACGGATCCGCTCTTCCGGCTGCTCCGACACGCGGTCTGGGACGTCGCGCCCTCCGGCTCCGACCCGGCCTCGGACCTCACCCGAACGGCGTTCGAGGACGATTACACCCTGCTCGACATTCTCGCGAAGACCGCCTTCGTCCTCAATAAGGTCTCTCTGGACGCCGACGAGCGCGCCGCCTGGGCGGGGACGACTTCGTGGGCCCTGCCCGCCTACTCCACGTCCGCCGTCGCCTTCGGCACCACGTCGGGGGCGAGCTACGCCTCCCTCCTCAATCTGGTCCGGCTGTTCGCCCAGCGAGCCCGGCTCCCCGGCTCGGACCCGACCTTCGCCTCGCTCCTCGGCACGCTCACGCCCTCGACCTCAGCCCTCACCGCGGGCGAGGTGGGGTCCGCGATCTCAAGCCGGACAGCGTGGGACGACGACCTCGTGACCGGCATCGCCGGAGGCTTCCTTCCAATCGCGAGCGGCGCCACCACGTCGCTGCTGACGGCCTCGGGCCTGGCCACCTTCCTCGACCTGCTCGCGATGGCGCGCCGCGCCGCCGCGCCGGCCGGCACGGTCGTGACCTGGGCGGGGGACCCCGGCGCCGGCGCGATCACCGCGCCCGTCAGCGCCTCCGTGGTGACCGCGGCCCGGTCCCGCTACGCGACCCCGGAGGCATGGGCCGCCGTCGCACGGCCGATCCGCGACGTCCTGCGCAAGCGCCAGCGCGACGCGCTGGTGACGTACATCCTCGCGACCACGAACGCCCACCTCGGGTCCGACGACAAGCTCCTCGACTCGGAGGACCTGTACCAGTACCTGCTCATCGACGTGAACATGAACCCGGAGATGCTCACGTCGCGCATCAAGCAGGCCGCGTGCACCGCGCAGCTCTTCATCCACCGGCTCATGCTCGGCCTGGAGCCGTCGGCCGGCGTGACCCTCACCGACGAGGACCGGCAGGAATGGGAGTGGATGCGCACGTTCCGGATCTGGCAGGCGGCGCGGATGGTGTTCCTCTACCCGGAGAACTGGATCGAGCCCGACCTGCGCGACGACAAGACGCCGTTCTACAAGGCGCTGGAGCAGGACCTCGGCCAGGGCGACGTCACCGCGGACCGCGTCGAGCAGGCCGCGCTCGACTACCTCGACAAGCTCCACGACGTGTCGGCCCTGACGGTGCTCGGGTACTATGTCCAGAAGGAGACCGTCGACGGCGACACCATCGACCTGCTCCACGTGGTCGCGCGCACCGCCGCGGATCCCGCCATCTACTGGTACCGTCGGCGCGAGGACTCGACCACGTGGACGCCCTGGGAGAAGGTCGAGGCCGGCGTCGCCGGCAGCATGATCCTCCTCTACGTCTACAACCGCCGGCTGATGCTGTTCTGGGTGACCTCCACGGTCACCGGGACCGCGCCGAGCAGCGCGGACGACGACTCGCCCCCGCAGTACCACCTGGAGTTCCGGCTCTCCTGGTCGAGCTACCGCGACGGGAAGTGGAGCCCCAAGGCGACCACCGACGCAGTGGTCGTCGGCAGCGACCACACGGACGCGAGCGAGCTCCAGGACCTCTCGATCTACCTCCCGATCCCGGTCGAGACCGACGGCCTGCTCACCGTGTGGATGGGCCGGAAGGATCCGACGGCCGAGACGGGGGACGTGGTGTACGGCGGGTGGACCCTGGACCCGTGCCGGGGCGACCTGGTCGCCGCGGACGCGACGGACGACGACGACGCCCTCGCCGGCTACGACTACGGCGTCTCGGGGGCGCAGTGGGTCAGCCCGGGCCTGAACACCGGGTCCGCGTCCGGGTCGCCCACCGGCCCCGCCACGCTCAAGGTGCTGAAGGGCGACTACGACGCCGACGGAATCGGGGACGCGGACACCGCCGACGTCGTCCAGCTCCTGTCCAAGCTGAAGGACGGCACCGTGGTCACGACCCGCCAGTACGGCGACTTCGTGTCGCAGGCCCCGTTCTTCGTGCAGTGGTCGGACCGCTGCTACTTCGTCGAGTACGTGGAGCCGGCCGTGGCGACGGCCGCCCCGGCCGCCGCCGCGGTCTCGTCGAAGCGGGAGGGCACCTGGACGCCCAACTACACGGTCACCACCGGCGAGGGCGGGCCGATCTACACGCAGTCCCCCGAGCCCACGCCCATCGACGACACCGCCTACGCGCTGTTCGTCTCCCCGTCGGCGTACACCAGCGACGGGGCCGCCGCCGCGGCCGTCGCCGAGGGCTTCCACGCCCTCACGACCCTCGACAGCCCGTCGACGCTCGTCGCGTCCCCGAGCGGGTACGTCTTCAGTCTGTTCTACCACCCGTACACGTGCCAGTTCGTCAAGGAGGCGCGCCGGGACGGCATCATGAGCCTCCTCGACCCGGACCCGGACGGGGCGACAACGGCGGCGCTCTTCCGCCAGCAACTCGGCGAGGTCGAGTTCAGCGGGACGTTCGGCCCCGACACCGAGAACGTCGGCGCCTGGCAGGAGAAGACCGTCGACTTCGGCTTCACGGGATCCTACTCGAACTACAACTGGGAGACCTTCTTCCACACGCCGTTCCTCGTGGCGATCCGGCTCTCCGAGCAGCAGCGGTTCGCCGACGCCATGGACTGGTTCCACACCATCTTCGACCCTCGCACCGCGAACGCCGTGCCGTCCGGCTACCCCGACAGCGGGAAGTGGTGGAAGGTCAAGCCGTTCCTCGACCCGGTGTCCGCCCCGGTCACCGACTGGACGGCGTTCACGGCGGCGGCCGGGGGCACGGCCGCCACGGACTTCGAGCAGCAGGTCGCCGCCTGGCAGGACGACCCGTTCAACCCGCACCTGCTCGCGCGGATGCGCCCGGGAACCTACCAGAAGACGGTCGTCATCCGCTACATCCGGAACCTGCTCGACTGGGGCGACTACCTGTTCACCCAGGACACGATCGAGGCGCTGAACGAGGCCACGCAGCTCTACGTGTTCGCGAAGCAGATCCTCGGGACGCGCCCGGAACAGATCGCGGCGAGCAGCGCCCCGACGTACAAGACGTACAACGACATCAAGCTCGACCTCGACGCGTTCGGCAACGCGACCATCGTGCTGGAGAACGCGTTCACGCCGCCCGTCGTCGGCTACGGGTCCGGCTCCGGGAGGACCTCCGCAACCGACGGGGTCGGGTCGAGCACGTACTTCTGCATCCCGCCGAACGAGAAGCTGTACGGGCTCTGGGACCTCGTGGACGACCGGCTCTTCAAGCTCCGCAACGGCCGGAACATCAAGGGGGTGCGGCGCTCGCTCGCGCTCTTCGAGCCGCCGATCGACCCGGGCCTCCTCGTGCGGGCCTCCGCCGCCGGGGTGGACGTCCAGTCCGCCGCCTCCGACCAGGCGCTCCCGAGCCACCGGTTCCCGGTGCTGCTCGCGAAGGCCCAGGCGCTCGCCGGCACCGCCCGCGGCCTCGGCCAGTCGCTCCTCGGCGCGCTCGAGAAGCAGGACGGCGAGGGGCTCGCGCTGCTGCGCGCCGGCCAGGAGCTGGCGGTGCAGCGCGCCACGTCCGCGATCAAGCAAAGCCAGGTGGACGACGCGCAGGCGAGCTGGGACGCCGCGGTCGCGCAGAAGGCGACGACCACCGCGCGTCGGCGGTACTACGAGGGCCTGGTCGCCGGAAAGTGGACCGGGCTTGAGAAGGGGGCGGCCGCCGCGGCAGCCGCGGCGGCCATCGTCGAGGGCATCTCGGCCGGCCTCCAGACGGTCGCCGCGGTCGCGAGCGTGTTCCCCGACATCGAGATCGGCTTCCCCTGCAACGCCGTCATCACCGGCGCGAAGGCCGTCAGCGAGCCGGCGAGCTTCGGGGCCAAGGCGCTGGGCATCGCCGGCGCCACGGCCCGCGGAGCGGCGGCGTTCCTCGCGACCGCGGCCTCGTACCAAAGGCGCGCGAAAGACTGGGAGTTCCAGGCCGCGCAGGCGGACCTGGAGCTCGACCAGCTCGCGCACCAGGTCGCCTCTGCGCAGAGCCGGCACCGCGCGGCGCAGGGCGAGCTCGCGCTCAACGAGCGGCAGATCGCCCAGTCCGAGCAGACCCAGGAGTGGATGACGAGCAAGTTCACGAGCCAGGACCTGTACCGCTGGATGTCCGGCCAGCTCGCGTCCTCCTACTACCAGGCCTACCAGATGGCCGTCGCCTACGCGAAGAAGGCCGAGGCCTGCTACCAGCACGAGCTGGGGCGCCCGTCGGACACCTTCGTCCAGCCGATCTACTGGGACAGCTCGCGGAAGGGCCTGCTCGCGGCCGACCTCCTGACGGCGGACCTCGACCGGATGGACGGGTGCTACCTCGACAACGACACCCGGCAGTTCGAGCTGACGAAGAGCGTCTCGCTCCAGCGCCTCGACCCGGTCGCGGTGATCGCGCTGCAGCAGGGCGGCGAGGCCTACTTCGCGCTGCCCGAGGCGCTGTTCGACGTCGACTGCCCCGGGCACTACTTCCGCCGGATCCAGTCGGTGTCGGTCACGGTCGCCTGCGTCGGGGGCCCGATGGCGTCCGTCAACTGCGAGCTGACGATGACGGCGGGCGCGTACCGGAACCAGCCCGTGGCGGGGAGCACGTACCTGACGTCCGACTCCGGCCTGCCCGAGGCGATGGTGACCAGCTCCGGCCAGGAGGACTCGGGCCTCTTCCAGTTCGACCTCCGGGACCCGAAGTACCTCCCGTTCGAGCGCCGCGGGCTCATCTCGTCCTGGCGGCTGCGCCTCACGAGCGCCGTCCCCACGTTCGACTGGACCTCGATCACCGACGTCCTCCTGCGGGTCCGCTACACCGCCCTCGACGGCGGCGAGGACTACCGGAGCGCCGTCATCGCGACCCTCTTCCCGCAGCTGCTCGCGACCCTCGAAGGGGGCTTCGACCTGGCGACGGGGACGACCCCGGAGACGACCGGGCTCGCCACGGGGCTCGTCGCCTCACGCGACTACCCCGACGAGCTCTATGCCGCGCAGATCGCGGGCGGCGGGAGCTTCGCCATGGCGGTGGACCTGACGCTCGACGTGCTTCCGTACCTGGCCCAGGCGGCGAAGACGGTCACGCTTTCCAAGATTCTGGTCCTGGTCGAGGGCGTCTCGACGGGGGCGTTCACGGCGGCACTGGAGGGCGATCTGACTACCGCCGATGCTGCCGACGTGGCAACCGGCCTGTGGGGCTTCACCGCGCCGACCACGAGCACCATCACGACCACGCCGAAGACCCTGACGATCACG
Organism: uncultured Pseudomonadota bacterium; assembly: GCA_903844155.1. Lineage (GTDB taxonomy): Bacteria > Myxococcota_A > UBA796 > UBA796 > SXON01 > CAIUMM01. The sequence continues at coordinate 24,414 of CAIMSU010000228.1, read as the reverse complement.
CTCGCGGGAACGCCGGCCGACGTCGCCGATGTCGCCATCGTCCTCCTCTACTCGCTGACCTGATGCCCCAAGACCCCGCCACCCCGAGCGGCCCCAAGGCCCCGACCGGCACCGGCCTCGCCGCGCCCGCCGCGCGGGACCGGGCCGTCGTCCGGCCGCCGTCCGCCCCCGCGCCGGTGGACGGCCGGTCGAAGACGAAGGACCTGCTCGTCCACGCCCCGAAGCTGGAGGTGCCGAAGGGCGGCGGGGCGGTCAGGGGGATCGGCGAGAAGTTCCAGGCGAACCCGGTCACCGGGACCGCGTCGTTCTCGGTCCCGATCGCGCTCTCGCCGGGGCGGAACGGCTTCACGCCCGCGCTCTCGCTCGCCTACGACTCCGGCGCGGGCAACGGGCCCTTCGGGATCGGGTGGTCGGTCGGGGTGCCGTCCATCCAGCGCAAGACCGACCGCGGGCTGCCCCGCTACCGGGACGCCGAGGACAGCGACACGTTCGTGATCTCGGATGCCGAGGACCTCGTCCCCTACCAGTCGTGGAGCGGCTCCGCGTGGGCGGAGCCCGACCTCGCCGACGTGACCGAGGGCGAGGGCGACGCGGCCGTCACGTACGCGCGCCGCCGATACCGGCCGAGAGTCGAGGCCGGGTTCGCCCGGATGGAGCGCTGGACGAGCGCGGCCACGGGCGCGACCCATTGGCGCACGTGGTCCAAGGAGAACGTCCGGCGGATCTACGGGCTCGACGCCGAGGGGACGGTCCCGAGCGACCAGCTCGACGGGGACGGGGCGCCGGTCGACGCGTCGGTGGCGCGCCGGGCGGCCGGCCGGCTCGCCGACCCCGACGACGCGTCCCGTGTGTTCCGCTGGTACCTCCAGGAGGAACGCGACGAGGTCGGCAACCTCATCCGGTACGAGTACGCCGCGGAGGACCGGGCGGGCGCCGCCGCGACGCAGGCCGAGGCGGTGCGGGCCACGGCGAAGAGCCAGTGCGCGTACGTATACCTGAAGCGGGTGCTGTACGGGAACGTCACGCCGGGGAGCGCGACCGGCGGCTGGCTCTTCGAGGCGGTCTTCGACTACGGCGACCACTCGGGCGACGGGACCGCCTCGCCCCCGACCGCGCCGCCACAGCAGCCGGACGGCACGTGGGCGACGCGGTCGGACGTGCAGTCCAGCTTCCGCAGCGGCTTCGACGTCCGCTGCTACCGGCTCTGCGCCCGCGTCCTCCTGTTCCACCGGTTCGCCGCCCCCACCGCGGACAGCTCGGGGGTGATCGTCCGCTCGACGGAGCTGGCCCATTCCGCCTCGGCGGTGGCCACGACGCTGACGTCCGTCACCCACCGCGGCTGGCGGAAGGAAGGCGACGACTGGACCGTCGCGGCGATGCCGGCGGTGGCGTTCGCCTACGGCGAGGCGACGGTGGACGCCACCGTCCGGTTCGTCACCGGCCTCGACGACCTCCCGCAGGGACTCGACACCTCGCGCTGGCAGTGGACCGACCTCGACGGCGAGGGCCTCGCCGGGCTGCTGACCGAGCAGGCGGGGAGCTGGTTCTACAAGCGGAACGACGGGGCCGGCGCCCTCGGGGCCGCCAGCGCGGTCGGGGACCGGCCCTCACTGGCGGCGCTCGGCGACCCGCAGTCGCGGCTGATGGACGTCGACGGCGACGGCCGTATGGAGGTGGTGAGCCTGCGCCCAGGGCTGCAGGGCTCCTTCGCGCGGGACGCGGCCGGGAACTGGCAGGGCTTCCGGCCGTTCCGGACGGTGCCCACGACCCCGCTGAACGACCCGAACGCCCGGCTCCTCGACGTGGACGGCGACGGCCGGGCCGACCTCCTGGTCACCGAGGAGGACTGCCTCACCTGGTACCCGTCGGAGGGGCGCGACGGGTGGTCGAAGGCCGAGCGGCGGCGCCGCGGGCACGACGAGGACCGCGGGCCCACGTTCCTCTTCGCGAACGAGGCGGAGACGATCTTCCTCGCCGACATGACCGGCGACGGCCTCACCGACCTCGTCCGCGTCCGGAACGGGAACGTCTGCTACTGGCCGAACCGCGGCTACGCGCGCTTCGGCGCGAAGGTCCAGATGGCGGGCGCGCCGCGCTTCGACACGCCCGACCGATTCGACCCGAAGCGCGTGCGGCTCGCGGACGTGGACGGCAGCGGCCCAGCAGACCTGGTCTACCTGGGCCCGACGGCCGTCCGCGTCTGGGCGAACGAGTCGGGCAACCGGTGGGCGGCCGCCGCCACTCCGCTCCCCGCGCTCCCCGGCGTCGAGGACACCGCCTCGATCCAGGTCGCCGACCTCCTGGGCGACGGGACCGCTTGCCTCGTCTGGTCCTCGCCGCTGTTGCGCGACGCGCTGCGCCCGCTCCGGTACGTCCGCCTCATGGCCGACGGCAAGCCGTACCTTCTGAAGTCGGTCACGAACAACCTGGGTCGGACGACGACGCTCACCTACGCGCCATCGACCCAATTCTACGTCGCCGACCGCCGGGCCGGGACGCCGTGGGCCACCCGGCTCCCGTTCCCCGTCCAGGTGCTCGAAACCGTCACGGTGGCGGATGCCGTCACCGGCTGGTCCAACGCCACGACGTACGCCTACCACCACGGCTACCACGACCCCGACGAGCGCGAGTTCCGCGGGTTCGGCAAGGTCGAGCAGTGGGACACCGAGACCGCCCCCGCCGTGACCGAGGGCCAGCTCCCGCCGGTCCGCACCGTCACCTGGTTCCACACCGGAGCTTGGCGGCAGGAAGGCACGCTGGAGGACGCCTACGCCGCCGAGTATTTCGCGGGGGACGGCGCGGCGTTCGCCCGGACCGCGTGCGCCATCGGCATCGCGGACGGCGACGCCTCCCCGCTCCGCGCCCGCGAGCAGCGCGAGGCGTACCGGGCGCTGAAGGGCAAGCCGCTGCGGCAGGAGGTGTACGCCGAGGACGGGGACGCCAACGCCGGGGTGCCGTACACGGTCACCGAGACCGCGTTCACGGCGTCGCGCCTGCAGAGGGCGGACGACGACAACCACGGCTCGTTCCTCGTCACCCCGCTCCAGACGCTGACCTACCACTACGAGCGCGACGCGTCCGACCCCCGGATTCAGCAGCAGCGGACGCTCGCCGTCGACGCCTACGGCACGGTGCTGCGGACGCTGACGGTCGCCTGCCCGCGCCGCTCGGGGAGCGCGCCTGAGCAGACCACCGGCGTCGCGCTGGTCACCCGGACCGAGGTGATCCACGACGTCGATGACACCACCAACCCGGACCGCTGGCACGTCGGCGTGCCCTACCGGGCGCGGAGCTGGCAGTTCTCGCCGGACGGGACTTTCACCCGCACGACGGGCGGGACGGCGTTCTTCGCGGCGCTCATCGTTCCCGATGCCACCTTCGGGACGGCGGGCGCCGACGGGAGCCTGACCGACTGGCTCGACGTCGCCGAGGTGACCGGAGGCACCGCGACCACCCCGGTCATCGACTGGGACGAAGTTGCGCCGGGGAGCGGCGCGTGGCTCCGCAAGCTCGCGGACAAGGTGACCACCTATGACAACGGCGGGTCCGAGGCGGACGCGGGGACGATGGGCGCGCTCGCGCTGCCGTTCCAGGCGTACCAGCTCGCGTACACCGCGACGCAGGCCGACGCGCTCGACGCGCTCCTCGGCGATCTCGGGGTGAGCGTGACCGTCGTCGACCAGGGCTACGTCGCGGGGACCACGTCGCCGTTCTCGGGGATCGCGGACGTCGACGGGACCTGGGCGCGGTCCGGGACGCAGGCGCGGGACAGCGCGCACTTCTACGTCGCGACCGCGTTCACCGACCCGTTCGGCGCGACGACCGCCGTCTCCTGGCATTCGAGCTACCTCTTCGCCGAGTCCGCCACCGACGCGGTCGGCAACGTCGTCGCCGTCGCCTACGACCTCGTGGCGCTCGCGCCGTCGAGCCTGACGGACCCGAACCGCAACGTGACGCAGGCGCGGTACGACGCGCTCGGGCGCGTGACCGCCGTCGCGCGGGCGTCGGACACGGGCGACGGGGAGACGGACCTTGACGACCCGTCGCAGACGTTTTCCTATGACCTGACGGTCGTTCCGGCCGTGGCGCACGCCTCCGTCCGCGACCTGCACGCGAGCGAGACGGGCACGCCGAGCTGGATCGAGACGTACGCCTACAGCGACGGGGCCGGCACCGTCGTCATGCAGAAGGCGACGGCGGCGGATGACCAATGGGTCGGGTCCGGCCGCGTCGTCCTGAACAACAAGGGCCTCCCGATCAAGCAGTACGAGCCGTTCTTCGCGGCCGACTTCGCCTTCGAGGCCGAGGAAGGGTTCGGTGGCGTCACCCCGGTCATCACCTACGACCCGGTCGGACGGGCGATTCGCGTGGATCTGCCGAACGGCACGCTCCGGCGCGTCAGTTTCGACCCCTGGTCGCAGGTGACCTGGGATGAGAACGACACCATCGACGAGAGCGCCGCGAGCAGCGACCTGAAGGCGACGGTGCCGGACGACCACAAGAGCACGCCGACGGTCGTGCGCCTCGACGTCCAGGGGCGGCCGTACCAGACGCTGGAATACCGCTCCGCGTGGGACGCCGACGATCCCGACGCCGACGCGCTCGTGACGACGCTCACGCTCGACGTCATGGGCAACCCGACGGCGGTCGTCGACGCCCGCGCGGCCGCCGCCACGACGCCGTGGGCGACGCAGGCGCAGACCTTCGACCTGCTCGGCAGGCCGGTCCTCACGTCGTCGGCGGACGGCGGGGACGCCACCGCGCTGCTCGACGCGGCGGGGAGTCCGCGGTTCGTGTGGAAGTCCGGGGACCTCTGCGAGGAGGGCGAGTACGACGCGCTGCGCCGCCGGGTGCGGACGTGGGAGTGGGTCACCTCGGGGACCGTCGCGAAGACCTTGCGCGAGCGGTTCCTCTTCGGAGAGGCGCTCTTCGAGAGCGGCGGGTACGACCCGCGCGACGACGACCTTCGGGGGCGGCTCTACCAGGTGTTCGACGGCGCCGGCAACGTCGTCGCCGCCTATGACTGGAAGGGCAATCCGACCGGCTCCACCCGTCGCTTCTACGAGGCCGACGACGCGATGCCCGCGTGGACGGACGGCGGCACGTACCCGTTCGCGGCGGACGACCACACCACCGTCGCGGCGTTCGCGTCGGGCAACGAGGCCGCGCTGGAGAGCGGCACGGGCACTAGCTTCGTCAGCGCGGCGACGTTCGACGCGCTCGACCGCGTCGTCACGGCGACGGCGCCGGACGGCCAGGTGACGGCGAACGGGTACGACGCCGGGGGCCGGCTCGTCACCGTCGACGTCGGCACCGACCACTACGTCACCGGCATCACGTACAACGCGCGCGGGCAGCGGCTCTCGATCACCTACGGCAACGACTCCGAGACCGACTACACCTATGAGGCCGACACCTTCCGCCTGTCCACGCTCGTCACCACCCGCCCCGTCTCCGGAGACCGCCTCACGGGGCTGCAGAGCCTGACGTACAGCTACGACCCGGTTGGGAACATCCTCGGGATCGTCGACGCGGCGCAGGACGTCTACTACACTGACAACGCGACGGTGACGCCGGACCAGACGTTCGCGTACGACGCCCTCTACCGGCTGACGAGCGCGTCCGGCCGCGAAAAGGGCGACCGCGTGGAGCCGTGGTCGGCGGACCCGGACTTCCTCGGACTCCCCGCGTCCGGCGCGGACATCCGCAACTACACTGAGGCATACACCTACGACGAGGTCGGGAACGTCGTCACGATGGTGCACAAGCACCTGTCGACGACGCTCTGGACGCGGAGCTACGCCTACTCGGCGGACAGCAACCGGCTCGTCACGACGACCGAAGTGCCGGGGACGGTCACCTACGTCCACGACGTCCGCGGCAACATCGTCTACCTCCCGCCGATGCGGTTTTCGAGTACGCACGTCCCGAACATCGAGGTCACCTTCCGCGACCAGATGCGCAAGGTCTACCTGAACGATTCGGACACCTCCTTCTACTTCTACGACTCCGGCGGGCAGCGCGTCCGCAAGGTCGTCAAGACGGGGCCGGTCGAGGACCGGCGGTACGTCGGGAGCTACGAGTCCTGGACGCGGACGGTGAGCGGCGACCTGCGGCAGGCGCGCACGACGCTGCATGTCATGGACGGGCAGTCCCGCGTGGTGATGATCGAGACGAAGACGATCACCGACGGCGATGCCGATGGCACCGTGGTCAAGCGCTATCAGCTCGGCAACCACCTCGGCACCGCGTGCGTCGAGGTCGACGCGGGCGCGAACGTCATCACCTATGAGGAATACCACCCCTACGGCTCAACCGCGTGGTGGTCGAATGACGGGGATACCGAGGTTTCGAGGAAGCGATATCGGTACACAGGCATGGAGAGGGATGAGGAGACGGGGCTGCAGTGCCATGGGGTCCGGTACTACGCGCCGTGGCTCGGGAGGTGGACCAGCGCGGATCCCATTGGGCTTGGGGATGGGGTGAACCGGTATGGGTATGCCCGCGGCAACCCGGTGGGCGGATTCGATCCCTCCGGACTCTGGACGTTCGTTGACAGCCTAGTGTTGGTGGCCTCCTGGGCCGGCTACGGGGAATCCGACCCGAGTCCGATCAGTCCGGGCACGCCTGTTCCGCCTAGCTCGCCCGCGCTGACGACCAGTGACTCCGGCAGTGCGTGTCTGACGACGCCTCTTCTCACGGCGGCGGGAAAGGACCAGGCGACGAAGATTGTTGCGGCTCGCTCGGTAGGATCGTTGCCCGATCCCTCACATCCGCCCGAGAAGCTCGTTCGCGAGGCCACGATGGGGCCGATCCCGACGGCTTTCGACCCGCAGGACCTCGAACATGGGTCGTTCGGGGTCGCGGGGACCATTGCGGCCGGGTCAAAGATGGCAGGGGCGGTACTCCGGGGCGACGCGCACGAGCTGGGGACGGGTAATGTCTTCGGAACGACGCCTGGCGAGCAGGCGTTGATCGAGGCAGGAGACCTCGCTGGCGCGATCATCGGTGTGGGCGCTGACTCCAGAGACAGGGCGTCTCAGTATGATCGCACGGAAGCAACTCGGCCGGTTGGCGATGGACTGACGACGGCGGAGATGGCTCGGGACGCACTAGCGGCGGCGAAGGGGCGGAAATTCGCGACCTATGCCGGTGGGTATCTCTCCGGCAAAGTCGTCTCTGGCGCGTCGTCCAACCCGTCTGGCTGCGCCGAGGACGATGTCGAGCGGCAACTCCCCGGGGCGAACAAGACCGGCGCCAAGGGCTGGCGTCGGGACCCCACGACGCGGGAGCTGGTCCTCACCGATATTGAGGTCTGCCTCCCGTGCCAAGAGAAGTACCCGGAATCGCAGTTTCCGCCTAACGTTCCAGCCGCCCCTGGCGGAGCGTGGAAGCGATGAGATCTTTGGCTACGCTTGAAATCGAGCGCATCGACTGGTCGTCGCGTCGCACCGTGGGCGGCTTTGCCGTGGCGATCCCCGGAGCCCTGAAAGCCCTACTCGAAGCTCGGACAGCGGAGGACGCGACCAAGGCCTACTGGAAACTTGAGAACCACGTCGTGGTGCAAGGGCAGCTGTTTGACGCGGCCCTCGCTGTTGTCCCCGTCCTCTTAGCCGCTTTGGCGGAGCCGTCGCCTGGATACGTGCGCGTCACTTGCGTAGAACTCCTCTTCCAGATCGTTCATGGCGAAGCACATACGCTGGAGGTAGTCGCCGGCAACGCAGCGCTCGGGGCTCAGTGCCGCGACGCTGCGCGCGAGGGTCTGTGGTTGCTTTATCGTGAATTGCTGTCCGAACAACGGGAGGGAGCGAGGGAAGTCATTGAGGTGATCGAGCGGTCTCCTGATCGGCTCGAGCACTACCTGCGGGAGCCGATCGCTTAGACGACCGCGCGAGATGAACGCCCTTGCGTACTGTCCCGTCCCACCAGTTTTGCCCAGCCCAGCGGCCCTTTGTCCCAGCGGGCGCTCGCGGCAGTGCGCCGGGCTGACACACCTCAGGGCGGCAAGGAGCGAAATGTTGGATACGGAAAATGGACACCTCACCAAAGCGAATGACGAAAAGATAGCATACGCGAATGAGTGGCTCTTCAACAGCTTCCGGGGCGTCAAAGACAATGCCGAAGGCTCGTTCACCAAGGAAACCAAGGGAGCGCAGAAGTGGCACGACCTCCTCATGGCGACACCCAGACGATGACCGGTCTGCTTGCTTGGGCCGGAGTGACGGTCGTCTCCGATCGGAAACACCTGACCCGCCGAGGTAGACTGGCCAAGTGACCCTCGCCTTCGCACCGCCCCCATCTCGAGACCGCCCCCGTGGGGAGTATGAGGAATACCACCCCTACGGGTCGACCGCATGGTGGTCGAACGACGGGGATACCGAGGTTTCGAAGAAGCGATATCGATACACCGGGATGGAGAGGGATGAGGAGACGGGGCTGCAGTGCCATGGGGTGAGGTACTACGCGCCGTGGCTCGGGAGGTGGACGAGCGCGGATCCCATTGGGTTGGGGGATGGGGTCAATAGGTACCAGTATTGTCACGGGGATCCGTGCGGGGGGAGGGATGAGACGGGGTTGAAAGATCGGACCTTTGAGGCGCCGGCAACAGATGGCTCCACGGTTACGGTCACGGTCGCGCCGCCACCCGCACCAGAAACCGTCGACATCGATCTCCGAGATGTCGCAGATTCCGACATGGAAGGAGCGGTCAGGAAAGGATTGGGAGCACTATCGGGCGACCCCGAGGAGCAGAGCAGAATCGTCAATAGCTTCCTTGGCGCGGCCCGGGACGCGAAAAGTCAGGGCCTTGCTGGTGCCACAACGTGGATCCCACGGGTTCGGCTGCAGACCACAACGGAGTCGTTGGCCGATGGCCGGGTCAAGGAGACCCTTTCAGGTGTCACCGTAGGGACGTCCGGCCCCGTCGTGACGTTCTATTTCAAGGATCCAGAAGGTAAACCAGACCTGGTCTACGAGGGGAGACCCGTCAATCAGGTCCTCATGGTCGACGGCGCGCGGCAGATGGTGCTCCCGACCGACGGTGCCCCGCAGGAAACCGGCGCGGATAATCAGAGCCACGAGGGGCTCCATCGCGGCGACATCCTGGGCCTAGTCACACCGAAAAGCCTGGGCGCGCTCTTCGCCGGGCACCTTGCGGTGACGGCAGTGGATCCTACGGTAAAGCCCGGCAGAACCGTGTTCGACGCCCCGCCGCCTTTCCAGAAGACCTTTGAGGGCACCGCAGAGGAAGTCAGTTCCGCAAAGAAGGGATTGGAGGCCAAGTATGAAGCCTATCTGGGCAGTGTGTCAGCCTATCAGGGCGTGTTTCTCGAGCACTACAGCAACTACAGCAATCCAACACAAAACCCCACCAAACTGACCAAGCCCGTGTTCCCACGATGATCATGAGCCTGATGATTGCGCTGGCGTGCGTCGCGCGACACCCGATCGTCGCCAGCGCCGCCCAGGCGATCCATGAAGCCCGCCTGGGCGCGGGAGAGGTTCGGTGCCTCGGCGACGGGGTCGTCGAGGCGCGGATGACGATCAGTATTCTGTCTGATGTTCCGGCAGACCTCGCGTGTGATCTGTTTTCCGGCGACGCAGCCACGCTGTCCAATGTCGGCGGTGGGATCGTCGTGCGCTGCGAGCCGCCGGCTGGGTCGCCATGGTTGTTCGACGGGGGACGCTACTTCACGGTTTCCCCCGGACAATCATTCATCGCGACGGTGCGATACCTGCCCACCCAGGAGACCCTGCTCATCGGTGTCTTTCTTCACGCCCGGTTCCAACGAATGTGGGAGCAATTGAGCCCGGTATTCTATTCTCCACCCCCGATCATTTGCCCGCAGCCGTAACGACTGGCACACGAGGACGATGAGGCCGAGGTTCACTTCTCCGGCCCGAACCTCAACTCCCGTTGACTCCCGGCACTTCGCGGTCGGGCCCTCATCCCACCTCCCCCATTCGAAACAGGGGTCAGGACGATCACGATCGTGAACGCCATGAATTCCCAGCGTTCACTCGTCCGCACGGTTCAAGACCGTGGGCGACGGCGATCGCGATGGACCTGACCCCGCAGGTCGCGGGATAGGTGACCGGGAACCAGATGACATCGCCCTCCGCCCGTCGTCAGCCCGCCCAGCGTGAGCGATGTGCAGGGTTCAGTCCGCGGTCTTCCGCGGACCGAGCGCAGCGAGCCCATAGCAGCGCGACCCCGGCGGTACTCCGACGGGCGCACGCCCAGATCGGCTTCAAGCCCCGACCGATCCGCGGGCAGTATGACGAATACCACCCCTACGGGTCCACCGCTTGGTGGTCGAGCGACGGCGATACCGAGGTTTCGAAGAAGCGATATCGGTACACGGGGATGGAGAGGGATGAGGAGACGGGGTTGCAGTGCCACGGGGTGCGGTACTATGCGCCGTGGTTGGGGAGGTGGACGAGCGCGGATCCCATAGGACTTGGCGATGGGGTGAATCGGTTTGGGTATTGTCATGGGGGGCCGGTAGGGGGGATGGATCAGAGTGGACTCACGGGCGACGTCGTGGTCACCAAGGTTGGGGCCCCGATCGATCCGGAAGCCCCTGGCGATGTGCGGGCGGCGCTCACAGAGTTGCAGCGCGCGGCGATCGAGGTCGAGGTCTTTGGGGCGGCTTCAGGGGCTCCGCAGGACGGGTTCGAAGACGCCGTGGTACTCGTGCGGGACCGAACGCACGCCTCGGTGGGCGAGTTGGTCAAGGGGCTCAAGGCCGCCTCGCTCATCTCGGGGAACCAGGATTGGACCGACGATGAGATGCGCAGCTTTGCGAAGCACAAAGTTGCAACTTGGCGCGCGGGATTTGACGAGTCAAGCGCGGACCACGGGGTCATCGTCATCGGGCTGCCTTTGCCGGATCGCCACAGGGCCCGCCACGAGACAACGCACGCGCACGAGGCTCACGGCGCGGAGCGGGCGGCTCTGTTCCGTGGGCGGGACGGCAACGTGAGCCTTCTCAACGAGGGCGCGACGGAGACCTACGCGCGCGAATCTGGCGAACAGTTTGGCGAAACGCAATCGAGCGACAACGCCGCCTATGGCGCTTGGGAAGAGATCTACAAGGGCCTCTCGGACTCGGTCGGCGAGCGCTACCTCGCCAGTCGATATTTCCTTGGACAGAGGAGCCCCGGCCTCGACGGCGCGGAGCGTGCGATCGTGAACGCAGGAATCCAAGAGAACCTGGGAGCGGTTCGAAGGTCTTTGGTGCAAGGCGATGATCACGGCGCAGCGTCGGCTTACGACACACTGATATACTTGAGCGCTCGAGCGTCCGACGCGTACGTCAAGGGCCAAGACCGCCGGGCCGATAGATTTGCCGAGCAGGCTCGGATGCTGGTTGGACTATGAATACACCCCGAAGCGTCGTGGTGCTACTCGCGTTGGCGGGCTGCTTGCATGAGCCTCCGAGTGCGTCGTGCGCGCACACCTTGGCTGTTGGGGCCGACATCCGAACAGACCTCCTCCGCCGGCTCTCCGTCGCGGACAGGGGCGACGGGGCTTGGTGTCACGAGGTCCAGGCTCGCGTCGCCGCCGATCTGTGCATCGGCCACCGCGACTCGGCCCGTCTCCTTCAGCGCTACGACGATGCTGCCGAGAGGGTTGCCGGTGTCTGCCAGGCGGAGGTCTCCGGGTGCAAGGTCCCGCCACCGTGCGCGACCAATCTCGGGGAGCTCTGACGGACTGTCCATGGCATCGACTGGGTGAACGTTCGGAGGTTCAGCCACGCGCCTCCACGACGTCGGGGCGAACAGGGGTCAGGACGATCGCGATCGTGAACGCCATGAATTCCCGGCGTTCACTCGCCCGCATGGTTCGAGACGGAGGGCGACGGCGATCACGATCGACCTGACCCCGCAGGTTCAGGATAGGTGAAGCGGGAACCAGATGACATCGCCCTCCGCCCGTCGTCAACCCGCCCAGCGTGAGCGATGCGCAGGGTTCAGTCCGCGGTCTTCCGCGGACCGAGCGGCCTGTCCGCGAGCCCGGAGCAGCGCGACCCCGGCCGTACTCGGGCGGGGGCACGCCCGGATCCGCTTGAAGCTCGGACGCCGGCCTCTTCGCGGGCAGTATGAGGAATACCACCCCTACGGGTCCACCGCCTGGTGGTCGAACGACGGGGATACCGAGGTTTCGAAGAAGCGATATCGGTACACCGGGATGGAGAGGGATGAGGAGACGGGCTTGCAGTGCCATGGGGTGAGGTACTACGCGCCCTGGCTGGGGAGGTGGGTGAGCTCGGATCCCATAGGGTTGGGGGACGGGGTCAACAGGTTTGGGTATTGTCATGGGAATCCGTGCGGGGGGAGGGATGAGACGGGTCTGGCTGATCCAGAAGAGCAATACCCCACCGTACACGAATCGCCGGAATTGACGGGGGTCATTCAGGGCCTTCTTGCCGGTGACTCGACGGTCGACTTTGGCCCGGTGGGGGCGGCTGCTCGGGGCGAGTTGGAGCGTGTGGCGAATGACCCCGGTGCACAAAAGCGTGCATTCGGTCGATTGACCTCCTCCGACTACTTTCGACAACTCCCCCCCGACGAGGAGGCGAAAGCCCTAAGAAACTTCTGCTTCGAGACAGGCATTCAGGGACGAGTCGACACTCGCAGCGGGCGTGGGGCGGTTTCGTCGGCGGTCGAGACGGTCGGCACTCCGGCAGCCGGGCCCGACGGCTCGACATCATCGCCGTTCGTGGCATCGGACGCTGACAATGATGCGATCGCGAGCGGGATGGTTGACGTCCTCGGGAAGCTGTCTCTGAAGAACGTTGCGACTTACCTGATTCATTTGCACCCGGCGCGAGCGGCACGTTCTGCCGATGTTGCCGGCTACCTGTCCACCCGGGACATCGTCCACGCGGCCAAGCCTGGCCGGGCGAATGTTGTTATCGCGCTTTCGGATGTCCCCGATGCCGCGCTCGAACGGGGGAAGCCAGGCGAGGTCGCGAGCGGAAGCGCGATCGCAATCCGGTCGGGGAGCGCCACGGCCTACACAGATGTCGGGGCCCGAGTGTCAGGGCTGGAGGGGGTGGCGTCGGACATCGCGACAGCCCAAGAGTACAGAAAAGCCTACCACTCGGCGCTCGGGATCGTCGACTCGGACCTCAAGCTCGCGCGGCTGACGAGACTCATCTATGGCAACGCGGCCAGTGCCTACGTGCTCCGGCCGGACACAACCAATTTCCAGAAGGTCGCAAACCTGTGATCTTGGGTACCCTCATCATGGCCGCCGCCGCCAACGCGGCTACCGGGATCGCGGACTCCGCGCCTGGCGGTGAAGAGCCAGCTGTGTCCATCCTAATCGCCGTGAGCGGTGACATCGTCGTCGAGATGGACGAGGGGCAATGCCGCTTCCGCTCGCCGTCTGGCGTGTCCGACGTCTTGTTGAAGGGCCGCGAGCCGGAGGTCGCGGCAAAAACCGTGTCGGCCCTGATGCTGACACCTATTCTCGACGACCCTAGGTGGGAGACGATTCGTCGCCAAGGGCTCCGGCAGTCAGGAACGGTCGGCGTGCTCGTGTCCGGCTTTGCGCTGCTCGCTGAGCCCGCGCAGTGGGGTACCCAACTCCACCGAACCGCGCATGGCAGACTTGAGGACTCCTGGAAGCTGAACGGTGTGTTTTGGGAATGCGATTTTGGGCAAGCGGCCTCAGTTTGGGGGGCGTGGCTCCGGACCGCCACCGGCGTGCAACACCAACTCCTCGTCACCTTCCTTCGAGAATGGATGCTCTGGACGGAGCACCCACGTAGTCAGGAGTCGGGCCACGTCGACACGGCATCGCGCGAATGCGAGCGCCGAGATTGTGCGGACTTTCTGAACGCCCTTTCTGCGGCGAGTACCACATGGCGGAGGCCGGACTCGCCTGTCTTTACCTTTCTGTGACGCTTGCCGACACAGGCCCAGGGGTCAGATCGATCACAATGACCATTTCCCGCCATTCCCGGCGTTCGCCCGTTCGCCGCGAACCTCGGCGGAAGGCCGAACCTCTAAATGCGATCATCCCGCGGCCTCAGGGGTCAGATCGATCATATTTCGCACTTCCCCATATTCCCGGCGTTCGTCCGTTCTCCGAAGCCCGCGATCCCCGGCCCGAGCCGCAACCTTTAAATGCGATCGTCCCGACCCCGCCTCGGCTCACACCCTCCCCAACCCCGCCAAAACCACCGCCGCCCGCCGATCCTCGTCGCTCACCTGCTGGTAGTACCGGAGCATGACCTCGACGGTGTGCCCGGTGAGCGTCGCTGCGGTGCCGGGGTTCACGCCGGCCCGCAGGAGCCGGGTGACAACCATCCTCCGCAGCCCATGCGGCGTGAACGCTGGAACGCCCGCGACCGCGGCTGCAGCGCGGAGTCGACGCTGCAGCCCCTGAATCTGCGCGACCGAGGCGCCGAAGTCCAGCAGCGATCCCGTCCCCGTCCTCCCGCGAAGCTCCCGCGCGCTGTCCGCGTCGAGCGGGAACCAGCGCATCCCGGTCTTGCTCGCGCCCTGCACGGCACCGAAGGCGAGACGCGGCCCGGAATCGTCGAAGTCGCGCACGCGCAAGGCGACCACCTCGCCCGCCCGCGCGCCGGTCCGCGCGAGCAGCTTCACCGCCAACCGCCAGTCGTCGTCGGGCATCGCCGCGATCACCGCGGTGACCTCGTCGACGGAGGGGGTCCGGTGGTTGCACCAAAACATCTCGCGGTCGACCTTCACGCGCGGCGTCCACATCAACGCCGTCGTCGCGATGGACCCGTGCTTCTGTCCCCAGTGGAAGGCGGCGGAGGCGATCCGCAGCTCCAGCCGCATCGTCCTCGGCGAAAGCCCAGTTCTACTCCGAAGGACCACGAAGGGTGCCAGATCGACGCATGTGCGACCGACCTCGTCACCCCAGGCCGCGAGCCGCTTCGCCACGCGCCGGTAGCAGATCTTCGTCGACGGCGACAGGTCCAGGCGCCCGACGACGTCGGCGAGCCAGAGTCGGACGATCTCGCCGAACGTCTCCATGGCGGGTTGGACACTGACACCGGGTGTCGGTTCGCTCGCGCTGGCCTCGCCTCCGCCGCATGGCCCACCCCCGTGCTACGTTTCCGCTATGTCGATCCCGTGGAATCCCAGCCAACGCGAGCGCGTCACCGCGCTGATTGACGCCCATCCCGCGCGGTCAGGCGAGTGCGCGGTGCTCGCGCGTGGGATTCTCCCCGTCGCTCGGGAGCGCGATGGCAGCGCGGAAGGCCTGCTGATCCGGCCAAGGCCCGGGTACGGGGTCTACGTCGTCCCTCGCATCGGCGAGACGACCTGGTACCACCACGTTGCCGTCGGCGCCGAGAACCACGTCGTGGACGCGCTCACAGGGGTCCCGGGCACGCCTCGGCCCGAGTATTTGCTCGCGCACTGGGAGTACGCGGACGACCTCGCGGTTGACCCGGACGACCTGGCGGACGCATGCCTGTAGCGCCGTCCCAAGTGATGGCCTCGTTCGTTCAGGAGCGGCTGGCGCGCGTCCTCGCCTCGCCCGACGCCTGGGGTCCGCCTCATGCCGTCGAACTCCAGACCCTGCTGCTCGTCGAAATGTGGCACGTCGCTGCGGGGACTTCGCTGGACATCGCGCATCGTGTCCCAGAGCGCTTCGCTCGGTTCCTGGCGATGCGGCTCCCCGGACCGCCCGCGCCGCTCTCGGTCCGGCTGAAGCTCACGAGCCGCGCCTCGGATGCGTTCGTCGCCCAGCTCGCCGCCTTCGTCCGGGAGGAACAGGATGTCCCGCGCGCGGCGAACGTGATCCCGCTCGCCCGTTCGCCGCGGTTGCCGTTGCCTGCCGGGCCGGTCGGCCGGAAGGTCGGATAGCGATGTACAGCACCGCGCACCGCGTGAGCGACGCGTCAGGCCGAAGCGGTGTCAACGCCTACCGTCACCTGCACGACGCCGCGTTTTCCTGGCCGGATGAGGCCTGGACGATTCCGGAGTCAACGCCTGGGCGCCTCGTCGCAGACCACCTTGCGATGCCGTCCAGCGCCGCGCGCGTCCACGCCTACCTCGACGTCGTCGCGCCGAACGATGTGACCGGCGCTGAGGTCGACGCCGCGCTCACCGGCCTGTGGCTGGCGCTCGCATCGGATGAGACTGGCCCACCGTCGTCGGCGCCGCTGCCGAACCCCGTCGTCTACCGGCAGGGGCGCGTCGTCGTGCGGTACGCGGTGGAGGAGGGCCTCGCGAGAGCCGCGGAGTTCTCGGCGCTGCGGACGTTCGTCGACCCGGCGACGGCGGTCTGGCGCGAACTCGTGCCAGATCGGGCGGCCGGGTGAGGACCGCGGGCTGGCGCGGGCTGGCCGAGCCCGTTCGACGCGCCTCCCCGCGTGAGCGATGCGGAGGGTTCAGTCCGCGGTCTTCCGCGGACCGAGCGCAGCGAGTCGGACGCGACCCGGCCCGCAGCAGCGCGTCCCCGACCGTACTCGGGCGGGGGCACGCCCAAAGGCGCCTGAAGTCCCGCGTCAAGTATGAGGAATACCACCCGTATGGGAGTACGGCGTGGTGGTCGAATGATGGGGATAGTGAGGTTTCGAGGAAGAGGTATCGGTATACGGGGATGGAACGGGATGAAGAGACGGGGTTGCAGTGCCATGGAGTGCGGTACTACGCACCTTGGTTGGGGAGGTGGACGTCGGCGGATCCGATTGGGTTGGGGGATGGGGTGAATCGGTTTGGGTATTGTCATGGGGCGGCGATCTCCAAATTCGACTCGGACGGGATGGCAACGCCGCAGACGGAGGACTTGCCGACTGGAACCCCGGGAGTTCCCGACGGACCTGACGCATTCGGCGACGAGGGAACACTCGTCCGCGGAGGAGCCAAGGCTGTGAGCGAGGCGGGCTGGACGGACCTGCTGACGGACGCTCTGGCTGGCGGTGCAATAGTTCTCATGCCCTTTTTGCTGGCAAGCGACCAGCCGAGGAAGACGGTCGCCGGGCGACCCTCGGCACCGTTCCCCGCCGCCATCGCGCATTCGCCTGGCATTCCCTCCGATACGCCTCGGGAAATCCCCCAACTTCCCGTGCCGGCGAGGGCCCCGGGGAGTCCGGCCCCCCACATAGAATTGCCCCCCCTCTACCTGCCTCGCCCGATCGGGCTCGATCCCTACGATTACCTTCCTCCAGCTGTCACGCCAGCACCGGAGATTGGGTTGGGGCCGGTGGAACTTCCGGCCGCGGACCCTACCGGCGACCCTGCCGAGATGGGAAAGACCGACGGCGGGGGCAAGACCGGACGAAAGTCGAATCCGGACGCGGCAGATAGTGCCCAACGAAACCTCGACAAGGCCAAGCTGGACCTTCAGAACGCCAAGACTAACGACGAACGAGACGCGGCCAAGAAACAGATCAAGCACTGGACGGCCAAACGTGATGAAAAATCGGAGAATCACGCGCAGAAAGGACAAGGCCCACGGTGACCCCATGACCCGACCATCCGACGGCACTCTCCTGCACAAGAGCTTAGGAGTGATTCACCCCGGGACCGGAGTAGGCAAGGTGAGGCTGGGCATGCGGGAGGCCGAGGTGGTCGGCCAACTCGGCGCGCCTTTGGTCCCGAAGGAGACGGATGGCGAGGGGGATGCCCTTCTGCGGTATGCAGGTGGTGCTAAACTCTTTTTCTACTGTGAGAATGATGATCGGCTGAGTCTAATCCTCATAGAAGACGCCGCGGCGTTGACCGTTGGGGGACGCCCCGATGGAAGGGTGTCGGAATCTGAGGCGCTCGGATGCTTCGCTGAAGTCAGCGTGACGTTTCGAGAGACCGAGTATCGCCGGGAAGATGGCGAACTGGCACTTGATCGCGAGCTGTCGCTCAAACAGATAGGAGTAAGCATCTACGGGGATGGCTCCGGCATGCTCTGCGGCTGTGCGATCCATCTGGTTTTCGACGAATTCGATCAGGCCCGGTGGCCATCCCCCGCCGGCTCCTCATGCCCGGTCGATGGGGTCGGGTAGACCGGGGAGTTGCCTCCCCCTGATCTCTAGTCACACCGCCTCCCAGTCAGGTTGAAGGCCCCGAAAGTGCGACACGAGGTGAACCAATGGTAGAACCCTGCTCCACCCCCTGCCCAACACGATCATTCCCGGGGCCCAGGGGTCAGGACGATCACGATAAGCATTTCCAGCTATTCCCGGCGTTCGCCCGTTCACAGGAGGCCGCGAACCTCGGCCCGAGCCGCAACCTCTAAATGCGATCGTCCCGACCCCTCACACCCCTCACACCCTCCCCAACCCCGCCAAAACCACGGCCGCCCGCCGCTCCTCGTCGCTCACCTGCTGGTAGTAGCGGAGCATGACCTCGACGGTATGCCCGGTGAGCGTCGCGGCGGTGCCGGGGTTCACGCCGGCCCGCAGGAGCCGGGTGACAACCATCCGCCGCAGCCCGTGGGGCGTGAACGCGGGGACGCTTGCGATGAGGGCTGCAGCGCGAAGACGTCGCTGCGGCCCCTGAATCTGTGCCACCGAGCCGCCGAAGTCCAGCAGCGGCCCCGCCCCCGTCCGTCCGCGAAGCTCCCGCGCGCTGTCCGCGTCGAGGGGGAACCAGCGCATCCCGGTCTTGCTCGCGCCCCGCACGGCACCGAAGGCGAGACGCGGCCCGGAGTCGTCGAAGTCGCACACGCGCAGGGAGACGACCTCGCCCGCACGCGCCCCCGTCCGAGCGAGCAGCTTCACGGCCAACCGCCAATCGTCGTCGGGCATCGCCGCGATCACGGCCGTGACATCGTCCGCGGTGGGTGTCCGGTGGTTGCACCAGAACATCTCGCGGTCGACCTTCACGCGCGGCGTCCACATCAACGCCGTCGTCGCGATGGACCCGTGCTTCTGTCCCCAGCGGAACGCGGCTGCGGCGATCCGCAGCTCCAGCCGCATCGTGCTCGGCGAAAGCCCAGTTTTCGTCCGGAGGGCCACGAAGGGCGTGAGGTCCACCCGCGCACGACCGACCTCGTCGCCCCATGCCGCGAGACGCTCGGCCACGCGCCGGTAGCAGATCTTCGTCGACGGCGACAGGTCCAGGCGCCCGACGACGTCGGCGAGCCAGAGTCGGACGATCTCGCCGAACGTCTCCATGGTGGGTTGGACACTGACACCGGGTGTCGGTTCATCGAGGCCATCCTCCCGGCCGCCGCGTTACCGATCTGCATGGCGTTGCTCCCTCCAGAACCCGTTGGCATCAGCCCACGGGTGGACTGCGTTTTCCGCAGGCTCCTCGCCGACGCCGAGCACACCGAGCGGCTGGTTGATTTCCTCAACGCCGTGCTTCAACGGTCCTCCCCGGTGGTTTCGGTGGAGCTGCGGAGCCCGATCCAGCTCGTCGATCGCGTCGCGGAGGGCCAGGTCACCGTCGACGTGGTCGCGACGGATGCGTCGGGCGAGATTTTCCAGGTGGAGATGCAGACCTGGAACCACGGTGCGCTGAAGGAGAGGATGCTCTACGCCTGGGCTGCGCTCTACAAAGGCCAGCTTGATCGCGGCGAGAAGTACCACCTGCTCCGACCCGTAGTCGCGATCTGGCTCATCGATCAGAACGTCTTCCGTGGTGCGGACAGCTTTCGCCACCGGTTTCGGGTGCGCGATGACGCGGGCACAATCGAGCTGAGCGCGCATCTGGAGCTGCATGTGCTTGAGCTGGAACGCTGGCGCAGCCATCCGGAACCGTCGATCCCGGCGGATCTCCTCGGCTGGGTGCGATTCTTCACCGAAGCCGAGGGCTGGACCGAAGTGCCCGCAGAGATCGGCAATCCCATCCTGGAGAGCGCCATGGCCGTCCTCACCGACTTTCAGACCAATGCAGCCCTGAACGACCTCTACCGGTCGCGGCTCGACTACATCCGGACGCAGAACACGATGCAAGCGGACCGGGACGATGCTGTCACGCGCGCCGAAAGGGCCGAGGCCGACGTCGCGCGGGAGCGCGCAGGCAAGGAGCGGCTTCGCGCGAAGCTGCTTGCGGCGGGCATCGATCCGGACACTGAGTAGACCGTGGACGCGGACGCCAAGCCACCGAACCCCACGGTACAGTCCGCTGCCGACACAGTCGTCGACCTGCCTGCGCTGTACCTCCGCCGGCTCGCGGTGCACCAGGCGGAGCAGCGACGACATGATGAGACCGACGCGGCCAACGCCGAAGCCGACGAGGGGACCGAGCGCCTGCGGCAGGCTGGCCTCCCACTGCCCCACCTTCAACATGCCCCGGACTCGTCCGCGATGCTCGCGCTCCGCGCGTCCTGCATCGAAGCGGCGGCGGTGGGGGAGGGTCCGGAGGCGCGTGAGTTGTCGCGTCGTCGACAGGGCTATTGGCGCGAGCAGATGGCCTTTCTGGGCGACCACGAGGAGGCGTTGGCACGACGCGACCAGGTGCGGGCGGCGTTGGCGCGTGCCGAGACCGAGCGAATTCAGGGCGAGACGGCGCGAACCACCGCGAGCAACGAGCGCCTAAGTGCACGACTGCTCGCACTCGGCATCGATCCGGACGCCGAAGAGTGACCGCGCCCTTCCGGGGCGTCGTGTGCCCGCTTCCGGTGACTCCCCGCGTCAGGTATGAGGAATACCACCCCTACGGCTCCACAGCCTGGTGGTCCAGCGATGGGGATACCGAGGTTTCGAAGAAGCGATATCGGTACACGGGGATGGAGCGGGATGAGGAGACGGGGCTACAGTGCCATGGGGTCCGGTACTACGCGCCGTGGTTGGGGAGGTGGACGAGCGCGGATCCCATTGGGCTGGGGGATGGGGTGAATCGGTCTGCGTATTGTCATGGCAGTCCGTGCGGGGGGAGGGATGAGACGGGGATGGCGGACGCTCAGCATTTCAATGCCCGGGGGGATGCGGGGGACGACGTACCAGTGACTCTGAGTGCCGAACCGGTACGGGCCTATGTGATCGACGCCAAGATGAGCATCGATGATCAAGTCGAGGCTCAGGTCGGGGCCGACCCCGACCGCGCTTCGGACGTGCGCGCCTTCGTGGACAGCCAGGGCGGCCACTCGGCAACAAAGCCTCCCCAACTGAGTTCCCATCTGAACTTTGACAAGGAGCACCCGGTATTGCTCTCGAACGGCGACTATCAGTTCAAAGTCACCGGATTGGACCTCACCGTGACGGGCGGGATTGTCACGTTTCTCGGAGAGGACGCCGATCTGAGCTCGTCCAGGCCCGAGCATTACACCTATGACCTTCCGGGCTTGCGTTTTCAGAGTGGAGGAAGCCCGCGGAAGCACGAGCCGTACCATGTGGGGGACGATCTTCGCATGATTGACACTGGCTTCCGAGCCCTTTTCGAGGGAAGCCTGGCTGTTCGCCCCTACGCGGGCACCAAACGCGAGCAGTTGCCCGCCCAGACGTTCAAGCCCCCCGTGCTCCCGAACTTCTTGACGATCTCAGGTGCGACTAGTCTGCAGGATGCTGTCGAGAAGGCGCAGGTCCAGCGTGGACGTTTCGATCTCCAGTTCGCGCCGTATCTCAATCAAGTGCTCGGCACGTATACCAACGTTGCCGAGCATGGACCGCTGTACTGGCAGCCGGAGGGCGGCGTTGTCTACGACACGGTACCGGGAACGGGGAACAAGGTCCTACGGCCCCTGCCCGTGTTCAGCTTTGATCCGAACAAGGCTGGACCTTGAGCCGGAATCAGCGAGTGCGGAGCTGGAAATCCGTCCTCGGCTTGTCGCTGTTCGCCTGTCACCCGCCTCCGATGATTCTACAAGCTCGCCCCAGTTTGCAACAGACCGTGCTGGAGGCACACGCAGAGTGTCGCGGCGGCGTGAAGCACGCAATTGCACTCGTTGAAGTCCGAGGAGGCGACGGAGCCATTCTCCTTTGCGGTGGGGATTCATCCTCGGCAGTCTCGTATTCGTGGACATCGAAGGGGACACACCTGCCGGATCCGGTGGCCTCCTCGCCGGAGCCGACTCGTTGTGGGCCAGAGGGCGGATTGCCCCAGGCCGTCACCCCCTTCGCCATCAAAGGGTCGGGCAGATATCAGTTGGACGTGGCACTTCTTTACATGCCAAGTGCGGCAGGAGATGAAATTGATGTGTTGTGGCGGGTGGCTGCCGACGTCCATCGCATCGACGGGAATTGGAGCCACGAATATGTAAACTTCATTGTTCCGAACATCCGGTGTTAAGACGGCTTGCGCGGGGCCGGCGCTTGTCAACGTTCGGCGGATTCCCCAGCCAACACCCCGGAGGACGCGGCGCCCCCGCGTGGACGTTCCAATGCCAATCCCTGGCCGCGTGGGGCGTCGGCCTCGTGTCGGTCCTTGCCAGCTTTTCCTCGACCGCCGCCACGCGCCGCTTCGCGCTCGGGCTCGGGTCGGTGCTGACCGCGTTGGATCGGGCGTTGATCGTCGAGCGCGTGAAGGCGGACGCGCCTGACGAGGTAGACTCTCCCGGTGACCCTCTCCGCTTCGCCGCTCCCTTCTCGATGCCGCACCTCGGGGCGCGCTGATCGCGGGCAGTATGAGGAATACCACCCGTATGGATCGACAGCATGGTGGGCGGGAGATTCCGAGGTTGTAAGCCAGAAGCGGTACCGATACACGGGGATGGAGAGGGACGAGGAGACGGGGTTGCAATGCCACGGGGTGCGGTACTATGCGACCTGGTTGGGGAGGTGGATGAGCGCCGATCCGATTGGGTTGGGGGATGGGGTGAATCGGTTTTGTTATTGTCACGCGGGGCCGTTGGGGGGGAGGGATTCGACGGGGTTGGGCGCGCTGAACCCGGGGCCGACCTTCGGTCTGTTGCCGAGGGCCGCGTACGATTGGTGGGAGACACCGGGGAACGCTGCGCACGAGTTTTATTCGACGAACCTTGATCTCACCCGCTCCCCTGAGGAGCGGACATCCGGGGCGGGGCACTTCGACTCCGACAAGTTCGGAGTCGCCATCGTGGGCCTTTGGCTCTGGGGTGGTGGCAAGGAATTCGCCGTCGGCCCGAACGACGGCGAGCGCGGCAAACTCTGGGGAGACTACCTGAAGTCCGCACCGGGAGTTCAACCTACCGCCGCCATGTTAGCCCGAGAGATAGCGGACACTCGCGCCGCTGACCCTCGGGACGGCATCTTCGACGTCGCGCTCAAGACGCACGCTGAGACGGAGAACGGCGAGTCCATCGTCGGGAAGCAATATCTTCACGGCACGAACGCCGACGTGGGCGACTTCGGGGTCGCGGGCACCGCGATCGTCGAGCACCGGCCGGGGGTCACGGTCGTGATCGAGAACCTGACGTACACCTGGAACGACAAGATCGACCCCAACTTCATCTACGACACGGACACGTTCAAGGCTAAGGCTGCGCAGAGCTTGCCCGGCACCCCGGCGGACTACGTGGTTCGAATCTCCTGGTCAGAGCAGTCGATCTGGTTCATTGACGATGCCGGCAAGGTCACCGGCGCGACTGGCTGGCCCACGCCCGACCGCCCGCCGCCGGCTTCGACTCCGTGACAAAGCCGCTCGCGCTTACCCTCATCCCCTTGGTAGGGGCCGCTTGCTGGTCCTCGCCTGATCCCTGTGGGAGTACGGTGAACGGCAGTCCTACGTCGCCCTCGGGCCGCTATTTGGTGTCCGTCACCTGTGCTGACCGCAACGGGCTGGTGGCGACCGTTCGAGTTCACGACTCTAAGTCCGGGGTGGACTACCGCGATCCGACAGAGTACCAGTTGAGAGAGCGCTACTTTGTGCGGTGGGAAGCCGGTGATCGCCTGCTCGTTTACAGCGCGGACATCGGGACGTTCACCTACGCCTACTGCGAACCGTGCAATGTTGAATCCCAGTTCAAGGGCGAAGGGCCGGGTGGTTGGATCTTGGCGAAGTGAATCGTTCAGATCGCCCCGTTCTTTGCGTACTTCCTCGATGCAAAAGCCCACCCGAGCTGCCCTCTACGCCCGCGTCTCCACCACGAACCACGGACAAGACGTCGGCCTCCAACTCGACGAGCTGCGTGCGGTCGCGAAGCAACGGGGCTGGGATGTCGTCGGCATCTACGAGGACTCCGGGATCTCCGGCACCGAGCGGAGCCGTCCCGCCCTTGACCGCCTCGTCTCCGACTGCAAGGCCGGCAAGGTGGACGTGGTGGTCGTCTGGAAGCTCGACCGCCTCGCCCGCTCCGTCGTCCACGTCTGCTCCCTGGCCGAATCCCTCGCCTCCTGGGGTGTCGGGCTCGTCTCTGTCCGTGACGCCAACGTCGACTCGACCACGCCGTCGGGACGGTTCACGCTGGCGATCCTGTCTGCGGTGGCCGATTATGCTGAGCGCGGGTTTATGCGCAGTGGGACGCGCGTAAACCATGTTCAATGTGCGCGATTACGAGATGCTGCTGCGCATAATTCGCGGGGTCGGCTCCTCAGGTCCGAGGGGTGGTCGTCGGTGGCGGCG
>CAIMSU010000227.1 GCA_903844155.1 uncultured Pseudomonadota bacterium | reverse complement strand
GGGCGGGGGAAAGGGGGTGGTTTGCTTCAGGCAGGCCCATTCAGGCCGCGAGCGCGTGTGTCGCGGCGACGTGCCTATACAACGACGTGTCTGTCAGGCTGCCACGGCGCTTGGGCGGGACTGGAACGAATAGGGCGGGGTAAACGCCGCAGTACCGTAGGTTACCCCGTAAATCATCAAAAAAACAGCGTTCATCCATGAGCCCGCTGTAACAACCCCGAAAACCGCCAAAAAGGCGAAAACGGAGGGATCCTCCCGAGCGACCGACCGGCGCCCGCCGAATCGGCTTCCGCCCCGATCCCGCCACCCGGGAACGTGGATCCGGTGCGCCTGAGCCCTCCGCAGGCCCCCAGGAGGGCTTGTGTGGGCGCAGGGAAGCCCCCAAGGCTTTCACCCAACCGCTAGCGTGGGCTGCTTGGTCCCAAGTTCTGCTCGGAGCAGCTCGGTGTGGTACTGGACGGCGCGCTTGGCGTTGAGCGCGAGCGCCTTGAGGTGCATCGCAAGCCCGACCCGATCCTCTCCCCGCACGCGGAGTTTGCGGGCGCCGTGCCGGCCCTTGATCTCGGCGTTCGTGGCCTCGATGCCGCTTCGAATTTTGTAAGCCTGTTTGAATGGGCGCTCTTGCTGCTCGCGCTGTCGCGTGGCCGTCGCGGCAGCGGCCGGACGCCAGCCGAGGACCCGGTCATCGGTGTGCGCGCGGCGCTGGGTGACACAGGCCGCGGCGAAGGGACAGGTTGCACAAGCGGCGCCAGAAAACCGGGCCTCGAAGCCGAGCTTCGTTGCGTGTTGTTCGGTCGGGGCTTGCCCCTGGGGGCAGGCCGAGACGCTGTCAAAGACCGCGTTGAATGCGAACGATCCGAGGCCGGCGGGGTTCGTCGTGCCGTGGGCAGGCGGGAGCTCCCCAGTTGCCGTCGGGGCCGGCTTGTTTGGGTCCTGGACGGGCGCGATGAGGTCCACCCCGAGCTTGGCGCACGCGACGATGTTGTCACCGCCCGAGTACGCGGTGTCCGCCGTGACGGCTTCGGGCTTCATCCCGTTCTCGATCAATTCTTCGATGATCGGCACAGTGGCGTGCTGATCGGAAACATTTGCGCCGTTGATCGCAACGGCGGTGACGACCTCATACGGGTTCTCGGGGACGCAGGTCTCGGCGAGTTGGACCTCGTAGCCCTTGCCCTTGTGACCATACGTGGCATCGGGGTCGTGAGGGCTTTGGAGCGAGTCGCCACCGACCTCCTTGGAGTCCTTCATCGTCGGCAGGTCGGGGGAAACCGCCGCAGTCACCTCGGGGTCCGACGCGGTGCACTGCTCGTTGATCAGCCGGACGAGGAGGAGGTAGGAAGGCCAGAGACTCACGTCGGCATCGCCCTCGAAGAGACGGACCAAGGCGTACAAATCCTTGGTCACAATCGGCAGACGGCGCTGTGCTTCCTCGCGCTTGGCATCGGCGAAGAAGCCCTCGCGGTTCAGGTAACGATCCGTGTAGCCGTCCCCGAGCCACATGAGCTTGGCGGGCGCATCCCGCCGCAGATCGCGCAGGAAGTGCGTCACGGTCTCGGTGAACAATCCGAGCCGGGACAACACGGCGATGTTCGAGATCACGTGGGTCGAATCGAGACGCTGGCGAACCGCCGAGAGCCCGTCGGCCTGCATCAGCGCCCTCGTCAACTGGACGAAGAGGGCGGTGGCACGCTCGTTTCCGATCAGGAGGTGACGGAAGTTGTGGAGCGTCTTCTCACAGATGTGGGCGTCCGCGGGCTCCACCCCGAGCGCGTGCTGCCATTGCAGGTTGAACTCCAGCGCGTCGAGGATCTGGTCGTCGGTCAGGTCGTCGGCCTCCTTCAGCAAGTGCAGGCCGACCAGCAGACGGATCGACGTGTTCGGTCGCCCATTGTCTGCCGAGAAGCACGCACGGAACACCTCCTCGTCGATGAACGGCAGCACGTGCGTCCGAAACGCCTCGGCCCAGGACTTCACGAGTCGCTCGCGCTTCTTCGAGGAAACCAGGTACTGCGACTCCATCAGGGAGAGCTGCGGGGAGGTCGGACGGTACATCGCGGGGTCCGGGAGGCGGGGGCGATCAGGAGGCGGCTCGGGGACGAGCGGCGGCGGGGACTCCATGATCGCACACTTCGGGGGCTATGCGGAGGCGATGAGGGGGGTTTTTACAGCGGGCTCAT
>CAIMSU010000226.1 GCA_903844155.1 uncultured Pseudomonadota bacterium | reverse complement strand
TCGCTTGACGTGTCCACTCCTGCGCGCGAATCGGCGAGCGCGACCGCTGCTGACCGCGTCGAAGGCACGCTTCGTGCGTGGCACGAAGTCGTGCCTTCTCGTTGGCCAGCCATCACCGGCCCCTTCGGTCCGGTGTTGGCTGTTTATTCTCGTCGCGCCTTGGCGTTCGAGCCGTCACGCGTGTTCGTGACCTCCCTTGACCCGTCCACACCTGCGCAGGTTCCGGCGAGCACGACCGCATCTGACCGCGTCGAAGGCACGCTTCGTGCGGGGCACGAAGTCGCGCCTTCGACTTGGCCACCCGCGAGTGCCGGCCCCGGCAGCGGCTCGCGGTCGAGCGTGGCCTGGAGGAGGAGGCGGTCGACCTGCGCCCGCGTGGGGTGAGCGGAGTTGGCCATCCCCGAGCCCAGCCGCGTCCCGACGAACGAGCGATTTCGCAGGTACTTCGCGGGGGTTCCGTCGGTCCCGTCCACAAACGTCACGTCATACTGCACGCGGTCGATGGTCATCAGGTACACGCCGCTGATGTCGGGCGTGAGCGTCTCGCCGACGGTGTAGCCGAGGTCCGTGAGCGCGGGGATCCTGATGGTCAGCGTCGTGCCGTCTGAGCCGACGCCAACGGTGATGTCGCCGAGCAGATGATCGGCATAGACACCGGCGTATCGGGTGATGTCGCCTTCGTCGGTGGGCGGGGCGGGGGCGGCGACCGGATCGGGGAGCGTGGCCACGGCCTGCACGGCGGCGACCACGGTGTTGGTGAAGTCGTCGCCATACCCGTTTGAAAGGACCGAAACGGCAAAATCCGAGTCCGGGAGGATGTAGAACGCCGACGTGTGTGTGAGCGTGTTCCCGCCGTGCTCCCACACGGGCACATCGTAGTACGCGTCCGTCCCGAGCGAGAGTCCCTGGGCGATGAACAGCCCATATCCGTAGGCGTCTGCTGGGTATTCCGGGTAGGCCAGCACCTGTCCCGTGCTGATCTGCGTGCGCAGGTCGTCCGAGAGCACAGCTGTGTTGCCATGCATCAGGAAGTCGGCGACCTTCATCATGTCCGTGGGCGTCGACCAGGTCGTCCCGCCCGCAGGCCGGCACCACGCGGAGTCCTGCATGTCCGCCATCTGCACCGTTCCAACGGTGTAATTTCCAGGGTCGGCCCAGACGTTCGGGTCCATCGTGCCGCTGACCGAGTAGCCGTACCCGATCGCATAGTCGCCCGCCGCCTCCGCCTCGGACTTCCGGGCATAGGTCCTGGTCATTCCAAGCGGGGCAAAGACGTCCTGCTCGACGATGTCCGGGTAGGTGCGGGTGTCGTGGAGCTCTTCGGCGAGGCCGGCGAGCACGAAATTCGGGTTGGCGTAGTTCCACATCTCGCCGCCCGGCGCCATCGCCCAGAGGTTCGCCTGGTAGTCGCCGAAGGTGTAGGCGGCCAGGTCGGAATCGTCGCTGGTGGAATTCCAGGGGAGGTAGTCGAACAGGCCGCCCTGGTGCGAGATGAGCTGGTGTAAGGTCGTCTTTGTGCTCCAGTCGGCGGTCTCGGGACTGCCCGCGTTGGCGAACGCGAAGCCGCCGAGCGCGTCGGAGACGGTGTCGTCGAGAGAAAGGTCGCCCGATTCGATCTTTTGCAGCAGCGCGATGGCGGTGAGCTTCTTGGTGTCGGAGCCGATCTCAAACAGCGTGTCGGGCGTGATGTCCTGTTGATTATCCGGGTCTGCCGAGCCGAAACCTTGCGCATAGACGATCTGGCCGTGGTTGTAGATGGCGATCGACGCCCCCGACGCGTTGCTGTTGCGGATGTCCTTCTTGACCGCGCTCTCGATGCCCGAGAAGTCGTAGGTGGAGGCCGAGTCTCCAGACGTGTCGCCAGAGTCGGTGGTGACGGCGGAGTCGCCGCCGGTCGACGAATCCGAGGGTTGATCCTTCGGATGGGTGCAGGCCACGCCAAGGAGCGGTGCGAGGAGCGAGGCGACGAGAAGGGCGCGGGAGGGGGTCATCGCCCCGGCGTATCCGATCACGCCACGCGCACAAACCGTACCCGGTCCCCCACGCGCAAGACCGGCCCTTGGACGCGGTCAAAGAGCGGGATCGACGACGTCCCGAGCAGGTGCCAGCCGCCCGGGCTGGCCGACGGGTAGACGCCGCAACGGCCCTCGGCGATGGCGACGGATCCTGCGGGGACCGACGGGCGCGGCGAGGCGCGACGGGGCAGGCACAGCCGCTCGTCAAGCCCGTCGAGGTACGCGAAGCCGGGGAGAAAACCCAGGTTGGCGACGATGTAGTCACCAGCGAGATGGCGGGCGATGACGTCGTCGACGGTCATGCCGGTCGCCTCGGCGACGTCGTCGAGGTCCGCCCCATCGTAGCGGACGGGGAGGTTGACGATACGGCCTGACCGTGACGCACACGCCAGGGTGAAGGCTGGTAGTTCGACGGGCCCGTCTCGAAAGACGACCAGCGCCCGATCGTCGCCCATCGCAACGTCCTCCACGTCTGGCATCGCAGCGACGGCCTCGATCCAGGCGCCACGGTCCATGCCATCCGGCATCCGGACCCTTCGAAAATGCCAGTCCCCCGCCAACTCCAGGAGCGTCTCCTTCGCAACCCGCGCCAGCTTCGCGGCCCCCGGCGTGTCGCCATGGAGGCAGACCGTGTCGACGGTCCCAGCCAGCGCCCGCACGCGCGCGATCACCTCGTCCACGTCCGTCAGCAGCGCGCCGGGTTGGCCGCGAGGGATGAGCCTGCCGTCCGCTTGCACGCCGCGGTCGGCAAACCCCTCCGTCCAGCCTCCCGGCAGACCGATGAAAACCGGCTCGTCCCCTCCCTCATCCATCAGCGCCGCCCTCGCCCCCTTTCGCACTGCGTCCGCGACCGCAGGATCGGCCAACGCTGCGTGGTACAGCGCGCCGTGGGGCTTGACGGCGAAGGCACAGCGCTTTTCGCCCAACCAGAAACGGGAGAGGCGCCCACACTGCTCCCGCACCGTGGCCTCGATCGCCTCCGCCGACATCGCCATCGCCAACCGGCCGAAGTGCTCCCTGTCCGGGTAGCTCGGATGCGCTGCGACGCGTCCGCCGGCGCCGTGAACGGCCGCCACGGCCAGGCGGATGGAGTCCTCGTCGCCAGCGTGCCCGCCGCATGCGATGTTGGCGATGTCGGCCAGCGCGTAGAGGGCAGGATCTTCGTCGGGTAGTTCGCCGAGGTCGATGTTCAGGGGGGTTGGCGCTGGTCCGACAGGCGTGAACGCGAAGACGTCGCCATCCCGGCGAGCCCCAAGCCCGCCTTCGAGCATGCCAATCACCGGATAGCCGCCCGTCACCGGACAGTCCGGCCCCATCACCATGGGCAGGCCGTTCGGCGGCAATTCGATGAACCCGGGGAGCAACGGGCGCGAGCACGGCGCTCCCACCGCCTTCCACGCCCGGTCCAGATCCGGCGCGATCCACGCGCGCCCGAGGTCGACGTCGTCCGGAATCAGCCGCGTCCCCACGCGGTTCGAGTCGTAGACGCGCCAGCGCATCCCAAGGAGCAAGCTCCAGAACACGCTTGGGACGGCATCCGGGCCTCGCCGAACGCCGAGGCTGGTCGCCCGGAGCGAGTCCGGAGCGGTGGCCCGACTTGCGGCGGATCGGCGAGCGCGAACGGTGTCCCCGACGCGCAATTGATCCCCGGGCAACGTCCCGAATCCGGGCAACGGCTCGACCCCGCCGGGCAGCGCGACATACCGCACCGGCTGGTCACCCGGCACGTCCAGCGCCTCGCCTGGCTGGAGCCAGACCCGCTGACCGTCGACGGCGACCTCGACGGGGTCTGCCCGAGGCGCGTCAAGGACTAGCGCGATCGCCCCGAAAACTTCGATGCCGACGGCGTCGTCCGCGTTCCCGATGGCCCGGTTCGCCGCGACGAGGCGGGCAGGCTCGATCGCACCCCCGAGGGGCACGCCAAACCGCAGACAACCCTGTCGCGGCGCGCCCTGCAGCGACGCGAGGCCGATGACAGCGCGCACGGTGAAGCTCGGAGTTCCCACCCAGCCCCCGTAATTCGGACGCCTTCTGACCGATGTGTCAACCCCACCACCTCTTGTGCGAAAGTCCACAGCGTGTCTGGATGGTCGCGCGAGACTCGCCTCCCCTGACCCGGCCCCCACCGCCGCCGATCCTGTCGCCACCGTGACAGTTTCTGACGGGATGCTCGCTGGCACGGTCCTTGCTCTGCCCCTGCCCCAACCCGGAGCGCCTCATGAAATCCGCCATCTCCCTGCTTCTGCCCGTCTTCTCCCTCGCCCTGTACGGCTGCCAACCCCCTGCGCCTGCCGCCGCCCCGCAAGGCGCCTCGGGAGGCTCCGACCTCTCCGCCGTCATGACCGCCCGCGGCCTCACCGATGAAGACGTCCTCGCGGCGGCAAAGACCTGGACCCCCTCCGGAAAGCACGATGACTACGTGCTCTTCGCGTCGGGCGGTCAGATGGGCGGCCTCATCGCCATCGGCGTCCCGTCGATGCGCATCCTCAAGTACATCTCGGTGTTCGAGACCGAGCCCTGGCAGGGCTACGGATACGGCGGCTTGTCCTCGAAGATCCTGAAGGAAGGCAACCAGGGCGGCAAGGACATCACCTGGGGCGACGTCCACCACCCGAACCTCTCCGAGACGAACGGCGATTATGACGGCAAGTACATCTTTGTGAATGACAAGGCGAACGCGCGCATCGCGGTCGTCGACCTCGCCGACTTCTCCACCAAGCAGATCATCGCCAACCCGCTGATCATGTCCGACCACGGCGGCGCCTTCGTCACCCCCAACACCGACTATGTCATCGAGTCGAGCCAGTACGCAGCACCCCTCGGTGGCGGGTACGCCCCCCTCTCCGACTACAACGAGAAGTACCGCGGCGCCGCGATGTTCTGGAAGTTCGACAAGGAGAAGGGCCGCATCGACCCCTCGAAGAGCTTCGCGGTTGAGCTCCCGCCCTACATGCAGGACCTCTCGGACGCCGGCAAGCTCGCCAGCGACGGGTACGTCTTCATCGGCTCGTGGAACACGGAGCGGGCGACGGGCACGGGCGGCGACAAGTCGAAGCCCTACCTCGAGAGCGGCGCCAGCCAGAACGACATGGACTTCCTGCACATCATCGACTGGAAGAAGGCCGAGAAGCTGGTGGCGGACGGCAAGACGACGACCATCAACGGCGTGAAGGTCATCTCGCTGGAGACGGCCGCGAAGGAGCACGTGCTCACGTTCGTCCCGGAGCCGAAGTCGCCGCACGGCGCCGACGTGACGCCCGACGGCAAGTTCATCGTGGTCGGCGGGAAGCTCGACACGCACGCCACCCTCTACGACTTCGCCAAGATCAAGGACGAGATGGACAAGGGCGAGTACGCGTCGAAGGACCCGTACGGCGTCGACGTCCTCGACTTTGCGAAGTCCATCAAGGGCCAGAAGGAGATCGGCCTCGGCCCGTTGCACTCCGTCTTCGACGACAAGGGCAACGTGTACACCTCCGTGTTCCTCGACTCGACGGTCGTGAAGTGGAACTACCTGAACCTCGACCAGCCGACCGAATCCATCGCTGTGAACTACAACATCGGCCACATCGCCGCAGCCGAGGGCGACACGGTCAGCCCCGACGGCCACTACGTGGTCGCGATGAACAAGATGGCGGAGGACCGGTTCACGCCGGTCGGGCCGTTGCTCCCCCAGAATTTCCAGCTCATCGACATCTCTGGGCCGACGATGAAGATCATCTACGACCTGCCGATCCCGCTCGGCGAGCCGCACTACGCGCAGATGATCAAGGCGGACAAGCTCCACACCATCCCCGCGTACACGCCCGCTGGCACGAACCCCTACACCAACGCCGTCGACCCGGGCGCGGTCAAGGCCGGCGAGGAGCGCATCGAGCGCCACGGAAACAAGGTGGACGTCTACATGAGCGTCATCCGGTCGCACTTCACGCCGGACTACCTGGAGCTCAACCAGGGCGACGACGTGACCCTGCACGTCACCTCGCTCGAGCAGGCGTACGACCAGACCCACGGCTTCACCATCGACATGTACAACGTGAACCTCTCGATGGAACCTGGAAAGTACGAAGAGGTCCACTTCACCGCAGACCGCGCGGGCGTGTTCCCGTTCTACTGCACCGAGTTCTGCTCGGCGCTGCACCTCGAAATGGAAGGCTACATGCTCGTCAAGCCGAAGGGGGCCTGAAATGGTCACGTTCATCCTCATCAGTCACCTCCTCGGTTGTTCTTCGCCTCCGCCTGCCCAGCCCGCAGCGGCGCCACCCACGGCTGTCGTCGCCCCAGCACCCGCGCCAGCGGCTGTCGTCGGGCCGGACGGCCCCGCTACCATCGACGTCCCCAACGTCGCGGCGATCTCGACGGGCGCCGACGACATCAAGGCCGGCGAGAAGGTGTTCACGGCGCGCGGTTGCCCGGCCTGTCACAAGTTCGGTGAAAAGCTGGTGGGGCCCGACCTCAACGGCGTCACCACCCGCCGCACACCGATGTGGATCGAGCGCCAGTTCATGTTCCCCGAGCTGATGACCAAGCAGGATCCCGTCAGCAAGGGCCTCCTCGGCACCTACATGGTGCAGATGCCCACCCAGGGCGTGACCACGGACGAGGCCCCGAAGCTGCTCGCGTACATCAAATCGCAGGAGAAGTGATGTCCGCGCCCGCCGCGCTGGATCCAGAAGCAGCGCACGACCACGCGCACGACGCGCCGGCAACCGCGAAGACCCCGGTCCCGCGCGGCCCGCGCATCGGCGACTGGCAGATCCACCGGCGCGCGGTCACGGTCGCGCTGGCGGTGGTGGGGGCGGCGACGATGGGCGCGGCGTACTTCCTTCCCTGGTGGAACTTCCACCTCGTCTCCCCGCAGTACGCGAAGGGGCTCAACCTCGTCGTCTCGCTCAAGGGTATCAGCGGCGATGTCGACGAGATCGACATCATCAACCACTACATCGGCATGGCGCACCTGACCGAAGGGGCGCCGCTGGAGCGGGCCTACGGCGGCTACGCGGTGGCGCTGCTCGGCGTCATGGTGATCACGGGCATCCTCGCGGCCGGTCGCAAGATCGGCTGGGTGGCGATGGCGATGGGAATTGGGCTGCCAATCTGGTTTATCGCCGACACGATGTACTGGCTCTACACCTTCGGGCACGACCTCGATCCGAAGGCGCCCGTGCACATCACCCCGTTCACACCGACCATGTTCGGGTCCGGCAAGGTCGGGCAGTTCCTGACGACGGCGGCCCCGACGGAGGGGTTCTACGTGGCCCTCGTCGGCGTCGTGCTCGTCTCGCTCGCGGTCTGGCAGCGGGCGAAGGTGTGCAAGGCCTGCCCGCTGCACGACTCCTGCGGTGTTGTCTGCAACACTGGCTTTGTGCGCGTTCCCAAATGATCCCCATCGCCGCCAGCGCGATCGTGACGCACCTCGTCGCGGGTGCAGACCTGCAGGCGGCGATCGAGGCGGCGCCCGAAGGCTCCACCATCACGCTTGCGAGCGGGTCCTACGCGGGACCCGTCCACGTCGACCGGGCCGTGACGATCGAGGCGGAGCCGGGCGCCGAGCTGGTCGGCGGCGGCAAGGGGACCGTTCTGACGGTCGACGCGGCGGACGTCACGCTCCGCGGCCTCACCGTCTCCGGCAGCGGATCAGACGGCAACAAGGACGACGCTGGCGTGCAGGTGAACGGCGACCGCTTTCACGTCCTTGGCGTCCACGTCCGGGACGTCAACATCGGCATCGACATCCACGGCGCCGACCACGGCGAGGTGGGCGGCTGCGACGTCCACGGCCGCAGCGAGCTCCCGATGGGCCTGCGGGGTGACGGCCTGCGGCTCTGGGAGGCGCAGGACGACCAGATCATCGACAAT
Organism: uncultured Pseudomonadota bacterium; assembly: GCA_903844155.1. GTDB lineage: Bacteria > Myxococcota_A > UBA796 > UBA796 > SXON01 > CAIUMM01. The sequence continues at coordinate 6,880 of CAIMSU010000226.1, read as the reverse complement.
CGGCTCGACGGCGTGCGCGACGTCGTCGTCTGGTACTCGTCCGGCAACCTCATCGCGGCCAACACCGTCTCGGGCGCCCGCTATGGCACGCACCTGATGCACGCCGACAAGAACCTCGTCGCGATGAACCACTACGACAACGACGTGGTCGGCATCTTCGTGATGTACAGCGAGGGTGCCCGGCTTTTTGGGAACACCGTCGTCGGCGCGAACGGGTCGGCGGGCATGGGCTTCGGCTTCAAGGAGTCCGATGACCTCGGCGTCATCGGCAACCGGCTGCTGTCGTCGACAACGGGGCTCTACCTGGACGGCACGCCACACCGGATCGGCGGCGATGCTGCCTTTATCGGGAACCTTCTCGCGTACGACGCGACCGGCGTGCGCATCCATGAAGCGCAGCCCGGCGCACATTTTGGCGCCAACGACTTTCACGAGGACACGGTCCCCGTGGCGGTCGATGGGCGGCTCGACGACTCGGCCGTCGTCTTCGAAGGCAACCGGTGGAGCGACTATGCCGGCTACGACCTCGATGACGACGGCTTCGGCGACCTGCCCTACGAGGTGCGGTCGCTCTCGGGGTCGCTGCAGGCGCGCCACCCGGACCTCGCGTTCTTCTCGGGAACCCCGGCTGCCGAATTGCTGGACTTGTTCGCCAAGGCGTTTCCCATGTTCGCTCCGCCCGCCGTCGCGCGGGATTTGAGGCCCCGGTGGTCGTGACCCCCCTCATTCGCGTCCGTGGCGTCAGCCGGCTGTACGGCACGCGGCTTGTGCTCCGGGACGTGAGCCTGGACATAGGACCGGGCGAACGCGTGGCGCTCGTCGGGCCGAACGGGTCCGGAAAGACGACGTTGATGCGCGTGATCCTGGGGCTCCTGCGCGCGAGCGGCGAGGTTCGCGTCGCGGGCGTGGACCCCTGGGCCGACCACGCGATGGCGCTCAGGCACGTGGCGTGGGTGCCGCAGCGCTCGCCGGCGTTGGCGGCGCCCGTGCGCGAGATCTGTGGCGCCTGGGCGCAGATGCGTGGCCGACCGGTCGAGGCGCTGGAGAAGGTCACCGCTGCCTTCGGCCTCGACGTTCGGGCCATCGCCGATCAGCCGTTCACCTCGCTCTCCGGCGGCATGCAGCAGAAATTGCTGGTGGCGACGGCGTTGGCGTCCACCTGCCCCGTCCTGCTGATGGACGAGCCTACAGCCAACCTCGATCCCGCCGCCCGCGACGTCTTTTTTGAGCTGCTCGCTGCGCGCGATCCAGCGCCAACGCTGGTTTTGTCCTCGCATCGGCTGGAAGAGGTCCGCGCGCTCGTCGACCGCGTCGTCGTGCTCGCCGAAGGGGAGGTCCGCTTCGACGACGCCACGGACATCTTCCTCACCCGCCCCGCCGCCACACGCCTCGCCGGCCTGCACACCGCCGCGGACCACCCGCAACCCGGAAACGCGCCATGACCGCCCTGCTCGTCAGCCTGCTCGTCGGCTGTGCCGCCGACCCGAACAAGCCCCCCGCCCTGAACTGGGACCACGACGCTTGCAGCGACTGCGGCATGCTCGTCAGCGAGCCCGCCCACGCCTCCGCGATCATCACCCGCGACGGCAAGACCCTCCCTTTTGACGATCCCGGCTGCCTTTTCCGCTACACGCTCAAGAACCACCCGGCGATCGCCGCGATGTGGTTCTACGACGGCACAAACTGGTACCGCGAGGACGAGGTCGGGTTCACCGAGGGCGCGAAAACGCCGATGGGCTCGGGGTTGCAGGCCGTCCCGAAGTCCACGCCCGGCGCGTTGACGGTCGGTGAGGCGTCCTCGCTCGTCGTCTCCGGAGGCAAGTGATGGAAGCCAGCGTTGCCATCGGTCAGTTAGCGGAGGGCGTGAGCGAACCCCCGTTTCGTGATGCCGGCCCGATCGCCCTGCCCGGGTCCACGCCTCCGTGGCGCTGGCCCGCGATTGTCGGGCTGGAGGTGCGCTCGGCGATCCGGGCGCGATGGTCCGTCGCGGCGGTCGGCCTCTCGTTGGCGTTGGCGCTGTTCTTTGTCGCGGTGGCGACGAGGGAGTCGTCGATCGTGGGGTTCACGGGTTTTGGGCGGGTGCTCGACGGGGTCGTGCAGGCGGGGCTGCTTTTCGTCCCGTTGTTGGCGCTCTTGTCGACGACGCAGGCGATCACGGCAGCGCGGCAGCAGGGCGTGTTGGAGTGGTACCTGTCCTACCCGAACGGCCGGGCGCGCTGCTACGCCGCGATCGTCCTTCCCCGGCTGGCAGCCATCGTCATCCCCGTTGTCGTCACCACCGGACTTCTGGGTGTTGCACCGGCGCTCATGGGTCAGCCGGTGCCTGGGACGCTGCTGGGCGATGACCTTGCGTTGCTTGCTGGTCAGGCCGCGTGTTTTGGGGGGCTCGGCGCCTGGATCAGCGCGTCGTCCCGCACGCCCGAGGAGGCGCTCCTGCGCGCGCTCGGCGCGTGGATGGCGCTCGTAGCCCTCGTGGATTTTGCAGTTCTGGCCGTGATGCTGCGCTGGCAACTGCCGCCCCAGATCGTGTTCGCCATCGCCGCCGTCAACCCCGTCCAGGCCGGCCGCGTCGGCATCCTCGCCGCCATGGACCCCACGCTGGGCGTGCTTGGGCCCGTCGGCACCTGGGCGACGCTGACTTTTGGGACGCCCGCGGTCATCGCGTGGGGACTTGGGTGGCCGGTGGTGCTGGCGGGCGGGTTGTTGGGGATGGGGTTGCGGGCGTTTCGTCGGTTGGATGTGGGGTAGGGGCGGCCCTACGGCCCCACGACCAGCTCCAGGCTCACCTCCATGTCCATCGCCCGCAGCATCCGCCGCCGCTCGTGGATCTGACTCGTGTCATGGTCGACGAACAGGCCCTTGATCATGTCCGTCGCGACCTCGAATTGCTTGCGGAAACCGACCATTTTCAGCAAGTAGACGAGCGCCCAGGCGTACCACGCGAGCACCCCCGAGACCGGCACGCCCATCAGGCTGGCGACGGTCGAGTGCTTGCCGAGGCCCACGAAATAGCCGAGGTCGCGGTACTTCAGGGTTGCCGTCGGCCTTCCGTCGAGCTCGGCGAGCAGGTTCTGGGCCGCCAACGTCCCCATCTGCATCGCCCCCTGGGCGACGGCGGGCACGGGCGCGCCGGTCTCGTCGACGCAGTCAGCCGCGTCGCCGATCGCCCAAACGCCCTCGGTCACCTTGCAGCCCTTGTCGACGGCGAGCTTGCCGCCTCGGCCCAGCGGCCAGGGCCAGGGCGCATCCAGCGATTGCCCGCGGATTCCCGTCGTCCAAACAAGCGTATGCGCGGGGATCACCGTGCCGTCGTCGAGGGTGACGGCAGCGGCGTCGACCGCCGTGACCTTGCGATGCAGCACGACGGTCACCCCCACGTTGCGCAGGTGCGCGAGCGCGACCTCGCTGTGCTCCGGCTTCAGCCCGCCGAGCAGCCGGTCGCCCGCCTCCACGAGGTGCACGCTGACGAGGTTCTGCGGCACCGCCGGGTAGAGCTTCCGCATCGTGCTGGTGAACATGTGCATCAGCTCGCTGCACACCTCCACGCCGGTGATGCCGCCGCCGGCGATCACGAACGTCAACAGCCGGCGTTGTACCGTTGGATCCGCCGCCTGGTCGGCCAGCTCCCACATCTCCACGACCTGCGCGCGCAGCCGGATGGCGTCCATCAGCGTCTTGAAGGGAAAGGCGTTGTCTTGTGCGCCGGGAATGCCGAAAAAGTTCGTCGTCGAGCCGGCGGCGATGATCAGGCGGTCGTACGGCAGCGTCAGGTCGTTGTGCAGGTGCAGCACGCGCCCGACGGCATCGACGTGCCGGACCTTGTTGCGGACGAAGCGCACGCCCATCGCCTGGCACATGCGGCGGAGTGGGTGGACGATGTGGCGGGTCTCGACCGCGCCCGTCGCCACCTCGGGCAGCAGCGGATTAAACTGGAAGAAGTTCTCTTTGTCGACGAGCGTGACCGTCACCCGGCCCAGGCGGATCGGCTTGCGCAGCGCCTTGAGCGCCTCCAGACCGCCAAAGCCGCCGCCGATGACCACGACGCGGACCGCCCCGTCTACCGCCGGTAACGTGCTCATATGACCATGCTCTCATGCCCGAAGGCGCGGCCGATGCGGAACGCCGTGAGCGGGATGTCGCGGTCGAGGACGGCGAGGTGGTCGGGGCGCCCTTCGCGGGCGAGCGCCTCGACGACCAGCGCCGAGAAAGGCCCGAACATCGCCCCATGTCCCGAGAAGCCGACCGCGCGGATGAGGTTCTGGATGGCCGGGTCGCGGTCGAGGAAGGGGTTGTGGTCGGGCGTCGTCGCGTAGTACCCGCAGGTCGTCGCGGTGATGCCGGCGAATTCCCCGATCCCGGGGATCACTTCGGCCAGCGTGGCCCAGGTCTGGTAGCCGACGGTGTCGGTGCCGGTCTTGTGAAAGAACTCGGGTTCGACGCGGTCTTGATCGTCGTAGCCAAAACCAGGCTCGGGGCGGGCTTCGTGCGCCCAGCCGCACAGCAGGCTCTCGGCGTTCTCGGGCCGGCAGTAGGCGCCCGAGGGGGCGATGACCAGCGGCATGCTGGCGAAGGCGCGGGTGCCAAGCTCGCCAGAAAAGACGCTTCCATCGCGCTGAACGAACCACAGGTAACGCTTGAGCGGGGCGATGGGGAGGGGCGTGAAGCCAAGCTGGCCCTGCAGCGCGGCGTCAAACGCGTTCGTGCAGTCCACGACGAGATCGGCCTCAAACCTGCCTTGTGGGGTGTGCAGCGCGACGATGCGGTCGCCGACGTGCTCGGTGCGGGTGACGGGCGAGGCGACGTGGAGGGTTGCGCCGAGGCGGCGGGCTGCGGCGATGGCCTCGTTGTAGACGGTCTCGGGGTGCAGGAAGCCGTCGCTGGGGCAGAACGTCCCGCCGAGCACCGCGTGGCGGTCGACCCACGAAAAACGCTGGACCAACGCGCTGACGTCCAGGTCCTCGACCTCGGCGAGCCCGAAATGGCGCTGCATCGCCACCCGCGCGCGGGCGCCCTGCCAGGCCTCCTCGTCCGCGTGCAGGAACAGGTAGCCGTTCTGGACGATCGGCACGTCCGTCCCGCCGACCTCCTCGCAAAAACGTCGGTAGAAGTCCACGGAAAAGCGCATCCCCACGACCGTCTCCGGCGTGGAGAATTGCTGCCGGATGCCCGCTGCCGTCCGCGACGATGAGCCTGCGCCAACGTAGGCGGCCTCGAGGATCGTCACCTGCCAACCCGCTCTTTGGAGCCGCCAGGCCACGAGCGCGCCGGTGATGCCGGCCCCGATCACGAGCGCGCGGGGTCGGGCTCCGGCGGTCGGCGGCATGGGGCGCAGGGCTAACCCGGCGTCCGGGGCTTTAGCGGGCGGGCGTCGTCAGCATCGCGAACAGGATGGCGTCGCCGAGCGCGCCGCAGCTTGCGTTGCCGCACATCGCAGCGCCGGCGGTGGAGAAGTGCGTGGCGCCGTGATCGTCGGTGGAAGGGCGGCCGAACATCGTGGCGGTGCGGATGAGCGCTGCGGCGATGGCGGTGTCCCCCTCCGCACGCGCACCCCCGATGGCAAAAGCGGTGGACGAAACGCCACGACCGAGGATGAGCGGGCCCGAGTCGATGTCGCCCTCCCCAAGCTCCGCCTCGCCGAGCACGCTGGCGCCCTTGCCGTAGCGGTATTCGCGCATGGCGCCGAGCGGGCCGAGGGGCTCGTAGAGCTGGTCGCGACCGGAGTAGTACAGCGACCGGCCGGGGCGGCCGAGTCCGGGAACATCGTCGGCGAAGCTCAAGAACCACGCCGCGAGGAACGTGCCGGAGCCGCGCGGATCGGTGTGACCGTGCTGGACGCCCCGGGGGTCGATCATCTGGTAGAGAACGCCGGTTTTCGGGTCACGCCAGGTGTCGAGCAGGCGGGCGAGGGCGGGCGCGAGGGCCTTTCGCGTGCGTGCGGCGCGGTCGGGATCGGCGGGGTCGGCGGCGTCGAGGCCCAGGGCGCCGAAGCCGGCGGCGTTGTCGACGGGGAAGGCCTGGCCCGGGTAGGTCTCGATGACGGGGGAGCCGAGGCGGGCGAGGAGGGCGTCGCTGACGTGATCGTGGAGGGCAGCGTAGCGGTCGACGACGGGACCGCCGGGGGCGGTGACGTCGGTCACGAGCCGGTGGTGGAGTGAGAGGGCGAGGCCGGCGTACCCAAGCCAGGCGGCGTGCCCGCGGGAGGGCTGGGCGAGGTCGTCCAACGGCGATGAATGCCAGCGCGACCGGTCGAATTTCGTGCCGTCGGGGCCGAGCAGGACGTCGATGCACTGCTCCATGCGGACGAGGTCGGCGGCGCGCGCGTCCTGGTGGGCGGCGGCGTGCTGGCCAAAGCCGACAGCGGCCATCATCCACGTGCCGAACATCCACTCCTCGTCAAAAAGCGCTGTGTTCGTGTGGAATTGTTCCGCGGAGATGGACGCGTCGAGCCAGTCGCCAACGCCGAGGGCGAGGCCGTCGACGATCTCGTCGCCGGGGAGCGGGTCCGGCGGCGGCGCGTGGTCATCGGCCGCGACGACGATGCCGACGGTCGGCCCGAACATCGCGAGGGAGATGAGCGCGAAGAGGATCGGGCGACGGAGGGTCTTCATTGCCCAACGATAGCCGGAGCGAGCGCTGATGCTGGCATCGAAGCCGGGCTCTCGACGACATTGCACCGAGCTTGCACGAGCCGGACGTCTGCCGCGGTGCTGTCAGGGGGGCCAGTGCTGGCGCTGGGCATACATTCACCTCGTAAGTGGCTGAAAGTGCGCGATTGGCGAGGGCAGTGGCCCCCCGGCGCGCGGTTCCGCGCACGAACCGTGCCGGCTGGCGTACTCGCCGGCTGGCGGGGTTCGTGGCCTTGGAACTGCGGGAATTCAGC
>CAIMSU010000225.1 GCA_903844155.1 uncultured Pseudomonadota bacterium | reverse complement strand
GCGACTGTGACGACGCGAGCGCCGCCATCTACGCTGGCGCCCCTGACCCCTGGTACGACGGTGTCGACAGCGACTGCGCCGGAAACGACGACTTCGACGCCGACAGTGACGGGCAGGACGCGCTTGCGTACGGCGGCCGTGACTGTGACGACGCCAACGCCACCACGTACGCCGGCGCCCCCGATGCCTGGTACGACGGCGTCGACAGCGACTGCGCTGGGAACGACGACTACGACCGTGACTCAGACGGCTACGACGCGGAGATCGCGGGAGGCGCGGACTGCAACGACGTCGACGGCGACGTGCACCCCGGGGCACCCGACGCCTGGTACGACGGCGTCGACAGCGACTGCGCTGGCAACGACGACTACGACCAGGACGGTGATGGGATCGAAGCGATCGCCTGGGGCGGCGGGGACTGCTACGACACCGATCCCGCGGTCGGGTTGCCGACGTCGGAGCGCTGGGACGGGGAGGACAATGACTGCTCGGGCGTGGCTGACGACACCGTGGTGAACAGCGCCTACGACGGCATCCTCACCGGTGTGGCGGCCTCGGGCGGGCTGGGGAGCCCGGCGCTGTGGAGCCGGGGCGCGTTCCTGACGGCGTCCGGGTCGGCGGACCTCTACGTCGGCGATTCGAGCGGCTACCACGATGGCTACGCGGTGGAAGGCTCATCGCTCAGCCGCGGCGCGGTCCTCGCCTCAGTCGCCGAGAGCACGCTGACGGGGGAGGCGATGGCGAACCTCTCCTCTGCGGGCGGGTCTGCGGGCGACGTCGACGGCGATGGAAACGACGAGGTCGTGCTGATCATCGACGGCCTCTCGGACTACGCCATCGTGAACGAATCGTCCGGCGCGAGCTGGACCCAGAGCGTCGATCATCCCGACATTCGCGTTTCCGGCGCGGCCACGGGCGACGAGGTGACCTCGGGCGCGATTGGTGATGTGGACGGCGACGGCATCGGCGATCTCGTGATCGGCGTCGCGAGCGACGACAAACCGGGGTTGCACCCGGTCACAGACGCCGGAAGCATCGCGGTGTTCGCCGGTGGATCCGGCCTCGAGGGCACCGCGTGGACGCAGAACGACGGCGACGACCTCATCTACGGCGGTGCCTCGGACCACCTTGGGAGCCGGCTCATGGTCGCGGATTTCGACGAGGACGGGTACGCGGACATCGTCGCGGGCGCTTCTGGCAAGGCGGGCGGCGCCGTCTACCTTGTCGCCGGGAACGCCTCCATGGCGTGGTCGGCCACGGCGACGGAGGCCGCATCCACCACCATTCAAGGCTCGGGCTCCGACACCCTCGGCATCGATCCCTTCCCCCTCGCGGGCGATGATGACGGCTCCGGCCAGCTCGACCTCCTGCTGACTGCCTCTGCTGACACCCGCGCGCTGCTCTTCCTCGACCCGCTGGGGCGCGGGGACATCACCACGGCCGCGGCGGACGCGGTCTACACCGGCGCCGACACCGGCGTCAGCGCAGATGGCTCCGGCGACAACAACGGCGACGGCATCGATGACGTCGCGATCGGCGACCCCGGCTGGGAGAGCTCGACTGGGGGCGTGTGCCTGACGTACGGCGCGTCGAGCTGGGCCTCCACCCTCTCGGCGACCACCTGCGACACCTGGTTTCAGGGCAAGGCGGGAACGTCGTTTGGAAGCGCCGTTTTCAACAGCATCGACCAGGATCTGGATGGGCACGACGATCTGGTGGTCGGCGCCCAGAACTGGGGCGGCGTCGGCGCCGTCTACCTGTACCGGGCTCCGTAACGATGGTGCGGATCGGCGTAGTGGTCGCGGTTGTACTAGGGCTCGGCTGCGTGAGCGGCCGGGCCTCTCGCCCTACGCTGGTCGATGACGTCGATGAGGCGAAGCACAGCCTTGTAGCTGCCGAATGGCGGGTAGATGTAGACGCCGTTCACGCGCGGGTGGTCGACTACCTCGGCGAGCGCCTCGCGCGCGACCTCGATGCCCACCTCCCGCTGCTCGTCGCGCCCGCCGGCCGCGGCGAGACGGTGCCGAATCGCCTCCGGCACTTGCATCCCCGGGACCTCGTTGTGCAGGAATTCGGCGTTCTTCGCGGAGACGAGCGGCATGATGCCGACCAGGAACGGCACCCTGGGAAACTTGTCCGTCAGGTCCAGGAACCGCTGCAGCAGCGACGGATCGAACACGGGCTGACTGAAGAAGTACTCTGCTCCCGCCGCGATCTTTCGCCCAAAACGCTCGACTTCCAACGCCAGATCCACGTGCCCCGGGTTGCAACCGGCGCCGACCAGCAGGTCGGTCTTGCCGCCGATTGGCGCGCCCGAGAAGTCGAGCCCCCGGTTGAGCATCTGGATGAACGTGATCAGGCCGATGGCATCGATGTCGAACACCGCCGTGGCGTTCGGGTACGTCCCCATCTTGGGCGGGTCGCCGGTGATGGCGAGGATGTTCTTCAGCCCGAGCGCGTTGGCGCCGAGCAGGTCCATCTGCATGCCGAGGAGGTTGCGGTCCCGGCAGCAGTAGTGGACGACGGCTTCCATCTCGCACTCCCGGCGCACGAGCTGGGCCAACGCCGACGGGCCCATGCGGGCCACAGCGCGGGGGCCGTCGGCGATGTTGACGACGTCGACCCCCGCGGCGAGCAGCATCTTCGCCCCGTCCACGGCCTTCTGTGCCTCGACACCTCGGGGAGGGTCCAGCTCGACGGAGACGCAGAACTCCCCGGAGTAGAGCTTCCGGCCGAACTCGCTCTTCGCGATGGGCGGTGTCGGGGTCATGGCAACCGCTCCGCCAGCCTCGGCGGAGCTCTCGGCGGACTGCATCACGACACGGGTTCGGGCGTCCGCCGTGACCGTGCGGACAAACGTCGTGATCTCCTTGATCATCTGGGGTGTGGTGCCACAGCAGCCCCCGACGATCGCGGCGCCGATCTGCACGAAGCGGCGGGCGTGCTCGGCCATGTACTCCGGGGCGGCCAGGTAGATCGTCCGGCCCTCGACGACCTGCGGAAGGCCGGCGTTCGGCATGGCGATGAGCTTCATGTCGGTGCACGCTGCAAGCCGCTCCAGCGCATGCTGAACGCCGCGCGGACCGTTGGAGCAATTCGTCCCGAACACGTCGATCGGCCAGTTCCTCACGGTGCGCGCTGCGACTTCGGGGCTGTCGCCCTCAAGCTGGTTCTGGCCCGGGCCAACGAACGGAAAGCTCATCGACGCGATGATCGGGCGATCGGACACCGCGCGGACCGCACGAACTGCCTGCCACAGCTCGGCCAGATGGGTGAACGTCTCAAGCACGAACACGTCCACGCCCGTCTCGGCCAGCACCTCAGCCTGCTCGCGAAACGCCGCGAACGCGTCCCCGGGCGTCACCCGGCCGACGGGGGCGAGGAGCGTGCCGGTCGGACCGATACTCCCGGCAACCCAGGGCGTCGCGCGCGCGTTGGCGTTCGCAGCGCCGCGGGCCAGACGTACGGCGGCTGCGTTGATGTCCTTCACCCGGTCCTCAAGCCCGTACGCGCCGAGGCGGAGGCGATTGGCGCCAAAGGTGTTCGTGGTGAGGACGTCCGCGCCGGCCTTTCGGTAGGCGCTGTGGATCGTCGAGACGATGTCGGGCTGGGAGAGGTTGAGCTCGTCGTAACAGCGGTTGATGAAGACGCCGTGCTTGTAGATCTCGGTGCCCATCGCGCCGTCGAACACGATGACGCGCTCGCTCAGCGCCTCGCGGAAGGTGTCGTTCACGATGACCTCACTCCGGTCGGGGATTTACCCTGCGCGTCCAGCGGCGTCCGTGACGTTGGGCACCGCTCCGACGGATACGCGCGACGATCCCGCGGAGAGTGTGAACGCCAGTACCGTCACGTTGTCGCCCCCGCCACCGGCATTCGCGGCGTCTACCGCCCTGCGCGCCACGTCCATCGCTGGTACGGGCGAGTCGTCGGCCTCCCGGACCGCCTTCACGAGGACCCGAGCCAGCCCGGCATCCTCCTCGTCCGCGAAGTCGGAAAATCCGTCTGTCGTGAGAACGACCCACTCCCCCGGGAGGAGCGTGAAGCTTCGAGCGTGGACGGGGGGCAGCGTTGGTCGGCCCGCGTGGTCGAGGTGCCCGCAGTAGCCGGTCAGCGCATTCCGCTCCTCGGTCCAGACGGGCTCGTTGCCCCCCAGGTGTTGGCGCAGGAGCTCGGCCTGGAGGTTCTGGTCGCTGGTCAGGAGGTTCGCGCCGTTGGCATCGACCAGCCAGGCCCGGGAGTCGCCAAGCGAAGCGAGTTGCACCCGGTTTCCCTGGCATACCGCAAGCACCACGGTCGTCCCCATCGGGATGTGCTCCGAAAGTCGGCCGCCCACAAGTCGCGCGGCCTCGGTGAGGATCTGGCGATTGACCCGGCCGAGCCCCTCGCGGATGGCCTGATGGACGCGCGCCGCGGAGGCGCCCCGGAGGCTCGCCGCAGCCTCGGTCCACCACTTTCGGAGGGTCTCCCGGAGGATGTGGGAGGCCAGATCGCCCGACCCGGCGGTGGAGACGGAGATGCCGTCTGCGACCACGAGCAGCGCGAGATCGGGATCGCCGGCAATGAGCAGGCAATCCTGGTTCACCTGCGTTGTGAGCGCGCGGGTGATGCCGATGTGACTGTCGAAGCCGACGGTGATCGTCGCGCCGGGCTGATGCGGGAAGCCATCGCGCAGGACGTGGGTCGCGCGGGCGCGCTCAAGGCTGTGCAGGAGGGCGAAGCCGTCGGCGGGGCGACAGACCGGGTCCGGGCAAAGCGCTCGTTCAAGGGCGCCGAACAGATCGATGGGGAGCGCGGGGAGGAGCTCGCCGAGGTGGGGGAGTACGTCGGCCGCCGAGAGGTGGCGCGGGTTCGGGAGCGGCCCGAGGACCTGTTCGAGGAGGACCTGTGCCAGGGCATGCACGTCCTCGCGCCGCTCCAGGGCGGCACGCGCGCCGTCCCTTTCCGGTCGCCCGGCGCAGCGCCAGACGCCGTCGACCCGTGTGAAAGCAGCCCGCCCGGCAGCGCCGACCGTCTCGCCTCGTCCGTGCAGCTCACACAACGCCCGGGCGAGCCCGCAGCCCAGGGCGAGAGCCTCGGTCGTCGCGCACGAACCCGGTGGAGGCAGTGCCTCGGCCGCGGCGGGCACGGCGCCCACAAAGTCAGCCCCCAGGCGTACGCCCCATCGCTCTCCGTCCCGCAAGAACCGGTCGTCGAGCGCAAGCTCCGGCTCGATCGCCGCCCACCAGGCGCCGGCCTCGCCGAGCGGGAGCAAACGCCGCCCGACCAGCCACTCACCGATCTCCTCCGCGGTGGCCGGACCGATGTCCACCAGCAATCGTCCGAGCGCGGCGCTGCCGTCGGTGCGCAGGAGGCGGCGGACCGAGTCGCAATCGCGAACGGTCCCCGCGAGGAGGCCTTCCGGCGGGCAGGCCTGGTACGCGTCGCGCATCGACGAGCGCGAGACCCATCCGGGTTGCAGCGGGCTCGCTGTCTCCCAGCCGAGGCTCGCGCCAGCCGGGTCGACGGCGTGAACGGTCGCGAAGCCGAACGCGGCGTGGTGGAGCACATCGCCGACGGAGAGCGGGGAATCCGGCGGGAGGGGGTGCATCGGCTGCGGGGGCTAACATGTCTTTCTTTCGCGTTTCTTGATACCCGCGGGGCGAGGTGCACAGATGGAGGTTCGCGACCCGATCCACGGAGCGGTGCATGTCGACGACGCCGAGGCCCGCGTCGTCGACCATCCGTACGTGCAGCGTCTGCGGGGCATCAAGCAGATGGGGTTTTCGGAGCTTCCGTTCCCCGGGGCTGTGCACTCCCGGTACGCGCACTCCGTCGGTGTGATGGAGCTCGCTGGCCGGGCGTTCGACGCGATCACGCAGCGCGCGCCGCCCGAGTGCGCCGCCCTCCCCCCAGCCCGACGGGCTGCCCTGAGATCCTGCGTCCGGCTTGCCGCGCTTTGCCACGACCTCGGCCATGCGCCTTTCTCGCACTGCACCGAGTTCGCAATGCCGCCCCTGCGGGCATTGGGCATCGCGGCGTATGCCGCCGACCGCGTCGCCACGCGTCTCGACCTCCTCGCCTCCCACGAGGACTACACCATCGCGATCCTGACGCAATCGTCGCTTGCGCTGTGCATCGCCGAGAACTTCCCGTTCACCGGGCAGCACGTCGCTGCATTGGTGAGTCACGAGGTGCGCGTACCGGACGACTTCTTCCTCGAGGGGGGCCTGGACTGGCGACGGGTCCTCTCCCAGCTCATCTCCAGCGAGCTGGACGTCGACAGGCTCGACTACCTGCAGCGCGATTCGTACTACTCCGGGGCGCGCTACGGCCAGATCGACGTCGGCTGGCTGATCGGCAACCTGGAGTGCCATGTGCACGCCAAAGGCCGGGACGACCGCCACGATGTCGTTTCCCTCGCGCTGGATCACCGCGCGATCTACGCCTTCGACGACTTCATGATCGCCCGGTACCACATGTTCGTGATGGTGTACTTCCACCACAAGTCCGTGGTTTTCGAGGAGATGCTCAAGCGCCATTTCCTGGAGCAGGTACCGGGCGCGCCGACCTACCCGTTCCCGACTGCGATCGAGGGTTACCTCGAGATGGACGACGTCCACCTCCACAGCTACCTGCGTCGCTCAACCGACCCCTGGGCGCGCCGGATCGTGGAGCGCCGCGCGTACCGGCGGGCGCTGGAACTGCACGGGAGCCAGAGCGAGGTGTCCACGGAGCGCGCGGTCAACGCGCTTTCGTCGGCTGGCATCGACTTCCTGCAAGCCAGCTCCACCGGCAAGCTCTCGCGGTACAACGTGATGGGGCAGAAACGCGGAAAGGCGCCTCGCATCTACGTTGTGCAGCGACAGCCGGGCTGCCGGGAGCGCGTGTTGTCGCTCGAGGACGCCACGCGGGTGTTCGAACGCTACCAGGACGAGCGGCACATTGCGCGCGTCTACGTGCCGGAGGACCGCGTGGAGCAAGCCCAGGAGGCGATCCGCGGGATGTACTGACGCCCCGGTCAGGCGGCGAGCGTCACGAGGTTCAGACGAAAGAGCAGGTCGAGCGCCCGAAGGGCTTGGACCCGCCGTGCGGCGACGCCCCCCGAAAGCTCGTAGATCAGCGCCTGTACTGCCTGTCCGGAGGCCAACCGCTGCGCGCGGAGGGCTTGCGGGTCGAGCCCCCATCGGTCCGACGGTACGTCCGTGGGGTTCCGCGCCGTGACTCGGGAGTTCGCAACTGCCTGCCACGTTTTCATCAGTGTTTCCTCGGGCACGTCCGCGATGACCTCCGTGAGGAGGCGAGGCGGGGTTCCCGGGAGGGGAATCGCGCCGGGTCCGGCGGCCCAGGCGGGATCCCACCGCACATCTCCCGACCGGCAGTCCAGGCTCCAACGCGCCACGTCGAGCGCTACCCCGCCGAGGGCCTCGTCGAGCGAGATGCCCATCGCCATCGCGCTGCCGACCGCGATCGTGAGATTATCGGTGTTCACATTGGGAAGTCGGCTGGCGAGCAGCCCCGGAACCCCGGCAACGTCGGCGATCTGGCCCCGCTTGAACCCGATCGTCGTGGCCTGTCGGCCGCGGACGATCACCGCTCCCGAGGCTTGCCGTCGCCAGGCGACGAACCAGATTCGGGCGGGCGAGAGCTGCGATGCCGGCCCCCGTGCCCCGGTCAACCAGTCGGGGTGGTCGTCTTTGGCCAGCGGTACCGTTGGGACCTCGGGCCGCGATGCGCCCGTTGGCGCCGTCACCTCGCCGTCGTTCATGAGCCGGAGGATGCGGGCAACGCCGACGCGGTCGAACGGCTTCTGGAGAAACGATGCGGGACGTACGCCGCGCCGGAGGGCTTCCTCGTGGATGTCAAAGTCCGAGTCGGCGCTCATCAGCACGACGGGGGGGGCGTCGGGCAGCATCCCGATGCGGCGGGCGAGCTCAATGCCATCCCAGCCCGGCATGCGCACGTCGGTGATCACGCCATCATGGGCCTTGCTGGCCATCATCTGCAGCCCCTCCCGCGCGTCGGCAGCCACGGTCGGTTCCTGGCCTAGCGCACGAAGCATCTCAGCGAGCAGGTTCCGGCTGAAGCCGTCGTCGTCAACTACCAGGATTCTGGCCATTCCCGGAGCATACGACAAAAACGCGCGCGCGGCTCCCGCGAACGCGCGATTCCGCGCCTCGATCGCGCGATTGGCACCGCGTGCCGCTTCCTGTCACCGGGGCGATTGGTCCGGCCAGGCCGGGTGCGGGACCGGGGCGACGGGGTGGGCCTTCAACTCGTCCTGCAGGTACTTCAAAGCGGCGTCCAACTGGGCATCCGCGCCCGCGTACGTGGCGTGCGGAAGGTTGTCGACGACCATGTCCGGCTCGACGCCGCGCCCCTCGATCAACCACTTGCCTTCCGGTCCGTACACGCCGAATTCCGCGGCGGTCGCGATGCCACCGTCGACGAGGAAATTGTCGCCGGAGAGCCAGACCTCGCCGCCCCACGTGCGCGTGCCGATGAGCTTGCCGATGCCGAGCCGCTTGATGCCTTCGGAGAACGCCTCCCCGTCGGACGACGTCCCGGAGTCGCACAGCACCGCGATGGGCCCGCGGAAGGCCGATTGCATGTTCCACGAGGCGGAGGCCCCGACCCGCTGGCTCCAGTACATCCAGGGTCGGCGCAGGAGCTGATCGAGGATCCAACTGTCGATGTTGCCGCCACGGTTGTTGCGCACATCGATGATCAGGCCATCGCGATTGAACACCGGGTAGTACTCCCGTACCCACTCGGCGATGTCCTCGGCACCCATCGCGCGCAGGTGCACGTACCCGATCGTGCCACCGCCGGTCTTTTCGACGCGATCGCGGCGGGACATCTCCCAGTCCCGATAGCGCAGGTCGCGGTCGCCGCCCGGGTCGACTGGCGTGACCAGGGCCTGCATCGTGGTGGCCTTCTTCCCGTCCACCCCGGGGCGCTGGTAGCCGATCAGCACCGCGTGACCCGCCTTCGTCCGCAGTTTTTCCTCGAGCTCCGGGACAGAGGCAACAGGGGCGTGATCGATCGTGAGCAGCACGTCGCCCTCGCGAACGTCGATGCCGGGCATCTGCAAGGGCGAGCGACGGCTGGGCTGGTCGGGGTCGGACTCGTCGATGTGGTCGACGCGGAGGCCACCGGCGGCCGGCGAGAACGAGGCGCCGAGCGACGCCGTCGCGATCATGTCGGGCCCGGTCCTCGCGTCGCCGCCGTAGACGAAGGTGTGGAGCGTGGAGAGCTGCGACACCATCTGGCTGATGAGGTCGGAGAGCTCCGCGCGGGAGCGCACCCGATCGACGAGGGGCAGGTAGCGGTCGAGCATCCCCTTCCAGTCGGCCCCGTTCATGTTGGTCGCGTAGAAGTAGTCGCGCTCCAAACGCCAGGACTCGACGAACATCTGTCGCCATTCCTCCCGCGGGTCGATGGAGAAGCTCCAGCCCGAAAGATCGACCGCCGCTTTGGAGAGGTCCAGCTCGTCCACCCCCGCGTCCACGATGTTGAAGGCGTCGTCCTTGTCGAGGAACAGGTGCTTGCCGTCGCGGGAGAGCTGGTAGGACTCGATCCCGGTGGCGAGCGCCTTGACCTCAGGCGGGTCGTTGCCGATGGCCAGCCCCTTGAGCGTCGAGGGCGCGGGCTCGTCCGCCTCGGCTCCCGGAGCGGCGTTCGGGTCGCTCTCGACCCAGTAGATCGCGGAGTCGCTGACGGAGAGATCGCTGATGTCGCCCGGCGCTACGGGAACGGGCCAGATGCGGTCGGCGAGGCCGTCGGTGACGATGGCGGGCAGGTCGCTGGGCGGTTCGCCCTTCTTCGCCTCCTTGGCCTCTTCCTTCGCCTCAAGCTTTGCAGCTTTCTTGGCTGCTTTCGCGTCCTTCTTGCTGGCGGGCTTGTCGTCATCGCCCTCGTCGTCCGCGGGCTTTGGGTGCAGCTCGTCGTAGGGCTGGAACGGCGAGATCGTGCCAGGCTGAAGGGCGAGCGCGTAGATGCTGGTCCGATGGTCGAAGTAGGGCTCCGGGCCGTAGGTGCCCCAGGGCGCAGGGACGGTCGAGGTGAAGTTGCGATCCGACAGGAAATACAGCCACTTGCCGTCCGGACTGAAGGCCGGGTCGTAGCTGTCGTAGCGCGCGGTCGTGATGGCGGACTGAACGCCCGTCGCGAGGTTTTCGAGGTGGATCTGGTGAAGCTGGGTCTCCTGCATCTCCTGCCAGGCGAGCATCTTCGAGTCCTGCGAGAACGTCGGGTTCGTCAGCAGATCAACCGTCGACGACGTCACCAACGTGCTCTTCCCCGTCGCCCGCGAGTAGAGCCAGAGGCGCTGATCCTTGTCGGTGTGGGCGATGAGCTTGCCGTCAGGGGAGGTGGCCAATGCCCAGCGAAGCACGTCCGAGTCGTGCGTGAGGATGGTCGGGGGCGCGCTGCCGTCGGCGGGCACTTCCGCCAGCTCGACCTCGCCGCTCGCGTCGGAGAAGCCGAGCACGGTCTTGCCGTCTGGCGAGAACTGCGCGCTCCGCCAGCGCACGCCACCCTCGTTGGTGAGCGAGACGACGCGTCCCCCGTGGGTTTTGGGGATCACCCAGACCCTGCCGCGCGCGGTGATGGCCAGCTTTTCACCGTCGGGCGAGAGGTCGATGTTCGAGATCCACTCCTCCGGGTCGGGGATCCACTGCTCGCGCGTCTGGTCGAGGTCGGAGTCGAGGGTGAGCGCCAGCAGGTCGTCCTTCCCGCTGGCGACGTCGAGGACGTGCAGGTCGGCGCCGACGCGGTAGGCGATTCGCGTGCCGTGCCCGGAACCGCCGTCGGTCGCCGCAGCCCGGGCGGGATCAAGGGTGGCGCTGATGATGTCCCAGCCCCTGGACTTGGTGAGCTGGGTCAGCCCCGTCCCGTCCTCCGCCATCGCCCAGACGTTCATCGTGCGGTCACCGCCGAGCCCGGGGCGGTCGGAGAGGAAGTAGATCTTCCCGGCGTCTGTCATGGGATTCTTGCTGGTACCGGCGTAGTCACCGGTGAGCGCGTTCGCCTCCGTGTCGGGGTGCGCCGGGTCCCACCGCCACAGGTTCTGCGCCGTGCCGCCCTGGTAGCGCGCGGTCTGGCTGCCCTGGAACGCGAGGCGCGTGAAGATGAGCTGGCCATTTGCCGTATACGCGCCGTCGCTGGCCTGCGCGAGGGGGACGACGTCCCGGGCGCCGGACTTCGGGTCGATCCGCGTCAACTGCGCGGCTGGCAACGTGCTGAACGCGTCGGTCGCCACGAGCACCTTGCCGTCCGGGCTCCAGCCGACCACGTTCACGCGGATGCCGTCCCAGGTCAGCCGCGTCGGCCGGCCCCCGCTGATGGGCATCACGTAGGCGGCGGCGGGACCCTCGTACGTGCCGACAAACGCCACCCATTGCCCGTCCGGCGAGATCTGGGGCGAGGACTCCGCGCCGGGGTGCGAGGTGAGGCGGGTGGCATGCGCAGACTCACCGACCTTGCCTGCGGGCGTGATCTGCTGCCACGCGGTCGCCGCCGGCACGCTCGCGCGCCACAGGTCGCCTTCCGACACGAACACGACGGTGTCACCGCGCAGCGAGGGCTGACGATAGTAGCCAACGTCACTCGGGGCGACGGTGGCGGGGTTCGCGGCCGAAGGCGCAGTGCTGGGGCCGGGCGAGAGGCCCTTCTGGCCGGGATCTGGGATTGTCGCGGTCTTTTCGGCGGGCGCGGGCGCTGCAAGCGCGGCGAGCGGCAGCAGCGGGAGGATCAGCGAGAGGGCGACGGGGAGGCGGGGCGTGGGCATCCCCGCCGGTTATCGCTGCCGGCGCCGCCCTGCGACCACACCGGCGGCCATGAACAGCCCACCCAGGCTAAGTCCCGTCAACCCTGTGTTTTCGTTCGTCGCGCAGGCGCATCCACCCGCTTTGGTCTTCTCCGCGCCCGTGTCGAGCGGCGTCGAGTCGACCGTGCCGCTGTCGGCGTTCGCATCGCTGATGACCGAGAGCGTGAGCGTGAAATTGTTGGTGTGGCCGATGTTCGAGTCCTCGGGATCAAGCGTGGACGGCCCGACGTTGGCGACCGCGACGAGGATCTTCGTCACGCCGGTCAGCGCCAGGTCCGTAGCCACCTCCTCGCCGTCCGCGCCGCGGGCCTTCGCGACGATCGCCGCTCCAGACGCTGGGTATCCCGCAGCCACGATGCCCCACTGCGTCGTGCTGTCGCCCGTGACGTCCAGGTGCAGCGTTCCGGTCGAGGCGGCGTCCACGTCGATCTCCCACACCGAGTCTCCCAGGTAGTACGGTGGGTTTACGGGCGTCAGTGCGGTTCCGTCGACGGCGCTGAGCGTCAGGGTCCCTTCAAGCCCGACCTCCGAGCTCTTGCCCCAGTGCGCGGCGTCCGAGTAGTGCGCGCCGTCGTCGAACTTCGCCACCATCAACCGCCACTCCGAGAAGTCCAGGAAGAGCTGCCCGGCGTCGGGAAAGTCGGCCCCGCCGATAAGCCCGAGGGCGTCGACGAAGTCGGGCTCGTCGGACTTGCTACCCGTCGCCAGATCGGTCCACATCTGAAGCAGCTCGGTGCCGTCGTTCGCTCCGAAGGCCTGCTCGATGAAAGCGCCGAAGATCCAGCCGCCATACTCGTAATAGCCGGTCTCGTTGCCGTAGGTGCTGACTTGCCGGTCGTACGCCGAGAACAGGATCGACAGGTTGGGGTGGGACTGAAAGCTGGGGATCTCGCTGGTGTAGTCGCTGGAGAGCCCGCTGTAGATCTCAGAGATGGCCTCGGCCGTGCTCTCCCAAACGAACACCGTCGACTCGTTGGCGTCGATGGCGTACTGGCAGGCGTGGTTGAATTCGTGAGAGACGAACAGCGACATCAGGCTGTCGGGGATCCACGACTGGTCGTCGTCGACGGCGATCCACGAAGAATTCGAGAAGAAATTGTCGTTCGGGTTGGTGTCGGGCTCGATGCCGCTGTCGTACGTCGTGTACGTGTAGGCGCCGCCCTGTGTCTGGTCATTCGTGAGGTAGATGTCGTAGGAATCGCTGCCGCCAACGCCGTAGTCGGTGGGTGGCTGCGGCCAGCCCATGACCTCGATCTCCGTGTGCCAGACGTCCTCAGCGATGGGGAGGACGACGGTCGCGGCGCGGTCGGCGTCGTCGGCGTTACGGTAGTGAATGCGCAGCGGGTAGATGGTGGAGTCGACGTAGCCGGCCTCGGCGGGGCGGGTCATGTTTGGGCCGGAATAGGCAGGTCCACCCTCCTCTTCAAAGCGATGCCGCAGCATCTCCGGCGTGTGGCAGGTCGGGCGATGGTCGGGATCGCGCGGGGCCGCGAGGGCGACGGTCGGGGCGAGGGCGGCGAGGAGGAGGAGGAGGAGGGGACGCATGGGCGCTCGCAGGGGAGGGCGGGCTATCATGGCAGCCGGATGGGCTGGTCGCTGCCGGGATTGCGGGCGGGCGGGTGTAGGATGCGGGCGTGCTGGTCCTCTGCCCATCCGTGATCCTGGCGCTTGTCGGCGGAGCGCACGCGGCGATCATCCGCGTCAATCCGGACGGATCCGGCGATGCGACGACGATCACGGCGGGCCTCGCGCTCGCCGGGTCGGGCGACGAGGTCGACGTCGCCGGCGGAACGTACACCGAGGACGTCGTCCTGCCGGCGGTGCCGGTCACGCTCGTGGGGGTGGAAGGCTCGGCGGTGACAACGATCATCGGCCTCGGGGACGGGTCGGTGGTGACGGTCGCGGATGCGGGCGCGACGGGGACGGAGGTGCGGGGGTTTACGATTACGGGCGGGGATTGTACTGCTTTTGAGGCCGGCGACGGCGTCTGCGCGGGTCTGGCGGTCTCTCGGGCGACGGTCGACCTTTCGGACCTTGTGGTGACCGGGACCGTCGCGGGACCGGGCGTGGAGCTCGACGGCGTCGGGCCGTCTACGGTGACGGACGTGCAAAGCGACGAAAATGACGGCGGGCTCTACCTTGACGAGGACTACCGGGACTTCGTCACCCTGACGGACGTCGAGGCGAGCGGGAACACGGGTAGCGGCCTCTGGCTGTACGAGGCAGACGTCGCCGGCGACGCCGTGACGGTCGAGGACAACGAGTACGCCGGTGTCTACGGCCAACTGGCCACCTTCGACTGCGATGAATGCACGATCTCCGGCAACACCGGAAACTGGTACGCCGGGGTGCTCATCTTCGATGACGGGTGGATTTCCTTGACGCGCTCGACCATCAGCAACAACACGCCGGGCGGCATCGGCGCGGAGGAGGACACGAGCCTGCTGTTGAGCGACGACATCGTCAGCAACAACTACGGGCCTTCCGGCGCCGGGGTCTCGGCCGCGTGGGGCAGCGCCTACAACACCGAGTTTATCAACAACGTCGCTTCCGGGACCGGAGGCGCCATGAGCGGCATTTTGGGAACCCTCGACAACGACCGCTTCATCGGGAACAGCGCGGCAAAGGGAGGCGCGCTCGCCTTCCTGGGCGACGGCGGCGCGACCATCACCAACTGCGTCTTTGAGGGGAATCGCGCCGACTCTGGCGCCGTCATCTGGGGCGACTACGAGACCTACGCCGTCCTCACCAACGTCACCGCCATCGAAAACACCAGTGGCGACGCCGACATCGTCGTCACCGGGTACGACAGCCGCCTCACCCTCACCAACACCATCCTCGCCGGCTCCACCGGCGCCGCGCTCGCCCTCGACCCGACCGTCGTCTTCGCTCCCACCTACAGCGATCTCCACGCCAACGCTGGCGGATCCGGCCTGACCGTCGACCCCACCGGCTCCTTCGGCAACATCGCCGTCGACCCCGACTTCGTCGACTACGTCGCGGACGGCACGTTCACCGACGATCTGCATCTGGCCTTCGGCTCGCCCCTCATCGACGTCGGTGACCCTGCGCTCACGGACCCCGACGGCACGCGCAGCGACATCGGCGCCTACGGTGGCGAGGGCGCCGCGGGCTGGGTGGACGGTGACGGTGACGGCTGGTCCACGGTCGCAGGTGACTGCGACGACGCCAACGCCGCCGTGAATCCCGCCGCAGTCGAGGTCTGCGACGGTGTCGACAACGACTGTGACGGCACGATCGACGAGGGTTGCCCGACCGACAGCGTCAGCGACAGCGCGGTCGACAGCGGTACCGACTCGGGCGCGAACACCGGTGACTCCGGCCCGCGCGACTCCGCAGACGACGCCAGCCAGCCCACCGTCAAGTCCGGATGCCTGGGATGCGCGACAGGCGGCGATGAGCGAGCAACCGTCCCGCTGATCGTGGGGTTGCTCCTTGTGGGTCGGCGGAGGCGACGCGTGGCGTAGGCGGCAGGCTCGGCCCCGCGAGGATTCAGAGCCCCGGTCCGACGTCGCCCCCGTCCTCGGGCACATGCCGAACCCCAAGCCGCACGTCCGTCCGACCCGCCCGATGCGCCGCCTGGAGGACCTCGTCCACGACACCGTAGGGCGTGTCCTCGTCGGCGAGGAGCAGGAGGCGCGGGCGTTCGGCCTGCCACATCGCTTCTCCGTCGTCGTACATCAACACGTGGAAGTTGGGGTCGCGCTCACCCTCACGCTTCAGGGCGCGGTCGAGCCGCGCCACCCGGCCACTGTCCGCCAGCAACGCCACGACCCAGCCATCCACCGAGATGTCGGTCCGGGAGATCTCGACCCTATCCGAAGCCAGGATCTCCGCGCCCGATGTGCTCCACGGGAGCCGCAGGTGCGGGTCGCCTGCGTTCAAGTCTCCAGGGACGAGGGCCAGCGAGTAGAGCAACACGCACGTCATCACCGCGGACACGCCGGCCCGGTCGATCGCCGGGAGTGTGCGAGGCGTCCGACGCCTCCGTAGCCATCGGAGATCCTCGTCTTGGTCCATCATCCGACTGTACCACACCCCGAAGGTAAGCAGCGCGTTCAGGCTCAGGCGCCCGAAGCCGGGCTGCGAGCTTCGCGCGCGCCGGACTGTCTATATCCCTTGACAGAGAATCTGGGGTGAGTATGGTGGGATGGTGACCGCCGGTGATCTATCAAGAAACTACGGGGTGCTGTCGGGGGCCTGGGCCGGGTTCAGGCGAAAGCGTCACCGTCTCTTTTCAGGGGCGCTGAAGGCGCCCCTACGCCCGCCGAGGGCGGGCTACCCCTCGCTCACGAATTCGATGAATTCCCGGCCACCGAGCGGCGCGCCGTGCCGTCTGCGGTTTCATCGGCCAGGGACGGGCGCGCCGCCCGGTGGATGACTCATCCGCAAACTCCGAGAACACGGCGCGCGCGAAACGCGCCGCAAGGGTTCCCACCGCAGGTTCGTCTCATCGTGCCAACAGTGCAAAACGACGGTTCCCGACCACGGGCACCGCGATCTCGGAGCCGGACTGATCAAGGCGATCGACGCAGACATGGCCCCTTGTTGGGGCAAAGGATGGCTGAAATGACCTACAAGATGATCTTCGAGCGTGACGGAAACGGATGGCTGGTCTCGTGCCCCGAGGTGCAGGGGTTCCACGCGGCTGGGCGCACCATCGAGGCCGCGCGCTCGCACCTCCGCGACGCACTGGAGGTCTCTCTCGACCACCTCCCGGAAGACGAGGCGGCGCGGGTCGCCGCTACGGCGGTATGGGAGGAGGACATACGCCTTCCGAGCGAGGTGCAGATGGACATTGGCGCCGCTCGCCAGATCCGGCAACTCGCGGACCAGGTGCAGCAGCAAGCCAGCGAGGCGCTGCGCTCGACGGTCGCGAAGCTGGAGGCGGTCGGACTCAGCCGCCGCGACGCGGCAACGGTTCTCGGCCTGTCCCACCAGCGGGTGCAACAGCTCCGCGGCTGACCGCCGAGGCCCGCGGAGGGCGCGCCATGGATGGCCAACCCCGAAGGCGCCGAACTTGCCCCCGCGAGTTCGGTGCCTTCGATCAGGGTTGGCCACGGAAGGGCCTGCCTCGATGATGGGCAGAGCTTGACCCATCAAGGGTGTCACGAACAACCTCGACACGAGCAAAAGGCAGGCCCGACCCAGAAGAAACAGCCAATACCGGACCGGAGGGGCCGGTATTGGCTGGCCAAGGAGAAGGCGCGACTTCGTGCCCCGCACGAAGCGTGCCTTCGACGCGGTCAGCAGCGGTCGCGCGCACCGGAAACCGCGCAGGTGTTGACGGGTCAAGGGATGTCACGAACACGCGCAGTTGCTCGAAAGCCAAGGCGCGACGAGAATAAACAGCCATCACCGGACCGGAGGGGCCGGTGATGGCTGCCCGGACGCCGCCGCAGCGCATCGTCACGGGAGCCGCGAAGCCCGCCGACATCCGCCGGAGGGGTTCGTCTGGGTGTGGAGAATGGTGGCTGATCAAGCTCCAACTTGGTTCGAATCGACGCGGGTCGAGCAGGCGTGTAGCTCAAGTGGGAGAGTTTCGTTTTGCGTAACCGAATTGATCCCGATCAAGCGGAGACCGCGAGGTTTCAAGGCCAGAATCCGCGACGGGGGCGAGGGCGGGTGAGGCCCTGCTGTTCGCCGCCGTGGCGACACCCAACCTCGACCTCGGCGGGGCGGGGACGCTCGGCTCGCCCACGGGGGGCGGCGGGCCGCTGTGATCAACTCACAGCGACGATGGACGCAGCGCTCTGCGCCCGCTGCGGGCGTGCCGCGCGCCCGCCGTCGTCACGGTCCCGGATTCCGGATGACTGCGATGACCCCGGCCTTCGAGTACGCGCTTCCCGCCGCTTCTGTCGGATCGTCCGCCTGCCCGTTCCCAAGGACGATGTCGTCATCCCCGTCGCCGTCCAGATCCGCAAGCAGCAGGTGATCCGGGCCTCGTTCTCCGAGGGACGGGTCGAGCGAAAGCCTATTCTCCCAGCCGGTCAGGTCGAGCTGCCCAGCGAGCGGAACGTCGCTGACACCGAGCAGATCCACGTAGTTGGGCACGCCCCCGCAATCCGCAGTCTTGTTGTTGGGGGGCGCGCACGTCGTGGAGATGACCAGATCACTTCGCCCGGTGCCGAGGGACCCTCGCCGCGCGAGACTCAGCACCTGCGAGTCCTCGCCGCCGACAATGACCGCCGAGGCATCCGTGAGCGAGCCGGCCCCGGCAATTCCCAGGAACACCGCCACGACACCGAGGCCGTCACCTCCGTGGCTATCCGCGACAAGGACATCGTCCCTGCCGTCACCGTCAAGGTCTCCGGGGCTGGTCACGCCCACGGGGTACGCCACGTCATCGAGCTTCGCGACGGCAAGCGTTGCTGCGTCGGCCGATCCCGCCCCCATCAGGGTCGCGCCGTCGAACACCACCAGCGGCGCGCCGACAGCAAGATCGTCAACCCCATCCCCGGTGAAGTCCCCTGCACTCGACAGGATTTTCCCGGAGGCCCAGGTGAAGTCGGAGCTAATGTCGGCTGCCGCGCTGTCCACGGTGAGGTCCAACCCCGCCGCAACCTCGTCGCCGGCGTATACGACGACATCACGGTAGCCGTTCGTTACCACTAGATCCGGGATCCCGTCGCCGTCGTAGTCGGCGGCGTCCAGCACCGCGCCGGACGTGTTTCCGACAGGCAAAGGAACGGCAGCGTGGAACCACGCATCGCCGAGGCCGAGCGGACCCAACGTGAGGTCCGAGTGCCGGAAGATGAACGCCGACATGTCCCACCCGGGAGCGACCGGCCCGGCAAGTAACTCAACGACGGCCACTTCGCGAGCCGAGTCTCCGTCCAGGTCGACGAGCGACCGAAGCTGCCCGGTGGAGTCGACCGAGGTGTAGGCATCGTACGGCTCAACCTCGACCAGCGGGATGCTCGAGGTCTGCGCCTGCATGGTCGTGCCCGTCATGCCGAGCGACGACCCGGGGATCGCAGAAAGCACGTAGGTGTAGGTGTCGCCCGCTTGCTGAAAGGCTCCCGAGACCTCGGCAAGCCCGTCCCCATCCACATCGTCCACTTCGGACAACCCGTACTCGCCCTGAAACTGGGCTTCGGTGTCGACATCACCGTACCAGAAGGCCGAAACGTCAGAGTCGGTGCCGACATCAAGGTCCACTATGCCGTCGCAGTCCTCATCGACGCCCGAAGCGGGGAGCTCCGCGCCCCCCTCCAACGGGTCCGCGTCGTCACAATCGGTGGAGCAGTCCAAGCCGTCGCCGTCGGCGTCCGTCAGGAGGTCCCCGCCGTTGCAGTCCTGATCGATGCCGTCGCACACGATCTCCGGGGCCCCTGGATAAACGGCCGGATCGGCGTCGTTGCAGTCTACGGGGGGTGCGTAGCCGTCACCGTCAGCGTCGAGGGGAGCCGTTTCTCCCGCAGAGTCGCCACCCTTGGAATCCGGGTCGGCGGACTCGTCGGAGTCGCGAGTGTCGCCCGACGCAGCATCACGACGCAGGCTGGAGTCGTCGGGGGGCGGCGGAGCCGCGCAGGCCGCGACCCCGAAGATCCAAAGGGTGGGAATGATGCGCAAGCATCACTCCGAATTGTCCGAGGGTGAACTGCAATCTCCGTCATTCGGATAATCCGCCCCCCCAACACCGTCGTCATCAAGAAAGTTGGAACACTGGTAGCCGCTCGCGGACCAGTAGACTCCCGGGTAGGTGGAGTCGGAGTTGTAGAACATCAAGAACTTTCCGGATGCCGCCTTGACTATTTCTGGATCCATTACGTCCTGGCCGACTGTCGAACTTGATCGATCCCAGTCCAAAACCACGCCAGTCGATGCGTTGGCCTGAACGCTACTCTCCCAAGTCCAGTAGTTCGCTCCGGACTCGTCCCCGTAGTACTGGTGGTACCCGAAGAGCTGAACCCCCCAAACGGGACTCGTCGGCGCCCGGTCGGCCCCGGTGAACATCATCCCCAGTTCGAGATCGGAGTCGCCGTCCGCATCGATCAAGAAGACTTCAGGATCAACTACGTCCGGGTTACGGTATGCGGTGTTGTGGATGTCGTCAGGAGGCCCGGATGCCCAGGTTTGGGCTTTGCAGGCCGTGGTGTCAAAGGCCGAGCCATTCCAGCACGCCGCCGTGCCGCAGTCATAGTTCCCGGCGGTGCACGCGGCACCTCCGATTTTCCAGTTCAGACCATCATCGTCGCTCTCCGACCACCGGATACTCGTGCCAGGGCTGCCCGTAGAATCACCGTCCTCGCTGACGAACCAGGTTCGCCATAGCGCGTCGCCCGGGTCCCGGATCAGAGCGGGAACGCTTGCAAAGGAGTGGTCATTTGCCGGTCCGCCTTCATGGGCACTTGTGTTGTTGATACGGACGTCCGCCGCGATAGGCGTCGTACCGCCGTGGGGGACGAACCGGACCCACTCCCCATCGGCCGCGTCGCCGTCAATCTCCTGACTGTTGGCGAGGAGCAGATTCCGATTCATGAGACTGTCGCTGCACGTGGCAGCCGGATTTGGCATGCTGTCCCCTTCGTACAGCATGAACAGCTTGCAGAAGCCCGTCTTCGTTGCGTCCGAGTAGACCGGGCAACGAAAGGCGTCGTGCGCCGCAGCGTCGTAGGAGCAATTGGTGTAGGTGTATGAAGCCGTGAACGCACAGGTACCCGCGTTCGAGATTTGAAAACTGTCGTTCGTATAGGTTGATCCTGACTTGTAGCCCGCGGCGAAGCTGCCGGCGGTAATCGAGGGTGCTGGCGAAGTGCAGGTGCCACTCGTTCGGGAAATTGTGATTGTCGATGGGTTGGCGCCGATGTGTCCGGTGTACCACCGGCTTCCCGTGTGCGTCAGCGACTCCGATGTGACCTGAACGCCCGCGCACAGACCGATCTGTGCCGAGTTGATCCCGCATCGCTCCATGCTTCCGTAGGTCTTGTCAGCAGTAAGGATTGTGATGTATGAGGAAGATGCGGAGAAACCGCCGGTACTGGGGTCGAACAAGCGAACCACGAAGTCGTCGCCCTTCCGAAAGAGCAGCCAGATCTCGCTCCCGGTGTTGACCGCGTCGAGCAGCGTTCCGCAATCGCTCGGCGAGCAAAGCAGCGGGGCATGCTGCCGGTCGTCAGGGACGAAGTCGCGGCCCCAGATCGGTGCCGCCCACGCTCTGGTGGAGAGCGCGGAGATCCCGAGGGCAAGAGCCGCGAGGAAGGGTAGCGGAGGGACGACCCGGCGGCGGGGAGGGTGCATGCCGCGACGGTAACACGAAGCCGCGTTGCCGATCCAGGCCCGATCTCCGCAACTCCGCTGACCGGTTGTCCGATTGTACGGCGTGCGGTGCCCGGTCAATCCCGCCCGGAGGTCCCCGATCCCGCTGCGGCGTAGGTTCCTCCGATGTCCCACCCATCAAGCTGCGACGTCGGCCCGCTGCTTCTCCAGCATCTTCTTGTACGCCGCCGGCGTCAGGTCGGGCGGCTCGAGCTCTTGGCTCTGTTTCGCGGCGATCTGGAGCAGTTCCTCGAACTGCGCACGGAGAGCCTTCAGCTCGGCGCGAAGCCGGGTGTTCTCTTCTTCGAGGTGTGAGGACATACCGGCATTTTCGCAGTCCCCGCGGGGCATGTCCAGAGGGCAAACGAGAAGCGATCGTTGTAATCCCGCCCTATTCGTTCCAGTCCCGCCCAAGCGCCGTGGCAGCCTGACAGACACGTCGTTGTATAGGCACGTCGCCGCGACACACGCGCTCGCGGCCTGAATGGGCCTGCCTGAAGCAAACCACCCCCTTTCCCCCG
>CAIMSU010000224.1 GCA_903844155.1 uncultured Pseudomonadota bacterium | reverse complement strand
TCGCCGTTAGGGCCCGGCCCGGGGGGCAGGCCGCCCGCGGCGGCCGGTGGGGGGCGGCGAGTAGCCGCCCCCCACAGAAAACTGCGTAGCGCTTTCATCTGAACCCCCTCAACCCGCGACCGTCACCGGCCGATCCTTGATACCTCCCCGCCACCGGAGTTTTCGTGTCTGAGACCGACGTTGGTGGAACGCTGGCTGCGCCCGCTGAGCTTGAGGCCGCCGTGCTGGAGTTCTGGAAGTCCGCGGACATCTTCCGGAAGTCGCTCGCGCGCCCCTCGCCGAAGGGCAACTTCGTGTTCTACGAAGGCCCACCGACCGCCAACGGCATGCCGCACAACGGGCACGTCCTCACCCGCGTCATCAAGGACCTGCTCCCGCGCTACAGGACCATGCGCGGCTACCGCGTGGACCGTCGCGCCGGCTGGGACACCCACGGCCTGCCGGTGGAGGTGGAGGTCGAAAAGTCCCTGGGCATCCACGGAAAAGCCGCGATCGAAGCCTACGGTCTGGAGCCGTTCGCGCGAGCCTGCATCGAGAGCGTGTTCACCTACACCCGCGAGTGGGAGGACCTCACGGAGCGCGTCGGGTTCTGGGTGAACACGGAGACGGCGTACGTGACCTACCATCGCAGCTACGTGGAGAGCGTGTGGTGGGCGCTGTCCGAACTGTTCCGAAAAGGGCTGTTGTACCAGGACTACAAGGTGGTCTGGTGGTGGGCGCAGGGCGGCACGGCGCTCTCCGCGGGCGAGGTGGGCGAGGGGTACCAGACCGTCGACGACCCCTCCGTCACGGTCCGGTTCACCGTCACGGGCGATGGGGCGACGAGGTTTCCGTCGACGCTCGCGGACGACATCGCCGCGGGAAACGTTCACTTCCTCGCGTGGACGACCACGCCCTGGACGTTGCCGTCCAACGTCGCGCTCGCGGTCAACGCCAAAGCGACCTACGCCTGCACACGCGTCGCGAAGGCCGATGGCGGCGAGGAGATCGTCATCACGGCTGCCGAGCTCGCCCCCGAGGGGGAGACCGTCCACACCTGTCTGGGCGTCGACCTGGTCGGCGTCCACTACCGCCCGTTGTTTCGCTTCCACGAGGCGATCCCGGAGCAGTTCGCGTCGCTTCAGAGCGGTCGGCACTACCTCGTCGTCACCGGCGAGCACGTGCAGGTGAGCAACACCGGCATCGTCCACACCGCGCCTGCCTTTGGCGAGGACGACTTTGACCTGCGGCGCAAGGAGGGGCTCGGGTTTCTCCAGCTTGTCGGCCCGGATGGCTGCTTCATCGCCGGCTGCGAGCCCTACACCGGGGTGTTCTGCAAGGAGGCGGACAAGGCCATCCAACGGGATCTCAAGGATCGCGGCTGCTTGTTCCGCATCGACCAGGTGCGCCACGAGTACCCGTATTGCCCGCGCGCGCCCTCGGACCCGCTCATCCAGTACGCGCGCCCCGCGTGGTTCATCCGGACGAAGCAGAACAAGGGCGAGGCGCTGGCGAACAACGCGAAGGTCAACTGGCTGCCCGAGACGATCCGGGACGGTCGGTTCGGCGATTTCCTTCGGAACAACGTGGATTGGGCGCTGTCCCGGGAGCGCTACTGGGGCACGCCGCTCAACATCTGGGTGTGCGATGCGTGTGGCACGATGGAGGCGCCGTCGTCGACCGCGGCGATCCTCGCGCGAAACCCCGACGCGTTCGATCCATCCGTGTCGCCCGACCTGCAGGTCCACAAACCGTGGGTTGACCGCGTCGTTTTCCCGTGCCTGGCGTGCTCGGGCACCATGCGCCGCGTCCCCGAGGTCATCGATTGCTGGTTCGACTCGGGGTGCATGCCCTTCGCGCAGGTCGGCTACCCCCACGTGGCCGGGAGTGAAGCCGCCTTCGCCGCCGCTTTTCCCGCCGACTTCATCAGCGAGGCCGTCGACCAGACGCGCGGCTGGTTCTACTCGCTGCTGATGATCTCGACGCTCCTGTTTCCGGAAAAGGGCTTTCCGCGGCCGTTTCGCAACTGCATCGTGCTCGGCCACGTGTGCGACGCGGAGGGGAAGAAGGAGTCCAAGTCCAAGGGCAACTACACGTCGCCAGACATCGTGCTCAAAGGGCAGACGACGCTCCGCATCGTTGAGGATACCAGCCTCAAACCCGGGCAGTTGGCGCTCAAGCCGCCGCAGGTACGCTCTCTCGGCCTCGACCCGAAGGAGCGATTGACGGCGCCGGATGGCGTGACGTTCGAGGTCGTTGGCCGGGCTGTAAAAGGCAAGGACGTCGCCGGGATGCACCCGGAGGACATCGCACGCTACGCCGGCGCCGTGACGACGGGCGTGACCCTGACGACCCCCTTCGCGGCCCCGGGCGCGGACGCCTTCCGCTGGCTGTTCTACAGCCAGAACCCGCCGTGGACGAACACCCGATTGTCACTGAAGGCGATCCTCGAGGGACAACGCGAGTTTCTCTTCCGTCTGCGGAACGTCCACCAGTTCTACGTCCTCCACCCGCTCCCGGCTGGCGACCGTGTCGCCCCGACCGGCCGCAACCCCCTCGACGCCTGGATCCTTCACGCCATCGACGCGCTCGTCCGCGAGTGCACCGCAGGCCTCGACGCCTACCGCATCTACGAGCCCGCGCGCGCGATCAACGCCTTCGTCGACGCGCTCTCCAACTGGTGGCTGCGCCGCTCCCGCGATCGCTTCGACGCAGACGGTGCTTTCGGGGACGACGCGCTGGAGGCCGGCCGCACGCTCCGGGCCGTACTTGGCACGCTCTGCCGCCTGATCGCCCCCTTCGTCCCCTTCCAGGCGGAGGCGATGTACCGCGGGCTTCGCAGCCTTGCCGGCGACATGGCCTCGCCCGAGAGCGTTCATCTTTGCGACTGGCCCGAGCCCGACGACGCCCGCGTTGCCCCCGGGCTCGCCGCCGACATGGACCTGATCCGCGAGCTGACGAACCTTGGCCGCAACGCGCGCGAGAGCGTTGGCGTGCGCGTCCGGCAGCCGCTTTTGAGCGCGGAGGTGGTGCTCGCCGATCCCCGACGGGCTGTGGGCCTGGCGCCTCTTCTGGGGCTGTTGCGCGATGAGCTGAACGTCCGGGAGATCCGCTTCTCGGCGGACGCGGGCCAGTTTGTCACGTTCACGGTCAAGCCCGATTTCAAGGCCCTCGGCGCGCGTCTGGGAAAGGACATGAAGGCCGTGGCAGCCGCGATCACCCAGATGGACGGCGCCGAATTGCGGGCTGCGCTGGCGGGCGGCGGGGCGACGGTTGGGGGCCACCTCTTGACGGACGCGGATGTGCGCGTGGAGGTTGCCCCAAAGGCCGGCTTCCAGGCTGCGGGTTCGGCGGTCGCGGTCGTGGCGCTCGCGACCGGACTCACCGAGGATCTGCTTGAGGAGGGGCTCCATCGGGAGGTGCAGAGCCGCGTCCAGGCGCTGCGCAAGGAGCTCGGGTGCGCGTACGCGGAGCGCGCGATGTTCGCGGTTGCCGGCGGCGATCGCACGGTGCGGATGCTCGACCGCTTCGGGGACCGGCTCGGCGCGGGGACACGGTCGGATCTTGCTGCGCCGCCGGCGGGTGCACCCGGCGAGGTGATCGCGGTGGACGGCGAGAGCGTGACCCTGTGGGTGTGGCGCCTTGCCTGAGCGGCGGCGCAAGGCCGCGCCGGTCGAGGCAACGCCCCCCGCCGCGCAGTTGCCCGCGGAGGTCCTTGATCTCCTCTCGCTTGGCGGCAAGGTCCGGCTCGCGTACGCAGACCACGGCGAGAACCGGGTGATCGACGTACCCGTCGCGCCGCTGGTGGAGGGACTCATGCTGATCGTCCCGGCAAAAAGCCCCGCGCTGGCCGCGTTGGAGCTGGACCCTGCCTGCGTGTTGACCGCTGAGGACCCGGGCCTCAACACCCGGGCCTGGCGTGTGGTCAGCCGCGGTCGGGCGGTCCCGGGCCGACGGATCCTCGCCGAGCCGCTGCGGGTGCAGCTCTCCTACTGGCTGCCCGATGACGCCAAGCCGGGAGGCGGTGGCGACGAGGTGGCCGTCCGGTTCCTGCCGGAGCACCTGGAATATGTGCGGGGCGCCGACAAGTTCTATGGGCCCGTGCCGAACGCCCGGATGCCCGATGGGCTCGTGGCGTGGTGGACGCTGGCCCTGGACCGGCAGTGGGCGTGGATCGTTTTTCTGGTCCTCACGAACTTCGTGGCCGGGATGGCGATCGACGCGACCCCGACAGCGCGCTTCGTCCTCGTCGGCGCGACCATGTTGCCCGCGTTCGTGCTCTTGTGCGGGCTGGTGCTGTGGAACCACGGCGCTGTCGCCCAGCGCTGGCGGGAAGGCCTGGAGCCCGAGGCGCGCGCCTGGGCGGCCCTGCGCGGATGGATCGGGTCGACGACGCTGCGCTCCGGGGGCATCGGGGTCATGGCGGCGGGTGCGGCGATGCTGCCGATCCTGGGTTTTGTGCAGCCCCGGCTCGTCCCGATCGCGCTCTTCTCGTCCGGCTTCGGCTTTCTCGCACCATTTTACGGCGTGCGGCATTACTTTCGGCACGCGGACGGAGACAGACTGCCGTCCGATGCCGGCCGGGACACGCTGCCGGATCCGGTCTCGCCACCCGTCCAAGGCTCCAAAGGGAGGCAGGCTCCATGATGGTCTCGTTGCGCGGCTCAAGCCCTTCCACGATGGCGCTCGGCGTCCTGTTGCTCTCCCGTGCGCGGTCCTTCGGGCAGCGAATCCAGGTTCAGATCGTCGGGGATCCCGACGACATCGGCGTCGTCACGGGGCCGGCGCTCGTCCATTCGGCGCCCGTGGCGAGCTGCGGGGTAGGGCGGGAGCTCGGGAACGGCGCGCTGGTCGTCGTCCCGGGACCGGCGGAGGATCCGCTGGCGATCTCGCTGGCGTCGGACGGCGTGGGGCCGTGGTTCCTGGTCGACCGCACGGGCGAGGGGAGTCATCCGGCGACGCGCGCGTGGATCGCGTTGCGCCGTGATCGACGGCCCGAAGCTCGCGCGCACGCTGCGCTGCTCGCACAGGGTCTGGAGGCGATCGGGTGCGCGGCCGAAGCGCCGGTGTTCGACCTGCTTTTTGGAGCGCCGATCAACCCGCTGGACCGTGTCTCGCTGGCGCTACGCGCTGGGCGTGCGCTCTCGGGCGCTCGGGGTCAGCCGATCCAGGACTTTCTCATCCGCGACCTCGACGACGACGTGCCTGTCACCGCGGCCGGCGCGCTCGGCCGATTTTCGCCCCTATTCCAGCGCAACGCGGCGGCGTTCATCACCTTCGCCGGCGAAAATCCCGAGGCCGCGCCGCTCCTCGACTCGCTGAGCGAGCTGCTCGTCCACCTCTCCCATCTCCCTCGCGCGAGCATCCTGCCCCCCTTGAGCCCCGCGTCGGATGCCGTGGCGGTCGGCCTCGGGCGGGCGCTCGGCGCGGTCGTTTCGCCCTCGGGCGACCAGGCCCAGATCAACCTGCTCCAGACCTACCGGTTCCTCGGGGGCCGGTTCACGCCGGCCGCCGCGCATGCCGTCGAGCTCCGCAGCGATCCGCCCCCGGCCGACCGTCTTGGGCGTTGGCAATGGTTTTCCACGCACGTCGCCGACGCGGCCGCGCGCGTCGACCGGGTCTGGCGGGACCTGATGGACCCCGCGAGCTGATACGCTCCCCGCAGGAACCCGACATGAACACCGCCGTCTACGCCGGGAGCTTCGACCCCATCACGCTCGGCCACTTTGACGTGATTCGCCGCGGGGCCTCGCTCTTCGACGAGGTCGTCGTCGCCATCGGCCACAACCCCCGAAAGCAGCGCACGCTGGACCTGGACACGCGCCTACGGGTGCTGGTCGAGGTGTGCGCCCCGCTGCCGAATGTCCGTGTCGACCACTTTCAGGGCCTGCTCGTGCACTATTGCGAGCGCGTCGGTGCTCGGGCGATCCTGCGAGGCCTGCGGGCGGTCACCGATTTTGAGTTTGAATTCCAGACCGGCCTCGCGAACATGGACATGGCGCCGGCCATCGAGACCGTCTTTTTGTTGACGGAACCGCGGCATATTTTCGTCTCCAGCTCACTCATCAAGGAGATCGCGCTGAACGGGGGCCCGGCCGCGCGTTACTTGCCCGAGGCATCCTGGCGTGCGCTGGCGTCGGCGATGTCGCTCGCTGAGCCCGCCGGGCTCACCGGTCCCGGGGGTACCTCGGGCTCCGGCTGAACGCGAGCCCTGCTCCGGCCGCGTTGGAGTGATCGCATGCCCACCCTCGTCCTCACCGGCGCCAAGCCGACCTACAACCGGCCGGCGTTCCTGCAGCTCGTCCTGAAATGGGTGACTACCGACATCACGGCGGCGAACCAGTACGTCGATGCGGTGCTCGCCGGTCAGAGCCGCGACATGGTCGTCCCCGGCTCGCAGCTTGGCATCATCGCCACCGAGCTCGATCTCGCCGGCATTGTCGTTCGCGCCAGCTTCGTCTGCACGGCGACCAAGCCCGCGCCTGCCTACAACCGGCCGATGTTCCTGGGGATCATCGTGCAGTGGGTCGGCAACACGCCGCCATTGCCCGACTCGTTCGCCAACGATGTCCAGGCCGGCACGGCGCGGATCATGACCGGCCCGCCGAGCATCATCGCCACCGAGTTGGACGCTGCGGGCGTCGTGTACCACGTGCAATAGGCCGACATAAATGTGTGGAATCGTTGGATATGTTGGCGAACGCCGCGCGGCGCCGCTGTTGTTGGATGGGCTGCGACGGCTTGAGTACCGCGGGTATGACTCGGCGGGGCTAGCGATGGTCACACCGCTCTCGCCCGACGGTCCGGGCAAGGGCTATGGGCTGGACGTCATCCGGCGCGTCGGCTTCGTCGCCGAGCTGGTCAAGGCGGTTCCCGAGGATCTTCCTGGGTGTACCGGGGTCGGGCACACACGGTGGGCGACGCACGGCGGCGTGACCGAGATCAACGCGCACCCCCACGTCGATGCTGTCGAGCGCATCGCCGTGATCCACAACGGGATCATCGAGAACTTCGCCAGCTTGCGGGCGCATCTTGAGGAGGAGGGCGTCGAGTTCCGCTCTGAGACCGACAGCGAGGTGCTCGCACACCTGATCCGCAAGTTCTACGCCGGGGATCCGGTTGAGGCCGTCCGGTCGGCGCTCGCGGTGGTGACCGGCACGTGGGGCATCGCGGTCGTCTTTGCGGACCACCCCGAAATGATCGTCGCGTCGCGCAACGGCTCGCCGCTGGTGGTCGGGAAGGGCGACGGGGAGACGTTCCTGGCGTCGGACCCGCACGCGCTCGCCAGCTACACGCGATCGATCGTGTACCTGGAGGACCGCGAGATCGTTAAGATCACGCGCGAGGGCTGGGAGATCAGCCGGTTGGACGGGCGGAAGGTCTCGCACGCCATCGAGGAGCTGGGGCTGGAGCTGGGGTCGAGCGAGAAGGGGACGTTCCCGCACTTCATGCTCAAGGAGATCCACGAGCAGCCGGAGAGCCTCTCGCGGTGCCTGCTCGGGCGCGTCGTTCCAGAGACGGGCGGCGCGAAGCTCGGCGGTTTTGACCTCTCGCCACGCGAGATTGTCGGCATTCGTCGGCTTGGAATCCTCGGTTGCGGGACCAGCTTTCACGCGGGGCTGGTCGGCGCACTGGCGATGGAGCAGCTCGCGCGCCTCCCCGCGTTCGCCGAGATTGCCAGCGAATTCCGCTATCGCAACCCCGTCATCTCGTCCGACGACCTGTTCTTCGCCATCAGCCAGTCCGGGGAGACGGCCGACACGATCGGCGCCGTTCAGGAGGCCCAGACCAAGGGCGGGCGCGTGATGGGCGTCGTGAACGTGGTCGGGTCGACGATCGCCCGGACCTGCGCGCGGGGCGTGTACGTGCACTCGGGTCCGGAGATCGCGGTGGCCAGCACGAAGGCGTTCACGTCGCAGGTCGCGGCGTTGCTCGTGGCTTCGTTGATGTTCGGGCGCTCGCGAATGCTGGGGCCGGCGGAGGGGCGAGCGTTCGGCGAGGACCTGCTCGGCGTGCCCGAGCGGATGCGCGGGTGGCTCGAGACCTACGGCATGGCCCACACCGGGCCGATCGTGGACGCCGTGGAGCTCTTGATCAAGGCGCGCTTCGTGTTCTTCCTCGGGCGTGGCGTGAGCGCTGCGGTCGCGATGGAGGGTGCCTTGAAGCTGAAGGAAGTCGCCTACATCCCCTGCATGTCCTACCCCGCGGCCGAAATGAAGCACGGGCCCATCGCCCTCATCGACAAGCAGACCCCGGTCGTCGCCATCGTCCCGGACGACGTGATGCGCGACAAGACGTTGTCCAACGTGCAGGAAGTCCGGGCCCGCGGCGCGCGCGTCATCCTCATCCACACCGAGGGCGACCACGAGGCCGCCAGGCTGGCGGAGGTCGCGATTCCGGTCCCGCGCGCATCTGCGCTGATCACGCCGTTGTTGTCCGTCCTTCCCTTGCAGTTGTTCGCCTACCGCGCTGGCCTGGCCCTCGGCCGCGACATCGATCGCCCGCGCAACCTCGCCAAGTCCGTGACGGTCGAGTAGCAACATGGCCGCCCCCAAGAAATTTGACGTCTACCGGCCGCATCCCTGGCACGGCGTCCCCGTCGGCCCGAACGCGGAGGGCCCCGGCGTCCCAGAGATCCTCTACGCGTACATCGAGATCACGCCGTTCTCGACGATCAAGTACGAGGTCGACAAGGCGACCGGGTACCTCAAGGTGGACCGGCCGCAGCGCTCCAACTCGCTGCCGCCGTACGCCTACGGGTTCATCCCGCGCACGTGGTGCACCTCCCGCGTTGCCGCCCTGGCCCGCGCGACGGTCCCGACGTGCGAGAAAGGCGACAACGATCCGCTGGACATCTGCGTTCTCTCCGAACGACCGATCGATCGCAGCGACCTGCTGCTCGGCTGCCGGGCCGTTGGCGGCCTGCTCATGGTCGACAACGGCGAGGCCGACGACAAGATCATCGCGGTGCTCGACCGCGACCCGGTGTGGGGCGACGTTCGGGAGCTACACCAGCTTCCGCCTGCGCTTGTGGACCGGTTGCGGCACTACTTCCTGACCTACAAATTCGACCCGGCGTCCGGCACCCAGCCCGTCTCCATCGACGCCGTGTACGGCGCCCAGCGCGCGCGCGAAGTGATCGCGGCCGCGATGGCGGACTATTCGGAGGGTTTCGAAAACCCGCGCGCGTGAGCGATGCGGAGGGTTCAGTCGGCGGTCTGCCGCCGACCGAGCGCAGCGAGTCGGACGCGACCCGGCCCGCAATAGCGCGACCCCGACAGTCCGCTGGCGGGGGCACGCCCAGCCGGGGTTGGTTAGCCACCGGGAATGCGCACAGTAGCAGTGTTTTGTGGGTCTGCCGTCGGCACTCGGGCGAGCTATTCGGAGCTGGCCGTCGGGCTGGCGGAGGCGCTGGCCAAGCGAGGTTTGGGGCTGGTTTATGGCGGTGGGAGCGTTGGGCTGATGGGGGTGCTCGCAGATGCGGCGCTCGCGCGTGGGGTCGCGGTCGAGGGCGTGATCCCGAAGCATCTCGATGACCTGGAGGTCCGGCACCACGGGTTGACGAAGCTGGACGTCGTCGGATCGATGCACGAGCGCAAGGCGTTGATGGCGGATCTGGCCGACGGGTTCGTCGCGCTGCCGGGCGGACTTGGCACGTTGGAAGAGCTTTTTGAGGTGTACACCTGGGGACAGTTGGGGCTGCACAACAAGCCCGTCGCGCTGCTCGATGTGGACGGGTACTACGCCCCGCTCGTGGCGTTCCTGGACCACGCGGTGACGGAGGGGTTCGTGCGCCCCGAACATCGGTCGTTCCTGCTTCATGGGGTAGAAGCAGGCGAGTTGCTGGACAGGATGGCGCTTTGGATCCCGCCTTCCGTGCCCAAGTGGTTGGACCGCGCTCGAAGCTGACGGGCGAGACATGCCGTTGCAACGTTCCACTGGCGAGTTCCCGGCGACGCGCTAAGGGGGAGGTGGAGGTCGGTGTGTGGACGGTGGAGACGGACGGGATCGCGGCGACAGAGCAGGTCGGTGCATTGTTGGCGCGGTCCGTCGGCGGCGAGCGCGCGGTCGTGTTGCTGGAGGGGGCGCTGGGCGCGGGAAAGACGGCGTTTGCGCGGGGGTTCCTGCGGGCTTTGGGGCTCACGGCGGCGGTGACTTCGCCGACGTACGCGATCGTCCACAGCCACGGTGTCGTGAGTCACGCGGACGTCTACCGGGTGCGGGATGTGGCGGAGCTGGAGCACTCGGGGATCGTCGATGGGGTGGAGCAGGGGACGTGGCTCATTGAGTGGGCGTCGCGGTTTCCGGAAGTGTGGCCCGACGATCATGTGAGTGTGGCGATCGCGATTGGCGACGGGGATCAGCGGCGGGTGACGATCACGGCGTCGGGCCCGGTCTCGGCTGCGGTCCTCGACCGGCTGGGTGGGTCCAGGTGAGGCCAACTTTGCAGTCCGTCCCGGGACTCTACGCGCGCTCGCCGGCGCAGGTGGGGACGGCATTGGTCGCGCTGGTGTTCATCGCCGCGAACCTGCTCATCGGCGCGATTCCCTTGCCGGCGGTCGACCCGGTGATCCTGCACGTCACCGGCGCGGCGCGGCCGGGTTGGTACGGCGGGCAGGACGCTGCGGAGGCGCTGGCGAAGGCGGGGTCGGCGGCGCGGTTCTTCGTGGGGATGCCGGTCGATGGCGACAGCGTGAACGTCGTGGGGGCGTACGCGGTCACCGAGGTGCCGAGCGCGCCAATCGCCTACCTGGCAACGGGCCAGAAGCTGCATCTGAACAGCGCGACCCAGGCCGAGTTGGAAGCGCTGCCGCACATCGGGCCGGCGCTCGCGAAGCGGATCCGGGCAGCGCGCCCCTTCCGGAACGTCGAGGCGCTCGACGCCGTGAAGGGCATCGGACCGGCGACGATCAAGGCGCTGCGACCGTTTGTGCAGGTGTGATGCGACCCTCGCCTCGGTCAGCAGGGACCAGGAAATTCGGGGTGCCTGGGGCAGCCGACGAGGTGGTCGTTCACAAAGCCAGCGGCCTGCAGGTGCGCGTAAACGACCGTGGTACCAACGAACTTGAAGCCCCGCTGCTTGAGCGCCTTGCTCACGCGGTCCGAGAGCGGCGTGTGCCCCGGGATCTGATCGGTGCGGGTCCACCGGTTCACGATCGGGCGCCCGTCCACGAACTGCCAGAGCCAGGCCGAGAAGCTGCCGTGTTCGGCGGCGAGCTCGAGCACGCGCGAGGCATTGTGGACCGCGGCTGTCAGCTTTGCGCGGTTGCGGACCACGCCGCGGTCGAGCATCATCCGGGCGATCTCGGCCTCTCCGTAGGCTGCCACGACCGCCGGGTCAAAACCCGCGAACTGCGCCCGGTAGCCCTCGCGCTTGTACAACACAGTCCGCCAGGACAAGCCGGCTTGCGCAGCTTCGAGCGCCAGAAATTCGAACTGCCGGTGATCGTCATGCACGGGCGTCCCCCACTCCGCATCGTGGTAGCGCCCCATGAGGGCATCGTCGCCGGGCCAGGTGCACGCCGTTGTGTCCATCCGACGCCCGTATCCGGCGCGCGGGCTGGATAGAGCCGGATCGTGGCTTTCTCGCAACTGCTGAACCTGTGGCTCTCGGGAATGTCGCTCTGGGCGGCGAGCGCGGGGATCGCGGCGGATCTCCTTGTGATCCTCGCGGCGGCGCTCGTCGTGCCCCCGGAGTCGCGGCGACGCATCCGCCTCGCCCTCGCGCTGCTCAGCCTGCATGTGCTGGTCCTGATTCCCGCACCGTTGATGGACGCCGCGGCCTCGCGCTGGGTGCGACTCCTGGCGTTGTTCCTGCTGCTCGCCAGCTTCGCGCGGGCGGGGTTCCTGTTGCTGATGGATGGGGTCGTCGGGCGACGACTCGCGCAGACCTCGCGCTCCCACGTCCCCCAGATCTTCCGCGATCTGCTGCAGGTCACGCTTTTCGTGTTCGCGGGCCTCGCCACGCTGGCGCAGGGCGGCGTGGACCTCTCCTCGCTGCTGGCCACCTCGGCGCTCATCACGGCCGTCGTCGGACTGTCGCTGCAGGAGACGCTCGGCAACACCATCGCCGGCCTCGCGATGCAAGCGCAGCCACCGTTTGGCGTTGGCGACTGGATCGAGTTGGACGGAGGGCGCATCGGGCAGGTCACGTCCGTTGGCTGGCGCTCGATCACGCTCTGGACCAACGATGAGACCGAGGTGAGCGTCCCCAACGGGCTGCTCGCCAAGAGCGCCGTCCTGAACTACTCACGGCCGACCGGCGTCATCCGCCGAACCGTTCGGGTCTCCGCACCCTACGCCGAGCCACCCCACCACGTGGAGGCGGTGCTCCTCGACGCGATCGCGGGCGTACCGGGCGTGCTGGCCAGCCCCGCTCCCTCTGTCGTCACCGGGCTCTTCGGCGAGAGCGGCATCGAGTACCAGCTCCGCTTCTTCATCACCGAGTTCCGGACGCGGGACCCCATCGACAGCCTCGTTCGCGACCGCATCTGGTACGCCTTCCGCCGCGAGAACATCACGATCCCGTACCCAAGCCAGGACCTCTACCTCCACAGCGCGCCCACCCGGACCGTCGACGCGGAGGACCCCGTGAACGACCGGATGTTGAGCCTCGGACGTGTGGATTTCCTCGCTGCCCTCCCCGAACAGGCCCTGCGTGATCTGGCGCTCAGCGCGCGCCGCAAGCCCTACGGGACGGGCGAGGTGATCATCGAGCAGGGGGAGGCGGGCGAGGAGTTTTTTGTGATTCGACGTGGCGAAGTTGCGGTCCTCTCGGGCGATCGCGAAGTCGCACGTCTCGGCGAAGGCCAGTTCTTCGGCGAGATGTCGCTGATGACGGGCGCGCCGCGGTCGGCGACCATCCGGGCGGTCGTCCCGTGCGAGCTTGTGGTCATCGCAAAACCGTCGATGCAGGAGGTCCTCGCGAGTCACCCCGACCTCGTCGCCCGAATGACCGCCATCCTGGAGGCCCGCACGAACGCGCTCAACGACACTCCCGGTCGTAGCCTCACCCCCGACGGCGGGACTCAACGCCCGTTGATCCATCGGATCCGCGACTTCTTCAAGCTCGCCTGATGGCTCAACGGGTCTACCTCGACGCGAACGCGTCCTCCCCGCTTCATCCCGCTGCCCGAGCGGCGATGCTCGACGTCCTCGATCTCCCCGCCAACGCCCACTCGACGCATCGGGCGGGACAACATGCATTTTCGCTCGTTGAGGGGGCGCGCCGGCGATTCGCGGACCTTCTTGGGGTGAGGCCGGACCGCGTGATCTTCACGAGCGGCGCGACCGAGTCCAACGCGCTCGCGCTTGCGCCACACACGACCGGCGTTCCGGAGCCGCTGGTCTCTGCCGTCGAGCACCCCTCAGTGCTGGCCTGGGGGGCGCCGGACCGCATCCCGGTGACCAGCGACGGTGTCGTCCGGTTGGACGTGCTGGCGGATCGGTACTGGGTTGACACCCAGCGCGCGAGCACCGCGGCGGTCATGCTCGCGAACAACGAGACGGGCGTGATCCAGCCGATCGCCGAGGTCCTCCGGTTGGCGCGCGAGAGGGGGGTGCGGGTCCACGTGGATGCCACACAGGGGATCGGCCGTATGACGCTCCCGCCGGAGCTTGCGGCTGCGGCTTCCGTGGCGTACTCGGCGCACAAGTTCGGGGGACCGCAAGGGGTCGGCGCGCTCATCGTCGCGGACGGTGGGCCGATTCCGGCGCGGGCGAGGGGAGGGCCGCAGGAGCGCGGGCGACGGGCGGGGACGCTGAACGTGGCAGGGATCGTTGGGATGGTGGCGGCGGCCGAGGTCGCCAAGGGGGCCTGGGCGGGCCTCGGGGCGCTCAGGGACCGGCTGGAGGCCGACGTGGTCGGCCTGGGGGCGACGGTGGTTGGGGGGAAGGTGGATCGGCTCGCGAACACGGTCTGCGCGGTGTTCCTGGGGTGGGAGGCGCAGGATCTGGTCATCGCGCTGGA
Source organism: uncultured Pseudomonadota bacterium (assembly GCA_903844155.1). GTDB lineage: Bacteria > Myxococcota_A > UBA796 > UBA796 > SXON01 > CAIUMM01. The sequence goes on along the minus strand of CAIMSU010000224.1, from coordinate 57,707 downwards.
TCTTTCGGGCGTCGAGGTCTCCGCGGGCGCCGCGTGCGCGTCCGGGTCACCGGAGCGGTCGCACGTGCTGCGCGCGATGGGCGTCGCGGGGAGCGCGGTCCGATTCTCGCTGAGCTTCGCGACGACGGAGGCAGAGGTCACCGGCACGATCGACGTGCTCCGCACCCTGTGCCGGGCGGGGACGCACGACCGCTGAGGCTGAGGCGACGGCGCCCGCCGACCCTGACGCTGGGCGGAATCAGCGGCAGTCAGTTGCGCGCGTGTTGGCCTCGTCGTGCCGTCGCAGACGGTCCAGCGCGTCTGCGGCGATGCACGCGGCTGCAGCGGCGTGCTTGCGGTCCCCGTGGAGCGCATCGGCTTCCGCCAGGGCAGCGGGCCAATCCCCGGCGCGGAAATCCGCCTTGGCGAGTTCAAGTCGGCTGGCGTCAACGTCAACGATCCGGACGCTCGGCGGCATGCCGTCGAGGGCTCCAGCCCAGGCCATCCGCGCCTGCTGGTCCACGGAGCTGCCCCGGGAGACGGCCCACAGCGTGGTCACGTAGGGGTCGGCCGGGGCGACGTCGTGTTCGGCCTGCCAAAGGGTCGGCTCGTCAACCCAGGCGTGCGCGCGCAGCAGCGTCCTCGGGGCGCTCGCCAGCAGGAACATCGCAAGAACCACCTCGCCCGTCCAGGCACGCTGCAGCCGGTGGAGCCCGAGCGCCAGCAGCGGAGCCGCCAGTGCCAGGGGAACGTACGCGTACCGGAAGGCGAGGATGCCCGTGGCCGGCACCACGAGCAACCCAGCGGGGCCGACGAGCAATGCGAAGGTCCCGATCGCCGCTGCGAAAGCACGCTGACCGGCGATGAAAAGCGCGGCTCCAAGGATCAGCACGCCGGCGCCGATCACGCAGCCCGCCACGCCTGCGGGATCGAAGACCGCGCCCTGCTCCGCCGTGTGCGGCAGCCAGAGGAGCCAACTGCACAGGTGGAGCCACGCTGCGCCCCGCTCCGCGATGCCGGCGAAGGCCCCGAGCGCCGCCCCCTCGCGGCTGCCCTGGGTCGTGACTGCGCTGTACAGCGGCCACCACGCACCCATGGCGCCAAGCCCCGCCAACGCCACTGACCCCGCCCGCCGACGGTCTCCCGCCCACAGCGCGACAAGCACGAGAAAGGGCAACCCCGCCACCATCGTGGGTTTGCAGAACAGGCCGGCCGAAAGAGCAACGAATGCTCCGAGCCCGGCGGTAGCCCGCGCGGGAGCGAGCGCCGCTCGAAACCCGAGCAGCAACGCACACGCGCCGAGCACGTCGCTGGCGTCTGAGGGCCAGCACGCGCTGTCGGGCGCGATCGGGTGCGCGGCGACGAAGGCCGCGGCGAGCCACGCCGGGCGTGCGCCGGCACCCAACGCCCTCGCCACTACCGCCACGAGCATTGCTGCGGCGAGGTGGAGGAGCAGGGACAGCGCCCGAAAGGCCACGACAGACCTGCCGAACCAACCCCCCCAAACCTGCTGCGCGCTCGTCGCCAGGGGCATCCACACCCAGCCCCGGGGCCCGCCGGCTGCCTCGTAGGTCGAGTGCGTCCACTCCCCCGCGATGTCGCCGGGGTGCGCGTGGTCGGCGAGCCCACGTACATCGTCCTGGACCCAGTTCGCGTGCGGCCAGGTGCTGACGGTGACGGCCACGAACGCCACGACCACGCCGGCGGCCGTCACAGCCGCCGCGAACCGGATCCGCTCGTTCATCCGGGCGCCTACTGCGCGTAGCCGAGAGCGTGCAGCTGCGCAGCGGTCGCGGGGTCCACGGCAACACCGTCGGTGCGCCCCGTCAGTGGCACCGATGCGCGTGCGTCATCCGCGAGCTGTGCGGCGAGCTGGGGCGCATCGAGGGCCCGGTCGTGCTCGAAGTTCGGATCGGCGCGAACGTCGTAGAGTGCCACCGCTTCGGCCCCCGCCTCGTCTACCCCGACAATGACGGCATCGTCATTCTTCCGGTAGTACCTGTACGACTTCAAGAACGGCCCGCCGATGTCCTTCCCCCAGTAGGCGTCTCGCCACTCCGCTGCGCGAATGACGCCGTCCGTCTTGTCGGCGTCGCTCGATGGAAGCTGCCTGGCATCGGCAGCGTGGATGCCCGCCGCGGCGAGCAGGGTGCCGTACAGCCAGTGGTTCTGCACGGGTGTCCGCACCCGGACGCCCCCCGGGATCCGTCCCGACCAGACAAGCGCCAGCGGGACGTGCAGCACCTCGGGCCAGAGCACCCGGCCGTGCCCGATGATCCGCCGCTCTCCGAGCAGATCGCCGTGGTCCGCGGTGACCGCAACGAGGTCGTGCTGGTGCCCAGCGGCGTTCCACCCCCGGATGAGGAAGGTCAGCGCGGTGTCCACCAGGTTGACCTCGCCCAAGTAGAGATCCCGAAATATCGCAAGACCTTCGGGGGGAATATCGAGATCTCCGCGCATGTACTGGAAGCCGCCGGAGGGCTGCTTGCCCTTCTGCATGTACGGATGGACGAACGGATACCCGGTCTCGACGAATGGCCGGAGCCACGCCGGCGTCGGCGTGGCGGAGAGCAGGGGCTCGTCAGCCTTGACCCAGGGGGCCGACGTCAGGTTCCAGGGCGAGTGCGCGCCGAAGAAGTTGACGAACAGGAAGAGGGGGCGAGGATCGGGGTCCGCAATTGCGGCGAGCGCGGCCTTGAGCGTGTCCTTGTCCTCGGGGAACACCGTTGCCGACTCAAAGCCGCGGACCAGGCCGAGGGCGGGGGCGAGCAGCGGGTTCGTGGTGACGCAGACCGTGCGGTAGCCTGCGCTCGAGAGCTGTCCAGCCAGCGTGGGGACGTCCGTCCGCATGGGAGAAACGGCGAATTTCTCCCCATCCGGGTGCAACGCGTGCGCCTCGGACGTGGCGAAGTGCGCGCCGTGCTCCCAGGGGTAGAGCCCGGTGAACAGCGAGGCGTGCGCCGGCCAGGTCCAGGAGGCGGGGGCGGTCGCGTCCACGTACAGGGTACCTGCCGCGGCCACCTGATCGAACTGCGGAGACACCGGGAGTGGGTTGCCGTACGCGCCGAGAGCGTCCGCCCGGACCGTGTCCAGGACGACAAAGAGGATGCTGGGTCTGGCTGCGGTGCCTTCGGCAGCCGGGTCGGGCGCGCTGGCGATGGGCGCTGCGGACCGGCAGGCAACGAACGCGAGCGCCCAGACCATCATCGCCGCCCGGTAACCGCTCGTCTGCGAGGGCGCCGGAGCGGGGCGAGCGCGCCGCCCGCCGGCGAACTAATGGCGCGATCCGGGCGTCGAGTAGGTCCAGGCGGTGCGCGACGCCGTCACGTCGGCGTGGAGCAGGCGCAGGCAAGCCGCGTCCTCGCTGGTGGCGGTCGGAGGATCGCCCAGGAGCGCCGCCGGGTAGGTGTCGGCGACGAGCGGCTCGCGCCAGGTCGCGACGGGCGAGAGCCAGTTGGGGACGATTCCGCACACCAGAAGCGTGCAGACGAGGCCGACAGCGGCGACTCCGGGGGTCGGACCTGCGACCCGGATGGCAGGGACACGGTTCAGGAGCCGGCCCGTTGAGCCGGCCAGCGCCACCGTCAACCCCACGCCAAGGACGACCGCGACGGTCGGAAAGCCAAGAGCGAAGTAGCGAACATGCCCGAACGACCGCGTCGCCGAGAGCAACGTCGCCGCGAACGGCGCCGAGGAGACTGCCAGCGCCACGAGCCGCCTGCGTCCGCCGTTCACCGCGATGCCCGTCGCCCCGGGGCGGGCCGACCAGAGGAGGACCCCGCAGGCGAGCGCCAGCCACCCGAGCCACGGGGTGAGCCACGAGTCGGCCTGCTCGGGTCGCGGTGCAGCCAGCGCCGTATTCATCGCGAGGATCCGCCAGAGCTGGCCGGGAAGCTCGGAGAGCGGCGAGACGCCCCACACGAGATCATGCCCGGCGTCCGGCGGCGCGTGGCCGAGGACACCCGCGATCATCGCTGCGGTCTGCCGGGTGAGGCCCGACGCGGAGGGGGGCGTCCACGTCCGCGCGATCCCCCACGACACCACCACGGGCGCCCAGACCGAAAAAAGGCCCGCTACGCGCCGCGAGGACGCGCCCGCCGCCAAGGCAGCGACCGTCCCCGCAGCGACCGCGGTCAGCGCCCAGTACATCCCGCGCGGGTCCCAGAGCAGCGCAAGGCCGGCGCCAACACCGGACGCCAGCAGCCCCGGTGTGTCCCGCCGCGTCAGCGCCAGGGCCGTCCCCGCGCCGCACAGCGTCATCACCGCCACGTCCTGGGGGTAGAACGTGACCGTGCGGGACAGCGTCGCCAGGGGCGTCATGCCCATCGCCAGGATCACGGCTGCGATCCCCGCGCACCGCCCGGCCACCGTCCGCGCCCAGGTGTACAGCCCGGCTGCGAGCACCGCCTGGCTTACGATCGCGGCGATCATCAGCCCGCCGAGCACCCCGAACCCGCGCGCCAGCACGCCGGGAAGCATCGCGGCGTACATCGACCGCTGGATGTTCACGGCCTCCGCATGCCCCCCCTGCACCGCGCCCACGGACTCGCAATACTGCGACCAGTCCGACGCCGTCAACGGGGCTTTCGTCAGGAAATACGACGGGAACCAGAGCGCCGTGGCCAGGGCGAAGGCGATTCCGAGGCCAGCGGCTCCGCCTGCGTCCCACAGCGACCACGGCTCCGGCTCGTCCGCCACGGGGACCAGCCACCGCAGCGCACCAAGCGCCCCGACGGTCACGATCGCGGCCTCCATGGCGTTCATGCGACATTCTATGCCGCTCGGCGCCGTCGGTCAGAAAGCGACGGTGAGGCCCACCCCGGCGTCGACGGAGGGTGGGGAGATGGAGTAGCCGTTCTCCAGTCCGGGGACGCCGCTCACCGCGGGGATGTCGACGGCGAAGTTGAACTCGCCCTCGTGGCCGAAATGGTAGTCGGTGTAGACGTTCAGGGCCATCTGCGTCAGGACCGTGATCGACCAATCCACGCGCGTGATCATCGACCCGTCCGAGAGGTTCGTGAGGTAGCTGGCGGTGAAGTTCTCGTCCTTCAGCGGGCCGGGTTGCGGGAGGAACACGTAGGCGGCGACGTACTCCTGACCGAGATAGAACGGCTGGAACTGGCCCTCGAACAGGAGCCAGGGGTAGATCGACGGGCTCGCGTAGCCAGAACCGTTGTAGAAGAACTCGGTGCCGACATACGCGGCGTCCTCGGCCGAATAGTTGAACCCGATCTGCGCGCCGGCCGTGACCTGCGGGATCCAGTCGTCCTTGCGTGAGTAGGAGGTCGGGAAGCTGAGCGTGTTGAGATCGAGCTTTCCCTTCCAGAAGTTCTGGGTGTCACCGTGCCGGACGGCGCCTTCGACGTGAAAGTCCAGGAGCCAGATCGCGGTGGAGATGTCCGCGCCGAGCCGCAGCGGTTGATCCTTCCGGAGCGCGCCTTCTAGCGCAATCTCCGTACTTCCATGCGCCCATTCCGCGCGCATCGCCCCACCGACCTGGTCCGCCGTGCTGGCTTGATCGAGGCTGGCGATCGCGTAGACGTTGGCGCCGAGCGCCTGGAGCGGAACGTGGACCTTCAGGAGCGGCACGCCAGGCCGCAGATCGTAGGCGGCGAGCGGGTCAAGCACCTGCTGGTTGAGGAAATCCGTGGGGTTCCAGAACCGCCCGGAGCCCCACTTGATCTTCTGGTCGCCGACGGTCAGGTAGACCTTCTTCGCCACGTCAAACTTGAGCCATAGCTGGTCGAGGCTGACAGTGTTGACGGCCTCCGTCGTGCCATAGGCGGTCGTCACGCCGTCCGTGAGCGTGAAGTCGTGCTTGAGTTTTGCCTGGACGAACGCGCGCAGTCGGTCGTTCGGTCGGCCGTCCACGTAGAGGTACAGCGAGTCGGGGGAGGCCAGCGCGGTCGCCGGCAGGTCCCAGTCGGTCGTTTGTGACGCATCCAGGCGCAGATACAGCTTGCCGCCCGTGGCAAAGCGGTCGCTGGTGGCGCCGAGGAGGGATTGGATGGTCGTGTCGGAGGTGAGGGGACCGCCGAGGATGGACTCGCCAGCGTCGGCCGCCGGCGGGGCGACGGGAGGCGTGATGGCGGCGGGCGCGGTCCCAGCGTCGTCACCACCGAAAAGGGCGTTCTCGTCGACGCCCGAGGAGGATGGCTGGGCCGGGGGAGGGGTGGCGGGCGCGGTCGTCGTTGCGGACGTCGTGGCAGGATCGGCGGGGGGTGGGTCGGCCGCGAGGGCTGCGAGTGGTGACATGCACGACGCGAGGACGGCACCAAGGCGAAAGGCAGCGGGAGCGACGACCCGAATGGCGAGCTGCGCTCCAGAGAGCCCCCCTCCATGCCGCTCCGGCCTCCGGCCTCCAGCCTCCAGCCTGACGCCTCTCATCGCGACTTGCTCTCAAGCCAGGCCTTCGTGAAGATACTGTCGTCCAACGCCGAGAGATCGAGGCTCTGGATAACGATGGTGGTCTGGTTTCCCTTCTCGATCTCGTCGTAGATCCGGATCTCACGCGCGTAGTAGACGTCGGCTTTCTTGGTGGCGCTGAACGCCTTCTCCCACTTGGGATAGAGCGACGTGCGCATCAACTTGCCAGACTCCGCGAGATCCTGGCGTTTCAGCACGTTTCCAGTCGCCTCATCGAGCCAGAGGTGGACGACGGGGTAGCCGACGTCTGCGTTGGGAAGCGCGGTCAGGACCAGGTGGTTGACCGTGTAGTTTCCCAGCTTCTCTTCGGCGACGAACGCCGGGGTGTACTCCTCGTGCAGCCGCGACTGGTCGAAGTCCTGGCGGTTGGAGTCCGTGCCGCCGATGCGCTCGCGCTCGGTCCGTCGCTCCCATTTGCCGACGGAGGGGTCATAGAAGAACAGGTTGTTGTCCACACGCAAATAGCCTTGACCGGCCTGCTCCTTGGGCATGAGGAAGAGGAGCACGAGCTTGTCGTCCTGGTCGCGCCGATAGACCGCCACCTGGTAGACGAGATCAGCCTTTCCCGCCTCTTTCTGCTCCAGGTAGACCAGCGACTTGAAGTCGCCGTTGTTCTCCTGCCGATCGTCGACGACCTGGAGCATCTGGGTCATGTCGGCGACAGAAGGTGCGGCGAACGCCGTGGTTGGCTCCATCGCAGCGACCCCAAGGGCCATGGCGGTGAGCGCGCCGAGGGAGAGGGTGCGCATCTTCGAGCGAAAGGCGAGGAATTCAGAGGGGGTCATGGGATCTCCAGGGGTCTCACTCGACGTGGGCGAGCGCTTTCACAGGTTGGAGGAGGGCCGCGCGGATCGCCGGCCACAGCGCCGACAACCCGGTGAACGTGGTCAGAAAGCCGATCGCGGCGACTACCGTGCCGGGCTTCACTGAGAGGTGGATCCGGTCCGAGAGGAGAATGCTGGCCATCGCCTCGATCGGAACATGAATGTTCGCGGCGTCGACGGCCAGGGAAATGACGACGCCGACGCCCGACCCGGCCACCGTGCTCCCAAGTCCAAGCAGGACGGCCTCAGCCATGAAGAGGAGCAGCGTCTGCACCCGACTCAGGCCGACGGCCCGCATGGTGCCGATCTCGCGGGTGCGCTCGCGCACCGACTGCCACATCGCGTTCATGATGCCGATGGTGATGATGGCGACGAGGATGGACGTCAGGAACCACGTCACCGTGTTGAACGCGATGATGACCCAACTCAGGAACGACACTTCGTCCTTCCACAGGGTGAGATCGAGCTTCTGACCGGTCCAATCCTCACCCTGCACGTCCTCGAACTTGAAGAAGAAGGGGTTGGGGTTGTAGTCCATCAGGCGGTAACCGTGGGCGGTCAGGACCTCGCGCAGGTGCGCCATGACCGCGGGCGCGTCGTCGATGTTCTTCAGGTAGACCCAGATCGCGCCAGTGGTGTCGGGGTCGAGCTGCCCAAGCTCCAGGACCGTCTCCTTCTGGGTGAAGCACGAGAAGCTTGAGAGCAGCCCGAGATCCTTGGCGACGCCGACAACCTTCAGGTCCAGCGTGTTCGCGCGACCCACTTGCGTCTCCGTCTTGTACGTAATGACGTCGCCCACCTTGACGCCGAGACGTTTGGCCTGGTTGGCGAAGAGCACGACGGTGTGGGGCTCGGAGAGCTGGCGGGGATCGCCGATGACCTCGTCACGGCCGCCCTCGACGTAGTCCTTCTCCTTCGCCAGCTGGAGCGTGTGGAAGAACCGATCTTCCTGCTTTGGGATGATACCGGTGAGGCCCGTCTGCACCGTTCCGGTCTCGCTCACGGCCTTGCCCCACGAGCGGTGGCGCTCCAACGTGTAGTCGAGGCCGGGCGTGTTCTCCTCCACGATCTTTCGGACGGCCGCGGCGTTCGTGACGATGGGCGCGGCCGATCCGGGCGTCACCTTGTAGAAGCCGGCGACGTTGATCTCGCCCGCTGAGAGCGTCGTCGCAGCGGTGACCATGTTGTCGTTGATGCCGGCGCTCATCGCCTGCAGCAGCACGAGCATGGCGGTCACGGTTCCCACAGCCAGGAACAGCACTCCGGTGCGGCGCCTGGCCTGGATCAAGTTTCGAAGCGCGATCTGGAAGAGGACGCGCGTCCCTGCAAAGATTCTCACCGGCTACTCCTTGGGGTTCATGGCGACGACCGGTTGGACCCGCGCTGCCATCAACGCCGGGTAGAAGGTGGAGAACAGGCTGATCAGACTCACCGAGCCGATCCCGAGGGCGACATTGAGCAGAGACCACGTCGGGAACAACTTTGGCCCGCCAAAGATGAACATCATCTGTGCCGACGGTGCCTTGATTCCGACCTCACCCAGGTACGTGAGCATCCCGACGCTCGCGCCCGCCCCGAGGGTGCTGGCGACGGCGGCGAGCACCAACGTCTCCAGCAGGAAGAGCGTGAGCACTTCCCGGCGTTGGGCGCCGATCGCGCGCATCGTCCCGATCTCGGCGGTGCGCTCGAGCGTCGCCATCATCATGGAGTTGTTGATGATGAACAGCGCCACGAGGAAGATGACGAGGATCGCGATGACGAGCACGCCCTTGATGACCAGCAGGAGCTGTCCGACGATGCCGGAGGCCGTCTGCCAGTCGAGCGCGGTGACGGGCTCGCCGACGCTCGCAGAGGCGGCCTCGATCGCCTTCTGCGCCGCGGGGATCGACGCGCCATCCTTGAGGATCACCGAGGCGTTCAGCACGACGCCGTCCTCCATGTCCTCATGCGTGTAGACCCTGTCGTCCAACTGCGCGGCAGCTCGGGTGGCAGCGGTCATGTCGACGCCCGCAAACTCGTCAAACTTCTGGGTCGCGGTCGAGTCGGCGACGAGCGGCTCGGTCGCGCCAGAGCCGAACAGCTCATCCTCGGCGTTCTCTCGCGTCACCTGCTTGATGTCCGCGGCCTTTCGCGCGGTGTCCAACTCCGCGATCTGGCTCGACGACATCTTGCCATAGAGCTGACGGAACGTGACGAGGTCGGCGAGGTTGTAGACGCCAGCCAACTGCGAGCTTTCCAGGCCCACGAATTCGAACGTGCCCCACACCTTCACGTTCACGCTGCGCATGTACCCGGTGCGCGTGTAGGCGCGGAGGCTCAGGACATCGCCGACGCCAACGTCGTACAGCCGGATGCGCTTGGCGATGTTGGCGTAGAACCAGTCGTAGCGCTCGTTGAAGTTGCTGTCGTCGACGGTCAGGAACGTGGCGAGGAGCTTGCCGAGGTCCTGATCCTCGGCGGCGGTGGACTTGGGATCGACCTTCAACTCCGCCTGGATCAACGGCTTCAGTTCGTTGGCGTCCTTCGGCGCGAGCATGAACAGGATGCGCGCGTACTGGCGTGACGTGCGGCCGGCCTCGTCCGAGAGGGCCTGGTCGGTCTTGAAGGTGAGGCCGTCGTCGTCGCGCTTGGACTTCATGTCGTCCAATTCGCGCGCGACCTTGTTCTTCACGAAGTGCTCGTACGCATACTTGGAGATGAGAAAGCCGCGCTTGCCCTCCGGGATGTTCTCGCCGTCGACGATGCGGAAGCGGCTGAAGTCCTTCGTGAACGCCGGCATGTCCGTGCCGAGCAGGCGCAGGTACATCATCTTCCCGTCGCTCGCGAGGGGCGCGATGGCGCGGTCGAGCCAGTCCATCGTCCCATCGGGATCCGCGGCGAACTGGGCCTGGAATTCGGGGGTCTGCACCTTCGTCAGGTTGTCGAGGTCTGTCTGCGCCTTGACCTTGTCGGCGGAGATCGTGAAGGCAGCCTTCTGGTCTTCCTGCAATTGCGCGCAGATCGCCTTGATCTGGGTGAAGAGCTGGTCGCGCTCGGTCACGTCGGCGGGGACGAGGGCTGCTGCTACGTCGGCAGGGGGTGAAAGCTTGAGGTCCGCGGAGAAGGGGATCAGCCCGGCCGGGTGGGGCGGGCCAATCGGGGACGCCTCCAAGTCCATGATGCCAAACGACCCCTTCGACGACGCAGGCTCCCCCTGTTCCGCCGCCACCCTCCTGTTCGCCACCCTCAGCTTGTCCAGCGCCTGATCCAGCTCCGTCCGACCAAAAACCACGGTGTTCACGCTGCCGAGCGGCACAACGGCCTTCACCTCTGCCACCTTCATCAACGCGTCGCGGAGCTTCGGGAAGTCGGGGATCTCGCCGATGTCGTCGCCGCCCGTGCCGAAGGAGAACAGCGCAAGTTGATCCTTCGCGTTCTTGTCAAAGACCTGGATGTCGCCCGAGAGCGAGGACGTGATCGACTTCGCCATGGAGGACTCGATGCTGTCCACCATCGACTTGCCCGTCACCACGAGGAACGCCCCGAGGAACAACAGGATCCCGACGATCCCGCTCTTCACCCGGTGCGCCAGCACGTTTCGCCACGCGATCGACGCGAGGACCAGCAGCTTCCTCATGCGCCGACTCCGCTCCCGTTCGGGCCGGCGCCGTCCGATCCCGCCGTGCCAAGTCCTTGCGCGTTCACGACCCCGTCCGCGATGGTGATGACGCGGTCGGCCTGCTCCATCACGCGGTGGTCGTGGGTTGAGAAGATGAACGTGGTGTGGTCGGCGCGGTTGAGGTCGCGCATCAGCGAGATGATGCTGCCGCCGGTGACGGAGTCGAGGTTGGCGGTTGGTTCGTCCGCGAGGACGATCTTGGGCCGGGTGACGAGCGCGCGGGCGATGGCGACGCGCTGGCGCTGGCCGCCGGAGAGCTCGCTCGGCCGCTGGTGCAATTGGTCGGTCAGCCCGACCTTTTCGATGACGTCCATGACGCGGGCCTCCCGCTCCTTCGCGGTCCCGGTGCCCTGGAGCAGCAGCGGGAACTGGATGTTCTGGAACACGTCGAGGACGGCGATGAGGTTGAAGCTCTGGAAGATGAAGCCGATCTTGCGCAGGCGGAGCTGCGTGAGCTGGTTGTCGTTCAGCTCGGCGGTGTTCTCGCCGCCGACGATCACCTCGCCCGACGTGGCGACGTCGATGCAGCCGATCAGGTTGAGCAACGTCGATTTTCCGGAGCCCGAGGGACCGGCGATGACCGTGAACTCGCCCTGGTCGATCTCAAGGTCCACGCGGCGTAGCGCGCGGACGGTGGTGGCCCCGAGGGGATAGTCCTTGACGACGTTTTTGAGGGCGACGATGGCGGCCATTTTGGGGCTCCGGGGGCGGTGAGGACGAGGACTAGGGGGTGCCTGGGGGGATGCGTGCCGGCTCGGGCTGGGCGGCCGCCAGGGCATCAACGACCCGCTGGAGGACGTCGAGGAGCTCGGTCTGGAGGCCGGCGTCGAGGTCCGACAGCGCGGTGGCGAACTCGGCGGCGCGCGAACGGGTCATCCGGTCGACGAGCTCGATGCCTTCGGGCCGCAGGCGAACCTGCTTCTGACGCCGGTCCTGGGGGTTCTCCCAGCGCTCGACGAGCTGGCGTTCGACGAGGCGATCGACCAGGGTGGTGACCGCGCTGGGCGAGAGGTGGAGCGCTTCGGACAGCGCGGCCATCCCCATCCCGGGCTCGGCCTGCGGGCGCGGGCAGCCAGGCGCATCCGACCCCATCAGCACGTGCATGGCGATCATCTGGGGCATCGACAGCCCGAGATCGTGTAGCTCCTGCAGGCCTTTTCCGCCGGAACGCCTGCCTACCTCGGCATGGAGCCGGTTCATCAGCAGCGGGAGGCGGCGGAGATCAGGGAGCGGCTTCGGCATGGTTCGGCTCGTGCGATGATTCGATGGATCGAACTATCGGACGGGCGACAAATATTCACATCCTCGAAGGAGTCAAGCCAACGACACGCGTCGGAGCAGCGTTAGTGTGGCACGCGCCTTGCTTGCTGGCGGGCACGTCCGACCGGAGTCGCGATGAATCCCATGTTCCCCCGCTGCTTTCTGCCGATGCCGTGGATCTGCACCGCTGTGTGGGGCGAGGGGACTGGAAAAACTCCGGCTGAGCGGAAAAGGCCCACCGGCTCAATGTCGTCGGCCCGTTCTGCGGGCGAGGCCCGCGAACCCGGCTCCCTGGGACGCGACGCGTGACAACCACGATCCTCACGTTGCACGCTGTTCTGGGGATTCTTTCGGTCGTAACGTCGGTTTTCGCCGTGAAGTCCCGGGCGCCGGCCGCGCTGCGCCGCTGGACCGGGCGGCTTTTCTTCGTGCTCTGCGCGCAGGAAGCCCTCGGGGACGCGCTCTACCCGACGTATCTGCGGGTCGCAAAGCCGGCTCTCGTGCTGCTGACGACAGGGTCGCGCTCGGCCGCGGATCTCTTCGATGTCAAGGAACATCTGGCGTTCTTTGCGCTCGTCCTCGGAGCAGGGGCGGCGGTGGCAGCGCGGGACTCGGCTGGCCCGATCGCTCGCACGCTCACCACGCTCACGCACGCGACCATCGTCTTGACTGCCACGCTCGGTCTTGCCGTGTCCTCCCTGAAGCTACCCTGAGCGAGCGGGCCGCCGTCGGCGTCGTCTTCGCGTGCACCTCCTACGCCGCGACGCTGGCTTTTCACGTCCACGACCCGCTGGCCATCGACATCGGCGGGGGTGTGCACCCGACCTACTACCTGCGTACGGCGCTCGCAGCCGCCGTGGGGAGTGTCGCCGCTGGGCTCTGGGGACCGACGCGCCGCGTTGGCGACGAAGGCCGCGTTGCCATCGCCGTCGGGATCTCCGTCGCCCTCTCCATCCTCGTCGCCGTCGCCTTTCCCTGACGACCCCATTTTCGCCCGGTAGATCGCCATGCATCCCACCCGAATCCTGTCCATCGCCTCGCTCCTCGGCAGCCTCACGGCCTGCGGCACCATCAAGGGCGACGGCATCGCCGGCCACGACAGCGCCGTCGCCGCCGGCGAGTCCACCCCCGGCGATTCCTCGGGCGACGGTCATCACGACTCCCGCCACACCGACACCGCGATTCCACCCAGCAACGACCTCGTTTTTGCGGTCGTCGGAGACACGCGCCCGCCCAACGAGGACGACACCTCGCACTACCCGACCAGCATCATCGACACCATCTGGACCGACGTGGAGGCCGAGTCGCCGCACCCGCAATTCGCCCTGACAACCGGCGACTACATGTACGCAAACCCGGACAATTCCGAGCAGCAGGCCCAGCTTGACAAGTACATGGCCGCCCGCGCAACGTTCTCCGGCCCGATGTACCCGGCGATGGGAAATCACGAGTGTACGGGCTGGACCGACTCGAATTGCGGCACCGGGAACGCGGATGGGGTGACGAAGAACTACACCGTCTTCATCGACACGATGCTGAGCCCGATCGGCGAAACCCTCCCGTACTACGAGGAGAAGTTTGAGGCGTCGGACCACTCGTGGACAGCGAAGCTCGTCGTCGTCGCGGCGAACGCCTGGTCGACCGCCCAGTCCACCTGGCTCTCGTCGGCGCTCTCCGAGCCGACGACGTACACCTTCGTGATGCGCCATGAGGACAACTACGCCGACACGGCACCCGGTGTCACGCCAAGCAGCGCGATCATCGCCGCACATCCGCTCACGCTGCAGATCTGCGGCCACAGCCACGAGTATGCCCACTACTCCTCGGACCAGCAGATCATCGTGGGGAACGGCGGGGCGCCCCTGACGGGGAGCACGAACTACGGCTACGCGGTCATCTCGCGGAAGTCCGACGGAACGATCTCGGTCAAAGCCTACGATTACCAGACGCACGCGTCGATGGACAGCTTCTCCATCAAGGCGGATGGATCACCGGCGTGACCGGTCGCGGCGCAGCGCTTTCGCCAGTCGCGGCAACTTGCATCGCGCTTCTCACGCTCGCAACCGTAGTGGTCGGTGCGCGAGCGATCGCGCTTCACACAGGATCAACAGGGCCTCTCGTCGTCCCACGCCCAACCACCGCGATCGTCGTGGATGGCGCCTGGCATGAACGGGATTGGAACGACACCGCGCTCACCGGTCAGCTCGTCGGCGATGACGGCGGGCCCGCGCGCCCGTTCTCCCAGGCCAGGCTGATGGTTGATGACAGCCGCCTGCTCATCGGGCTGTACGCCGCCGACGTAGACGTCCGTTCCACCGACCATTTTGAGGTGACGGTCGCTGGCAGGACCCTGCAGTTCGATCCGCTCGGCCACATCACCCCTCCCGTCGAGGGCGGCGTCGCGCTCGTCGACCTGGACGGGATCATTGATGACCCGAAGTCCGACGATGAGGAGTGGGTCGTGGAGGCCGGGATTCCGTTGGCGTCGCTCGATCTCTCGACTGGGGCGAGCGACGTGCCGATTGCCGTGGCACGGTGTGACACGCCCCGGGATGGGAAGCAGCGCTGCGGCGCCTGGTCGGCGACGGTCACGCTGGGGCGGTGACGGGCTCAGTCGCTGGAGGCGACGAGGCGGGTAGGCAGTGCGCGTGCGGTCGATCGCGACGGCTCGGGCGCGTTGCGGGCGACCTCAACGCGTTCGACGCCAAGGACCTCGCGAATGCGGGCGATGGCCTGCAGCGAGATGCCGAACTGGACGGCGACCTCGACGTCGTCGCGCCGCGAGAGCGCGTTGGTGATGCCTGGGTACGCGCGCTCAAGGCCGTACTGCAACGCCGGGTCCTTGCTGGTCGGAGGCGCGGCCGGCTGGGGCTCCGGAGCCACCACTCGGGGCTCGGGGCGCGCGACCGGCGCCACCGCGCGCAGCCGACGGAGCCGGTCGCGAGCCTGGTAAAGTGCGCCCTTCGGCAGACGATATTCCCGAGCGAGCCGATCCAACGGCTCCACGTCGAGTCGGGCAAGGATGCCCGGATAGGCGCGTTCCAACTCTTCCGATTCCCGGTCGAGGCTCATCTTGATTCGCTGCTCCACAATGGCGGCTCCGCAGGGGACGCGGTGCAGTCCAATATATCGCGACGGGGCGGGACTGGGATAAGGCGCGGCGATGGAGTCCCAGAGCGCTTCCCGGAACCTTGAGATCGTGCTGGTGCACGAGCTCTCGTCCGGGACCTTCGCGCGGCTCTACCTCGCGGAAGCGCGGGCGCCGGGCGGGATCGAGCGCATCGTCGCGGTGAAGATCCTGCGGGAGCAATGGTCGGAATCGGCGGAGATCCTCAACCGGACGCGAGACGAAGCGCGGCTGCTTGCAAGATTGCGTCACAAGAACATCCTGCGGGTCGAGGACCTCGCCGAGATCGATGGCCAGCTGGCGATCATCATGGAATTCGTCGACGGGCTGGACCTGAAGCAGCTCGTGGACGCGCTGAACAAGGAGCGCCGCCAGCCACCGCCGCGCGCGATCCTCGAAATCTGCTCGGCGACGGCGTCCGCGCTCGACGCCGCCCACAACCGCGTGCCCTACGGCCTCGACGGCCCGTTGCACGTTGTCCACCGCGACATCAAGCCCTCCAACATCATGGTGAGCGTGGAGGGCGAGGTCAAGGTGCTCGATTTTGGCACCGCCCGGTCGAGCCAGCAGCGCAGCGCACAGACCGGTGCTCTGCGATTCGGGAGCCTGAAGTACATGTCTCCAGAGCGCCGCGAGGGGGATCGCGGGGAGATCGCGAGCGACGTGTACGCGCTGGGCTTGACGCTGCTTGAACTCCTCCGGGGCGAATGGCTGCCGCTCCTGCCGCTCGATCTCGCCGAGCACGACGAGGCGCTCGTCCACCACGTCGCCCGCCTCGGCGACCTCTCGATGCCCAACGCCGAGTGGGATCGGGCGCTGCGCGACGCGATCCTGCGCATGGTCTCGGGTGAGGCGTCACATCGGCCGCCCATCTCGGAGGTCCAGAAGCTGCTGCGGGCGTTTGCGGATCAGGCGAGCGGGCCGACGCTCGAAACGTTCGCGCAAGAGCACGTTGCGCGGCTGTCCAAGGCGCTGCACGGGGCGACGGGCGGCGGCGCGCTGTCGGGCACGCGCTTTGTGCTCAACGTACTGCCCGAGGCGGCTGGCGCGGCCAAGCCGGTACGGCCGAAGTCCAGCGCTCGCTCAACGGCGGTTCCCGAGGAAGATCGCCCGACAAGCGCGGCGACGAACGAGACCATCGGCCCACCGGAGGACTGGGGCGAGGAGGCGACGGTCCAACGCGCCAACCCGTCGGCGGACGCGCTTTTTCCGCAGCGGCCCGTCTACATCCCGCCCAGCCCACCGCCCACCCGGAAGCCCCCGCCGGACGAGGACGAGGAGCCCGCGCAGGGGTCGTCGATCTGGCTCTGGGTAGGCGTGGCTGGGTTCGCGCTGGTGATGCTGGGGCTCGTGATCACGGCCGCGGTGGGGGCTGGCTTTTATGTGATGACGCCATCGTCGCCCGTCGTCGCCCCCGCGCCAACGCCAACGCCAACGCCAGTCCCCGTGCTCGCCTCCGGCGGTACGGCGCCGGTGCAGATCACGGCGCCGGACGCCGCGGTTCAGTGGATCCACCTGGACTCCGGCACCACGCGTGCCGCCGAAGGGCACGACACGCTGAGCGCGAAGGTGGCGGCGAACAGCTACACCCTCACGATGAAGCTGGTCGGAAAACCCGCCCAGCACGCGGTGCTCGCGGTGCCCGATGCGGGGGTTTCGCTGGCGTGCACCACCGGCAAGGACGGCAACCTCGCGTGCACGGGCTTGAAAGCGCCGCTGCTGTTGAAACCTTGACAAGATCCGTTGCCGTCGGCCCCTGATCCCCGGTACGTTTGTACATCCTGTAACGGAGTCCCCGTGCGCTCATTCGCCTCCCGTCTCATCCCTGCTGCGCTCCCGATCCTCGCTCTCGCGGTTGGCTGCCAAGACCAGAAGTACAACGTCATCACCAAGACCGAGGTCTTCCAGCAGGCCCCCTCCAACGAGGTCGACATCCTCTGGATCGTCGACAATTCCACGTCGATGGTGCAGGAGCAGACGGCGGTCGCGAACGGCGCCGCCTCGTTCATCGGGCATCTCGAGAGCACGGGCATGGATTTCCACATCGGCGTCGTCACGACCGACCTCTCGTCAACCAATCCAAAGGCTGCGGCGCTCGTGGGTCCCTACGCGAGCAGCGCGACTCCGGGGTACCAGCAGCTCTTCGCCTCGCAGGTGCAGGTTGGGACCGGCGGATCCGACCAGGAGAAGGGCATGCAGGCCGCGGCCGAGGCGCTCACGCCGCCGATGTCGCAGCAGGCCAATATCGGCTTTCTCCGCGACGAAGCGAGCCTCGCCATCGTCGTCGTGAGCGATGAGAACGACTGCTCGGACAACGGCGCGCTCGGGCCGACCTCGACGGGCGACGATTGCTACACCCAGTACAGCAAGCTCACCCCGATCCCCGACCTCGTCTCCCAGTTCCGCGAGATCAAGAAGGGATCTCCTGGGCAGTTGACGTTCTCCGGCATCATCGGGCCGGACGCCGTGGACGGATGCAGCACCGCTGTTCCGGGCAAGCGCTACGCGACCGCCATCCAGATGATCGGCGGCGTACGCGCCAACATCTGCGATGCCGACTACACCGGCATCATGGATTCGCTCGGATTGATCGCGGCCGGCGTTCTCGACACGTTCGCGCTCACCTACCTCGCGCAGGATGACGGCAGCATCGCCGTCCACGTCAACGATGCCGATGGCAACGAGGTGACCGCCGACGAGGTCGAGGACGCGACGAACGGCTGGACCTACGAGGAGGCCGCTGACCAGACCTCCGCCTCCATCGTCTTCCACGGCGCCGCCGTGCCGCCCCGTGGCGCCGAGATCACCGTCCACTACACGTTCGCCGGCAACCTGGCGACCACGGTGGACACCGGCGGGTCATGACCCCTGCGCTGGAGCGTGCGTTGCTCGGCGCGGTCTCCAGGGAGTGGGTCAACCTGAACCATGATCGGTTTCGGGGCGCGCTTCGCGCGCCTGTGTTCGGCCTCATGGGCCGGCCGGACGAGCGCGGGGGCAACCTGGGGCTCTGGTCGTCGCTCGGCCGATCCATCCAGCTTGATCGCGCATTTGTCGCCCAATCCCCGTGGACGGCGGTGCGCGAGGTGCTGCTCCACGAGATGGCCCACCAGTTCGTCGACGAGGTCTACCACGTGCGCGAGGAGAGCCCGCACGGGCCCACGTTCCAGGCGGTCTGCGGGCGTTTTGGCATCGACGCGCGGGCTAGCGGGACGCCCGAGCCAGGCGGCGGTTCGGAGCCTGGGACGCCGCGGATCGTCGAGCGCGTCCGCAAGCTGCTGGCGCTGGCGACGAGCGCGAACCAGCACGAGGCCGAGGCGGCGATGAACGCGGCGCAGGCATTACTGCTCCGATACAACCTCGATATCAGCGGCACTACGGCCGATCGCGTAGCGGTGCAGACGGTTGGGGAGGCGGCGCTGCGGCACTCCGAGGAGGAGAAGACGCTCGGCGGCATCCTCTCCAAGCACTTCTTCGTGCGTGGCCTGTGGATCCCGGCGTTCCTCGTCGAGCGGGCGGCGTGGGGGACGGTGCTGGAGATCTGCGGGACGAGGGAGAACGTGGAGATGGCGGTGTACGTCCATGGTTTTCTGCAGACGACGACCCTGCGGCTGTGGGAGCAACACGGCGTCGGCCACACCCGAACCGCGCTCGCGCGCTTTCGCGCGGGGGCCTACCTCGGGTTCTTCCAGAAGCTCAACGAACAGGCGACGCGACACGCGGAGACCGGCCTGGTCTGGGTCGGCGACCCTGGCGTGAACGCGGTGTTTGAGCAGCTTCATCCCCACATACGCAACGTCCGGAGCAGCGGCTTCAGGCGCGACTCGGACTACCAGGAGGGGAAGCTGGCCGGCCGCGGCATCGTCCTGAACCGGCCCATCGCGTCGACGGGCAACCGGCAACTCCAGATCGAACGGAAGGGGTCCTGATGGCAGACGTGCCGCGTCGTCGTCCGCCGACGGTCTTTCACGTGCCCGCGAGAGTGTCGCTTCCGCGGTAACTATTCCGGGTCTTCCCGGAGCTGGTATTCCTTCATCTTCAACTGCAGGCTCTTCCGGCTGATGTCGAGCCGCCGCGCCGCACGGGTGACGTTTCCGTTCTCGGCCTCCAGCGAGCGCAGGATCAACGCCCGTTCCAGCCTCGCCGTGTGCACCCTCACGTATTCCTTGAGCCCGATCTCGGCGCCAGCCTCCTGCGCACCGACGCCCTCGGTTGCGCCAGGGAGCACGTCGTCCGCGAACGTGTCGCCGTCGGCCAGCAGGACGCCGCGCTCAACCACGTTCTCAAGCTCGCGAATGTTGCCCGGCCAGTGCCAGGCGCACAGCCGCGCCATCGCAGGCTCGGTCACGGTGACCACGCGCTTGCCGAGCCGGGCATTGAACCGGGCGAGGAAATGCTCGACCAACAATGGGATGTCCTCGCGACGCTCGCGAAGGGCCGGCAGCCGGATGGGGATGACGTTGAGGCGGTAGTAGAGGTCCTCCCGAAACCGTCCCGCAGCGACGGCGGCCTGCAGATCAATGTTCGTTGCAGCGATCACACGCGTGTCGACGGCGATGGGGCGCGTGCCGCCGACGCGGTCGATCTTGCGCTCTTGCAGCGCCCGCAGAAGCTTGACCTGCATGTCCCGGCCCAATTCGGCGACCTCGTCGAGGAGCAGCGTTCCGCCATCCGCCAGTTCAAAGCGGCCCGGCTTGGCGGTCACGGCGCCAGTGAACGCGCCGCGCTCGTGGCCAAAGAGCTCGCTCTCGAACAAATTGTCGGGGATGGCGCCACAATTCACGGTGATGAAGGGCTGGTCCCTGCGGCTGGAGTGCTCGTGCAGCGCGCGGGCGACGAGCTCCTTGCCGGTCCCGCTCTCCCCGATGATGAGGATCGTTGTTGGGGAGTCAGCGACCTTTTCGAGGAGCGCGTAAACCCGCTGCATCGACGCGGTGACGCCGATGAGGTCGAACCGACCCTTGGGGCCCGGATCGACGAGCGAGCGACGACCGGCGCGCTCGATGCGGAGCGCCTTTTCGACGGCGTTGCGCAGCTCGGTGAGGTCAAACGGCTTGGTGATGAAGTCGGCGGCGCCGAGCTTCAGGGCCTCGACGGCGGCGTCCACCGTGCCGTGCGCGGTGATGAGGATGACAGGCAGGCCGGGCTGCTCCGTACGCACCCACGCCAGCAACTCCAGGCCGCCGATGCCGGGCATCTTCAAATCGGAGATGACCAGCTCGTAAGGCTTTGCCGTGATCGCCGCGGTCGCCTCGCCCCCGTCCGAAGCGGTGTCGACCTCAAACCCATCGCGCGAGAGGTGCGCCTGGAGCACCTTTCGGATGGAGGGTTCGTCGTCGACGACGAGGATGCGGGAGCGCATCGGCGTTGGCTAACGACTTGGTGAGCCGGCTGGGACTATTTTGCGGGTCCTCCGGTTATGATCGGGACCGCCAGCCGTCTTCGCGCCTGCGGCGTCCTCTCCCGTCCCCGGAGTCCTCGTGCCCGTGCCCGCCACCTCCCGCGCCGTCGGCGCCCTCGTCCTCGTCGCTGGCCTCGTCGCCACCGGATCAGCCTCCGCCGCCGGCAAGGCCGCGCCCGATTTTTCCCTGCGCGACCTCAACAATGTCACGCAGACCCTCTCCCAATACAAGGGAAAGGTCGTGGTCCTCGACTTCTGGGCCACGTGGTGCGGGCCGTGCAAGATCGAGATCCCGCACCTGCAGGCGATGTACACCGAGCTCGGTGCGAAGGGCCTCGTGGTCATCGGTATCTCCGCAGACGACGCGCGGTCCTCGTCCCAGGTGAAGCCCGTCGCCATGAGCCTCGGCATCACCTACCCGGTGCTCCAGGACAAGGACAGCGCGGTCGTCAGCCAGTACGACCCCGCCAAGACGCTCCCGTACACTGTCGTCGTCGACAAGGCTGGAAACATCGCTACGGTGTTCTCCGGTTACAACGCGGGGGATGAGGTGAAGGTCCAGGCCGCGGTAACGGCGCTCCTCGGCCAGCCCTGATCGTGGGCGCCAAGACCCTGCGCCCCGCGTGCTTTCTGGCCTTGATCGGGCTTCTGCTCCCGGTTTGCGCCCGTGCCGAGGACCCCGACCCGCTCGGCGGGAGCGCGCCGGAGGCGCCGCCGGTCGACGCGTCGGGCCCGAACCTCGCCGGCGGTGGCACGAGCGGCACCGAGGACCTGCGCGTCCGCTACACGCACGTCGCGGAGAAGCTCCCTAATTTCGAGGATCGCAGCGTCCTCGACTACATCGAGGCCGTCAACCGCCTCGACCTGACCGGCGGAAACGCGCATTGGACCGTCTCGCTCTCGGGCGACGCCGTGGCGCTGTTCGCCAACCGCTACATCCTCGACGGCACGCTCTACCATGAGCGCCAGCTCTATACGGACCTCGTGTCGCCCTTCCCAGACGCGGCGTTCCAGATGGAGAAGGTGACGGCCGTCGGCCGGGCCAGGGCCGGCACGGTCACCCTTGGGGATTCCTACGAGTCCTTCGGGCGCGGCATCGCCGTGAACATCAACAAGAACACGGACATCGACGTGGACACCTCGATCCGCGGCGTCTCCGGCCTGCTGCACGCCGGGAAGATCGACCTCACCGCGTTCACCGGCATCACCAACCCCCAGCAGATCGCGCTGGAGAACCCCAACATCGGCCTGCACCTCGGCCGGAACCACGCGATCACGGGCGCGCGGGCGGACATCTTCGGCCTCGGACCGGTCAATCTCGGCGCCCATGGCGTGATCTACCAGTTCGCGCGTGCCGAGGATCCGACGATGAACGCGCTGACCACCTACGACCAGCCGATCGACACCGCCGTCGGCGGGGCGACGGTGGAGGCGTTGGGGGTCGGCGGCGTGGATTACTTCGTCGAAGGCGACTATTTTGACTACATCGCGACCGATCTGGCGGCGAAGAGCGGCGGTGAGGTCTACGTCTCTGGCGCGGCGTACCCCGGTGTCGTGACCCTCCTTGTGGAGGGAAAGGTCCAGAAGAACACCGAGATCCTCAACACCTTCGCCACCCCCGACAACTACGAGTTCGCGGCCGGGCCCACGCTTGAGTATGAGCGCGTCATCACCGAGGACAGCACCGCGGCGGTGAACTCCAACGACCTCGAAGGCGCCCGAGCGCGCGCGGACTTTCGGCTCGGGGCCGGTGCCGACACGCTCACGCCCTACATCTCCGAGGCGGTGTTCCACGACGGCGAGACCGGAGGCCTGCACTTCAACGCCACCCCCGAGAACATCACGCACACCGTCGCCGGCGTGACCTGGGCGCATGGCGACAGCCACCTGATCCTCAACGGCGGATTCCGGCTTGATCGCCGCGAACCTGGGGCCGACGGCACCGACTACGGGGCGGACCGCCTCGCGCACCTCGACGCGACGCTCACCGTGCCGATCGCCGGGCCAGTCAGCGTCGAGATCGCGCCGAGCGGGCAGGCGTTCCACTGGGGCAAGAACGCGCAACAGCAGACGGACTACCTGGACTTCTCCGGCACCCTCGCCGTGAAGGTCGGCGGCCACTGGGTGGCGCTGCTCTACAACGACTACACGTCGAACCCGCTCGTCACCTCGGTGGGGAACCTGCAGTTCCTCGGCGGCGACCTCGGGAACGACGAGTACGGGGCGGTGGAGGTGCAGTACAAGCCCACCGATTCGTTTACGTTGAAGGCGTTCTATGGGGCCTACCGGGCCGGGATTCGATGCGCCGGCGGCCAGTGTCGGCAGCTCCCGGGGTTCAACGGCGCCAAGCTGAGCGCCACAGCGTCGTTCTGACGGCAACGTCCTCGTCTTTGGGCCGTCGCGTCAAGAGCGCCGGCGGGATACTTTAGCGATTCGGAGTCCAGAACCCTTGCTCACCACCTTCCTGCTGCTCACCGGCTGCTCCGTGATTCAGGGCTTGCTCGCTGGCGATTCCAAGAAAGTCGTCGCGGACGCTGAGTCGGCCTACAAAGCCGGCGATCTGGCCGGAGGCGCCGCCAAGTGTGACGCGCCGCTGGCCAAGACGCCGACGGACGTCGACCTCGCGATCTGCGCGTCCTACGGGCACATGCTCATGGGCGAGAACGCGAAGGCGGACGGCATCCTCGCGGCGGCCGAGCCCCAGGCCAAGGAGCGGCTTGGCGAGATCAAGCTGCGCCGGGCGATGCTGTCGATGAAGACGGGGGATCTCGACAAGGTCAAGGAATATGCGACTGCGTCGGGGATGCCGGCGGGCAAACTACTGGCGGCTGAGGCGGATCTTGCGGATGGCGACCGGGACGCCGCGAAGACGCTGCTCGACGGCATCAAGGCCACACCCGGGGACATCGGGGCTACGGCGACCGCGTATCTGGCGTTGATGGACGACAAGAACGCGCTCGTGGGCGGCTTGTCCGAGGCGCAGGCGCTCTGGGCGTTGGGACAACGGAAGATCGCTGTGCGGTCGGTCGAGGATCTCGTCAAGGCCTACGCCGACTCGAGGGAGGACGGATCCGATCAACTCCTGTTGTGGGCCGGGCGCGCGGCGTCGGTGGGCGAGACGGACATCGCCACACACCTGCTCGACGCGATCACGGTCCCGCCCGCTGGCCAGGCGTGGCGCGTGCAGGCCACACGCGCGATCACGGCGTGCGCGGCTGGCGACGGCGCAACGTGCACGAAGATCCTCGATACCATCAAGCCCGTCGCCCCGGCGGACGGCTACCTCGACGCGCGGGCGACCGCCGCCATGCTCATCGCGCCGAAGGATGGGGCGACGGCGAAGGCGTTGCTGGACGGCTACTCGGGGGACGCGGTCGCGCGGGCCCTTGCGGAGTCGGGGGATTCTGCGGGAGCCGTGAATGTTGCGGCCGATCCCGTGTTCAAGAAGCAGCTCGGAGGTTGAGCATGTCCAGCTTTTCCCAGAACGTCCGTTCCACCGCGGCTTTGGCAGCGTTGCTCTCGATCTTCGGCAAGGCGGCGATGCCGTCGCCCGCGTTTGCGAAGGCCGCTGCGGATGACGGCATCCCCGTTCGCGTGGTGGTGCACGACGAGCAGAAGGCCCCGATCCCCACGGCCATCATCCGGCAGCCGCAGGAGGCCGACCGCCACCGCGTGAACGCCGCCGATGGCTCCTGGGAGGCGAGCGTGCTCTACATGCCGGACGGCTCGGAGCTCAAGTTCACCGCCGGAATGACGTTGAACCTGGAGATCTCCGCACCCGGGTACACGACTCAGGTGTTGACCTACCAGGTCCGTAAGCGCCGCAACCAGATCGACGTTGTCCTCCCCAAGATCACGACGGACGACTCCCAGATCGAAGAACCCACCATCAGCTTCGGCCGCGACGAGCCGAGGGAGTAGGGCCAGAACATGACGCGAAATCTCTACAGGCTCTCGGTCGCCGGTCTTGCGCTTGGCGCGCTGGCCGTGCCCGCCTTCGCTGGCGGCTGGCAGACGTTCTCCGCGGCGTTTCCGGCCGAGGCCTGCCAGGACGGGTGGGCCGCGTGCCTCACGGCTGGCGGCGCTGTCGGACCCGGCATGCTGCACGACACCGCCGGTCGCCCCCTCCCGTCGGACACCCGGCTGGGGTGGTTTGACTTGCAGCCAACGGCGTCGTTCTCGCCGTTCGTCGGCTTGTCGGCCTACAATGGCCCCGCGGGCGGGACGATGCCGAAGCCGGTCGCCCCGGTCGCGGTCGCGTCCTCCGGTCAGCCGTCCAACGGTCAACCGTCCAGTGGACAGCCGTCCAGCGGCGTCGGCGGTCAGGCGTCCAACGGCTCGGGTCAGGACATGTCCGTGCGCGTCGGGCAGTCGGGCGGGCAGGGGACGCAGACGCAGATGACGGGGATGAACGGGCAACCTTCGAACGGCCAGCCAGCGAACGGGCAGACAGGTAACGGCCAGCCGGCCAACGGCCAACCGACGCTGACGGCGTCGAATGGCCAGCCCACCTCGAACCCGGACATGAACGTCCAACTCACGCGGCCCTCGCAGCCCACGCCTGTTGGCGCGCAGACCACCGCCAACACGACGCAGACGCCAACGACCAACGCGAACCTGACGACGACCGCAACGCCTGCGACAAACCCTGCCGTCACCCCGACGGCGACCGCGAACACCACCCAGACACCCACGACCAACGCCAACATCGCGACGGTTCAGGCCTCGGGCGACTGCTCCGACCTGGTCTCGCTCGAGCCCGCCTCGATGATGGGCTCACTCTCGACGGCGCAGACCAAGTGCCTCGAAGGCCGGCTGACCACCGAGTCCCTGCAGACGACGAAGGCGAAGATCTCGCTCGTCCTCATCAACAACGCCGAGGGCAAGGGCGACAAGACGGAGTGGGAGCGGCTCGTCAAGCGCCACCTCGAGGACATCGACCGCTCGGATCCCGATCTTTGCTACAAGTACAGCCTGCAGCTCTCGCGCGGAGGCGCCGGTCGCGCCACGGGCGTGATCCGTTGGGCGGACTACTCGCTTGAGAACAAGGCAAAGTGGACGGGCAACACCTACAAGTCGCGCGTCTACGCCCTGGAGCGGCTCAAGACCGAGGCCGCCAACAAGCTCTGGCAGGACGCCGAGGCGACCTACACCACCGAGCACACGGACGAGAACGAGGCCAAGAGCACGAAATACCGTGGAATGACCAAGGACTACGCCCGGGAGTGGCTCGACTACGCCAAGGCGAGCACCCAGGACACGAAGGCGGCGATGGAGTACTGCGTCTCGGCGGCCGGCACTACTGCGTTCTGTGAGGGATAACGAGTGCTTCTGCTCGGTGTCCTTGCCTGCAGCGGGGAGCCTGCCCAGGCCCCGCCTCCGCCGTTGCAAGCGGCGAAGATCGCTGTGTCCGACGCGCTCGTCGCGCAGACGTGGCAGGTCCGGCTCGCGCCCGACTCCGCGCGCGGGAGCTTTGAGGGAAAGGCCAGTTGGACGGCGTACTTCAAGGGCGACCGGGTCGCGGCGCTGCAGGCGATCGCCACCGAGAACGACCCCGCGGGCGTGGCGCGCATGCACGCCGAGTTCGCGGCGATGTACGAAGAGGCCGCGTTGATGGCTGCGAACAGCGTGAAGCAGGACTACGCCGTGAACGGCCAGCCGACCGATCCGGTGGAGACCGCGTACCTGCTCGGCGAGGCGGGGGTGATCCTCGACGATGCCGAGCTTATGAAGAACTTCGGGAAGTGCGGCGCTTCCACGGTGCCGGGTTTGGCGAAGCGCGATGCGGACTGGAAGAAGTGGGTGCAGGACGGGGCGAGCGCCAACTGGCCGACCGAGGACATCGCGGCGGCGCTGCCGACGGTGACTCCGGGTCAGGCCCCCGCGATCCCGTCTGCGCTCGGGTACAAGCTCCCGGAGCAGACGCCGGAGCATTTGCCGGTCGCGGCGGCCGACCTGATGACGCTGAACGCGCTGGCGTTGTGGCACTTTGCGGCTGTGAGCAAGGGTGAGCCGGGAGGCACGGGCGGCGAGTCAGCGATCATGGGCGCGCACGCGCCGCCTGGCTGGTTCCCCAAGGCGCCTCCGCAGCCTCCGGGCCCGGCCGGGGCCTCGCCCGCCGCCGCTCCGACGGTCGCTACGTCCGACTCCACCCTCTTTCTCGGCGCGTACACCACCGGCGGTGACCTCGCCCTCGACGCCGCCCTGCGAGACCCCAGGACCGCGTCCGGCGCTGTCGCCGCCCACGTCGCCGACAGCCCCTACGCCGCGATCATCCAGTCCTGCACGTCATCCCCGACGGCATCGACGCCCGCTTCCGGCACCGCGTCTGCCTCGTCGCCCGTCACGCCCTCCGGCATCGCCGTCGATTGCATCCTCGACCAGTCTGCCGCGCTTGGCACCGCCATCCAGGACGGCATGGCGAAGGCCGCCGGCGGAGCCCAGGACTTCCACCGCTTCTTCGCGGACGACGCGCGCGCGGGCGTGATCCGCGTCGCCGCAAACGCCGCCTTCGCAGCTGGCGACACCGACACCGGCGGTCGCCTGCGCCTCAACGCGATCGACAAGGCCGTCGGCAAGGCCTACGACCCCGTGTTCGCGCTGCAAGTCGCAGCGTGGGACGCCGGGAACGGCAACACCGTGCGCGCTACCGAGATGGTCCACGCGCTCGTCGACCAGATCCCGGGGCTCGACGTTGCGCGCATTCCCCTCGACGCCCTCCATGTCCGGCTTAGTCGGAGCGCGGCACCCGCCGTGCCGATGCACTGATGTCCCCTTACCAGTCCCAGCAAAAAGAGGCGGCTTGATGTCCTTCTTCCAGAACTCCACCGAACTCTCGAGCGCCGCGCGCCTCACGCTGCTAGGCGTCGGGATGGTCGCTGCGATCGGAACCACCGGCGCGACGCTGAATTTCTACGAGGAGTCGCTGCCGAGCACGCTCGACCCGCTCTACGCGCAGTCCATGGTGGACTTTCGCAGCCAGGAGCTGGTGTTCGACCGGATCTATTTCCACTCGCCAATCGACAACCAGCTCATCTCGCGCATCGTGGACAAGGGCGAGGTGGCCGACGGCGGCAAGTCGTTCCGGCTCACGCTCAAGCAGGGCCTGAAGTGGCACGACGGCAAGCCACTTGGGGCGAAGGACGTGTGTTTTACCGTCGCCGCCATGCTCGACCCGGGCACCACCAGCCCGATCGCGGAGGGCTACCGGACGGTGCTCGCCGGGTGTGACGTCGAGAGCCAGTACGTGGCGCTGGTGCGGTTCACCAAGGTGTTCCACAACCCGCAGGAGCGGCTCGGATTTGCGCTCATGCCGAGCGACGCGCTCGGTGGAAAAACGGCGATCTCCCCCGATCTCGACTTCTCGGTGCACCCGGTCGGGTCCGGGCCCTACAAGGGCAGCCGTGGCAAGCGTGGCGTGCAGTTTGAGGCGTACGCGAACGGACATCACGCGGCGACGATCTCCAACGCGGGCCTGTCGGAAGGCGGCGACCCGATCGTCCAGGTCACGACGCTACGAAACAACGGCGTGCAGGGCATCATCGCCGTGCCGCCTCCGTTGCGCGCGGACGTGAGCGCGTCGGACGATCTGCAGCTCAAGAGCTATGACTTGCGGAGCTGGTGGTTCATCGCGGTGAACACCAAGAAGGGCGCGCTGGCCGACAAGCGCGTGCGGAAAGCGCTCGACCTCTCGCTGGATCGCACGGATCTCCGTCAGCTCTCCATCGGCGTGAAGCCCGGCGAGCAGAACAGCCCCTGCGAGTTCATCTCCGGGCCGTTCGTCCAGTCGTCGCCGTTCTACAACCGCGCGATTCCGACGCACGAGAAGAGCGACAAGGCCGCCGCTGCGCAGCTTTTGACGGACGCGGGCCTCACCAGCGTCGGCGGGCACTGGCAGTACAAGGGCCAGACGGTCACGCTGAACATCGGCATGCTCGCCTCGCTCGACAACGAGGCGCCCGACCTGCTCCAGCAGATCTCCAACCAGATCGGCGCCGCGGGCTTTGATCGCCAGGAACAGCGCGTCTCGGCCGACGACTGGAACCGCCGCGTGCTGACCGGCAAGGCGACCGAGTTTGACCTGCTCATCGGAAAATGGAGCTTCGGCGTGGTCGAGGAGGTCAACCCGATCTTCGAGACGCGCGCGGGCACGAAGGGCGCGCTGAACATCTTCAACTACTCCAACGCGGACGTCGACAACGCGATCGCCGAGTACAACGCCGCCCGCACGGACACGGCCGCGAACGACGCGTACCACGCGCTCCACAGCGTGCTCGCAGAAGAACTCCCGTATTTGTTCCTCTGGAAGCTCGACACCAAGTCTGCCTGGCGTACCGAGGTGCGCGGGAACACGATCTCGCCGTACTTCTACTGGACCGAGGTGGATTCCTGGAAGTATGGGACGTGATGCTGCGTTCCGTTGTGATCTTGAGGGTCTCCGCACGGTGAGACTAGCTTGCCTGACTGGGGGGCGATGCCCCCCAGACCCCCAGGGGCCGGGCCCTAACTTTGTTCGGGAGTACCCGAACAAAGCGGGTTGTCTTCGCCGGCAAGCGCCCGAGTACGGGCGGGCCGTCTCGAAAACCCCGGGCCGGCCGCGCTCGTTTGGTGGGGAGACCATCATCGAGCGGATTCCGTGAAATACTGGTGGACCCGGCCCCTGGTCCGATTGCTGGCGGCTTTGGCGTTGCCACTCGCGGTGCCTGGCATCATCACGTCGATGATCTGGGCGCTGCCCGGTGATCCCGCGGAGATCATCTGCCCGCCGGAGCTGTGCGCGGGCACGTCGGCGTTGGCGGCGCGGTGGAACCTGGACGGGGGACCGTGGAAGTTCTACAGCGGCTGGGTCGAATCGGCGGTCCATGGGGAATTCGGCAACTCCTGGCGGTATTTGACGGGGTTGCCGGTCGGGGACCTGCTCGTCGGCGCGGTGCCGACGACCGCGATCCTGCTGGCTGCGGGGATGGTGCCGGTCGTGGTGGCGGCAATCGCCGGCGCTTCCGGGCGCGTCCCGAACAAGGTGGCGCCGCTGTTTGGGGTGTTCGGGCTGGTGCCGGCCGTGGTGCTGGCGCTGCTGATGGCGGCGGTGGTCGAGCTGCGGCTCGGGGCGGAGAGTTTTGACGCTGAGGGCGAGCGGCTGCGGATCCTCGCGGGGGCGCTCGTGCTCGGCTTCGCGGACGGCGCGTTCTCGGACACGCTCGCGGGCGTTGGTGCGCTGTTCGCGGGCGAGCGAAAGCAGCGCTACGTGCAGATCGCGCAGCTCCGGGGCGAGCGGCCGCTGGCGAACATGCTGCCGAATTTGACGCCCACGCTCGTCGGGCAGATGCGCGCGCGAACGCTGCAGTTGCTCTCCGGCACCGTCGTCGTGGAGGTCGTGCTGCGTATCGACGGCGTCGGCGACCTGCTCTGGAACGGCACGTTGCTACAGGACTTTGGCGTGGTCATCGCCGCGGCGACGACGTATGCGATGTTCTCGGCGGTCCTGCTGGCGTTCCAGGCGTTCATCGAGGTGGCGGTGGCGCTGTGGGTGCGTCGGGCGCCGGGGCTGGTCGGCCGGTCGAGCCGGGCGTTGACCGCGGAAGCGGGGAGCGCAGCGTGACGCGTTGGCTGCCCGCATTGCTCGCCGTCGGCATCTTCGCGGCGTTGGCGGCTCTTGGTTGGTCGGCACCGGAGCATCTGTCGGAGCCGGATCCGTCCCGAGCGCTCGCGAGCTGGGGCGCGGTCCCGCCGTTTGGCACGGACTCGATGGGCCGGCCGCTGCTCGAATACGCGATGCAGGGGGCGAAGGTTGTGGTCCTTCCGGCGGTCATCGCAGGCGCTGCGGTGGGGGCGATGAGCGTGGTCGGTGGGCTGCTGAGATGCGTCGCCGATGCGCGCGTGGACACGATCGTCGCCGGTTTTGGCGAGGTGGTCGGGGCGCTGCCGCGCATGGTGGTCATCCTCGTCGCCGCGATCCTCATCCCGTCGAACGACCGAAGCCTGCTGCCGCTCGCGTTGACGTGGGCGGTCTTGTGCAGCCCGGGGGCGATGGACGAGGCCGCGGCCGTCGCTGAGCGGCTCGGTGGCGCGCGCTTCGTTGAGGCCCTGCGCGCGCACGGCTTCTCGTGGAACCGGGTCTTTCTCTACCACATCGTCGGCCTGAACCTCCGTCCCGTCGTCGTCCGGCAGGCGTGCGAGACGATGACGCAGGTGACGTTTTTGGAGCTGGCGCTCTCGTACCTGTCGATTCAGCAGAAGCAGTCGAGCTTCACGCACCCGGACGACCTGAGATCGTGGGCAGACCTGCTCAAGGTCGGGTACCAGGCGCTCGTCATCCCGAACGTCGGCACGGGGCACGCGCTCGCAGCGGGATTGACGCTGGTTGGCGCAGTCGTACTGTTCGCGCGCCTCGGCACCTACGCGGCGAGGGCGCGATGAGCGAGGCCACCAGCACATCGTCGGCGTGCTTGCTGGAGGTCAACGGCCTCCGGGTCGCCGGTCCGGGGCGAATGCTCGTGGACGGGGTGAGTGTGAGCGTGCAGGCGGGGAAGGTGACGGCGCTTTGTGGGCCGTCCGGGGCGGGCAAGTCGGTGACGGCGCGGGCGTGCATGGGTCTCGTGGACGTCGCGCCTGGGCTGGTCGGCGGGACGCTCCGATACCCGGCGAAGTCGGCCGAGGACTGGTACAAACCCCACCTCAACGGCGGCGCCTCCGGCATGCGGCGGCTCGCCTCGGCGACGGAGACCATGCGCGGCGGGTACCTGTCCTATTCGCCTCAGGCGGCGTCGAGCGCGCTGAACCCGGGTCGGACCATTGGGCGACAGATGCAGATCGCCGTTCGACGACGGGAGGGCTCGGGTACGGGCGATGCGCGGGAGCGAGAAGGTGCTGTCATCATCGACCTTCTGCGAGAGGTCGGCCTCGCGCCGCACGTGATGTCTGCCGTCCCCGGCGAGCTCTCCGGCGGCATGTGTCAGCGCGCGGCGCTCGCGATCGCGATGGCGTCGGATCCCCAGGTCCTCCTCGCCGACGAGCCCGAGACCGGCCTCGACCCCGTCTTGCGTCGTCAAGTCGTCGAGCTGCTGCTGACCGTCGGAAAGGCCCACGGCTGCGGCATCCTCCTCATCTCGCACCACGAAGACACCGTCACGCGTATCGCCGACAGCGTCGTCCGTCTGCAGCCGCCTGCGGGCTCCGGGCCACCAGCGGGAGACGGCCGATGACGCCACCGCTCGTCTCCATCCGCGGCCTGTGCAAGACGTTCCGCATCCCCGGCGCCTACCCCTGGAGCCCCTCGCGCACCGTCGACGCCGTGAAAGACGTGACGTTGGACGTGGCGGATGGCGAGGTCGTCGCGCTCGTCGGACAGTCGGGCTCCGGGAAGACGACGGTGTCGAGGATCGTGCTTGGCCTGGAGGACCCGACCGCCGGGGAGGTCTGGATCGAGGGAAAGCGCTGGGACAACCTTGGAGAGCGCGAGCGACAGCTCAAGCGGATCTCCTACCAGTACATCCCGCAGGACGCCCTGGCCGCGCTCGACCCCCAACAGACAGTGCTGGAGCACGTCGTCGAGACGTTGATGGTCCTCGCCCGCGTCCCACGGGCGGAGGCGCAGGACAAAGGGGCGGCGATGCTCGCCCGTCTCGGCCTCTCCCACCGTCACGGCGCGCTCCCCCGCGAGCTCTCGGGCGGCGAACAACGCCGGGTAACGCTCGCGCGCGTGCTGGCGCTGGAGCCCCGCCTCGTCGTCGCCGACGAGCCCACCTCAGGCCTCGATCCCGAGCGCCGCGCCTCTGTGCTGGAGGATCTTGTCGGCAACCTCCCGGCCCGCGCCGGGTGTATTCTGGTGACGCATGACCTCGACGCCGCCTTTCCCTACTGCCATCGCGTCGTCGTGATGCTGGAGGGCCGCGTGATCGAGACTTTCGACCCCAAAAAGGATACGCCGATCCACCCGTACACGCGGTCCCTGCTGGATCCCTGGCAGGACGCCGCGCCACTCTCCTCCTCCGCGGCTCCGCCGCGCTCCCCGCCATACACCCCGGGCACACCATGACGCAGAACCTTCGCCATCTTCCGCGCCAGTTCACGCTCTCCCGCCTCGCCAGCGCCTCGGGAAGCCTGCTGCTCAGCACGGCGCTCCTCGGCGCGGCCTCGCTTGGGATCGCGCCGCCCGCGCACGCCGGCGACGTCGAAAAGGCCGAGCACGTGCGGGTCTCCGAGGAGATGCGCAAGCTCGCCCAGCGCAACGCGTGGAGCGCGGTCGAGGCGCAGTTTGAGAAGCTCCTCGCCCTCCAATCCGCGGGCGAGGTCCTCACGGTGCAGGAGCTCAGCCTCGGCATCCAGGCCGCCCAGAACCTCGGGGACATCACCGCTGCTCGCGCGCGGCTTGAGCAGGCCATCAAGATCGAGGCGAACCCCGACTTCCAGCAGCAGATCCAGGCCATCGACGCGAACTACGGCCACGTGAAGCTGGCGTACGACAAGCGTTATGGCGGCGACCGCGTCATCACCCCCGCCAGCCCGCCCTTCGCGCCCGATCAGCGGGCTTCGATCGCCATCGCCAACACGGTCGTTGCGGCACCCGGCGACTACGACGGCCTGCTCCCCGCCGGCGACTACAGCATCGGCACCCACAAGTTCACGATCGCGGCCGGAAAAGACAGTGGCAACGTGGCGATCACCCCTAGCACTGGTGAGAGCAAGGCCTTTGCCTTCGCCTGGCTCGGGCCCCGCGCCACCATCGGGGTCTCCGAGCTGGTCGCGGGCGGGCTGAACTCCACCGGGTCCGGCTCAAGCGCAGGG
Source organism: uncultured Pseudomonadota bacterium (assembly GCA_903844155.1). Classification (GTDB taxonomy): domain Bacteria; phylum Myxococcota_A; class UBA796; order UBA796; family SXON01; genus CAIUMM01. Next base: position 24,252 of record CAIMSU010000224.1, on the reverse strand, counting down.
TTGCAGGCTGCCAATTTCGGGGGCATCGGCGCGCGCGTCGGCGTCGGGCTGGACATGGGCATCACCCCGCACGTAGGCGTCCTGGCGGAGGTCGGGTACCACGATCTGTTCGGCGCTGAGCAGGTCGACGGCTCACCCGTCACCAACCCGGACGGCTCGGCCGTCGCGGGGAATTCGATCCACATGGGGTACGGCTGGCTCGCGGCCAGCTTCCGGTTCGACAAGTTCTGGGCTGCTGCCGGGCCGATCTGGGGGATCGGCGGCGGGTCGGTCACCGGTGCCACCGGCTACTGCGTCTCCAACCCCACCGACTCCGCCTGCTCGGCAAACGCGGGGCTCGGGGAAGAGAACGCCCGCTACCAGCGTTTGAACGGGCAGATCATGGCTGGTGGTGGAGCCGCCAGCGTCTCCTACGCGCTTTTTGACGTCGGCCCGTTCAGCGGCGCCGTCACGCTGGAGGGCGGCGCCCAGACCGACTCCTACCGCCTCTACCCGTGGGGTCAGGCTGGCCTGACCTTCGCCCCCGTCTCCAAGGCCAACTAGGCGACTGCCATGTTTTGCCGCTAATTGCTCGATTTCTGCCCGACATTCCGGAGGTCTGATGTTCCTCGCAACGTTGTTCGCGACCGCGCTCCTGGTCACTCCCGCTGCACACGCGGTCGAGATCACGTGGGTCGGCGGCGGGCACGCTTCGAATCCCCAGTGGTCGCCAGACGGCAGTTGGTTGGCCTTCGAGGTCAACAACAACTCCGACAAGGTCGACCTTTACGTCGTGCGCGTGCAGAACGGCAATCCCGGCGCGGCCACCAAGGTCGTGATCCCCGGCAGCTCGTCCAGCTTCTCGGCGACCGGGAGCTACGCCGCGAACCCGAACTGGCATCCCAAGGGGCCGGTGATCTTCGAGGCGGCGAATTCGGGCGGGCTGACGCGCCTTTACTACCTGCAGCCGGGCGGTAGCTCGCCTGCGGAGTACCTCAACATCACCCAGGCGCCTGGCAATCTCTCGTGGCCGACGGTCTCGCCGGACGGCACGAACCTCGCGTACACGTCGAGCGCCACCGGCTCGGGTGACATCTACCTGTTCTCGACGCAGACCTCGAAGTCCGCGGTCACCACATCCACGGGCCTGCCCGAGAACGCGCCGCGGTTCTCGCCGGACGGAAAAACCCTGGTCTTCTCACGCAAAAGCCAGCAGACGGAGGACGTCTTCACCTGGGAGCAGGGCGCCACCGCGCAGGTCCCGCTCAAGGGCGGGCCAGGCGACCAGAGCCGTCCGCGCTACGCCGGCGACAAGGTCGTCTACTTCACCAACGAGCGCGGGGACGATCACTGGGACGTTGGCGTTGTACCTGCAGTAGCAGGCGCGTCGTCGACGACCGTGGCCAAGGACATCCGCCTGCCCCTCCGCAGCCAGCCCCAGCTCACGCCGGACGGCACGGCCGTGATCTGGACGTCCATCGCCCCGAACACCGACTCGCTGGTCTACGTGACCAAGCTCGACGGTAGCGGCACAAAGCAGATCGACACGAAGCTCACCGCGGTCGGCGACGCCGCGATCAGCACCTCGGGCGGGCGCATGTTCCTGGCGTTCACGGCGCTCCCGAACAGCGGCTCCGATTGGCGGCAGTTGCACGTCGTCGACATCACCGGGCAGATCTGACACGCCGCCTCGAGGTCAGGTGCTGACGATCCGACCCGTCGCCAAGCCGGACTTTTCGGCGATCGCGGCGCTGACGAACCACTACATCCGCGAGACCGCGATCCATTTTGGCACCGAGCCCGTCCAGCCCGATGAGCTCTGTGCGGACTGGCTCGCCGCGAAGCATCGCTATCCGTACCTCGTAGCCGAGGACGAAGCCGGGTTCTGCGGGTACGCCAAGGCGACGAGCTTTCGCGCTCGCGCCGCCTACGCGCAGACTGCGGAGATCGGCGTCTACATCGCGCCCGCGCATCAGCGTTCAGGCGTTGGCCGGGAGCTGGTCTCGCGTCTCATCGAATCCTGCGCTCAGCGTGGTTTCCACGTGCTGATCGCGGGCGTTGCGCTGCCAAACGAAGGGTCCGTGCGGCTCTGCGAGTCCCTCGGGTTCCGGTACGTCGGCGTGTTCCCCGAGATCGGCCGCAAGTTTGATCGCTGGCACGACGTGGCGTTCTGGCAGCTCTCCCTGACAAGCGGGTGAGCGCTACTCGCAGGCGTAGATGTTCGCTTGCTGGCCGAGAACGACGGCGACGGGGCTGGTGGTGCCGTCGGGGAAGGTGAGGGTGCCGCTGACCGTGGTGGCGCAGAGGTGGACGTCGAAGGTCACGTCGATGGTCTGCACGGCGCCGCTGTCCTGGACGGGCAGGCCGTAGCCCGACTGCCACGCCAGGGTCCATTGCCCCACGCCGTCGACGATGGGCGTCTGGTCGACGGTCGCGCGGGAGCAGTCGCCGAGCAGCTCAGCGCTGCCGTCCGGGTTGATGGTGAGCTGGTAGTGGTCGCCGCCGTAGACGCCGGCGGGGACGTTGCTGCCGGCGGGCGTGCAGGCGGCGGTGTCGTCGACGTCGAAGCAGGCCGCGAGCGGCAGGCAGAGGGCGATGGCGAGGGAAGCGAGAGAGAGGAAGCGGGTCAAGGGAAGCTCCGTGTGACAGGAACCTAAGCATGAACCGTGCCGCAGTGGTCCGGGCGCGGGCGCGGGGCTACGCTGCCGCCCGTGAACGACCGCAAACCTGCGCCTGTGCTGCAACTCCTGGAAGCGCTGGTGGCTGCGCGCTCACCCTCGCGGGAGGAGGGGCCGTGCGCCGACGTGCTGCAAGCGTGGCTTTCCGATCACGGGTGTGAGGTCGTTCGGACCGACCGGAACCTCGTCGTTGTGAAGGACTCCGCCCTGCCCGGGCCGACGCTGCTGCTCTGCTCGCACATCGATACGGTGCCTGCGACAGCGGCCTGGACGCGCGATCCCTGGGGGCCGACGCGCGGTGTCGGCGACGAGGCGCACCGCCTGTACGGCCTCGGCGCGAACGACGCGAAGGCGAGCGTCGCGGCGATGGCTGTGGCGTTTGAGGGGGCCAATCCCCGGCGAGGGAAGCTGATCTTCGCCGCGGTGTGCGAGGAAGAGGTGGGGCGAGGGGGGCTGGAGGCGCTGTTGCCGTCGCTGGACTTGTCTGGCGAAGTGCTCGCGATCATCGGCGAGCCGACGGGTCTCGACATCGCCACCGCGCAGAACGGGCTCTTGATCCTGGATTGTGTTGCACACGGGCGTGCTGGCCACGCCGCCCGTCCGCAGCTTGCGGAGAACGCGATCTACGCGGCCGCCCGGGACGTGCTGGCGTTGGAGGCGCTGGCAGGCGCGCTCGACCGCGTCCACCCGCTCGCTGGCCGGGCAACCCTGGCGGTGACGATCATTCATGCCGGCGAGCGTCACAACGTCATCCCTGGAGAGGCGAGGTATCTCGTGGATCTTCGGACGACGCCGTCGTACACCAACGAGGAGCTGCTCGCGCTCGTCCGCGGTGCGGTCGGTGCGGATGTGTCCGTGCGCAGCGACCGCTTTCGGGCCGTGCAAACACCCGAAGGCGCGCCCGTGTTGGACGCCGCCGAGCACGCGATGTCCGTCGCAGGGCGGTCATTTCGACGGTTCCATTCGCCGACGCTCTCAGACTGGGCGCACCTCGGCCAATTCGCGACCATCAAGTGGGGACCTGGCTTGTCGGAGGTCTCGCACACGGCGGACGAGTGGGTGGACGTGCGGATGGTCGAGGATGCTGCCTGCCTGTACAGCGCCGTCGTCGCCAACCTGCTGGGATGTATGAAAAGCGACGTCGTCACTTTTGATACATCGGGGGCGGCATGAGGCGGCTGTGGGACAAGGCGGGCGGGTCGGTGGGGGGCGATGGGGCGGCGCGGGCGCTGGAGGCGTTCACGGTCGGCGACGACCCCGAGACGGATCTGGCCTGGGCCGCGGAGGACGTGCGCGGGTCGCTCGCCTGGGTGGCGGCGCAGGAGCGGGAGGGGATGTTGACGCCGGGCGAGGCGCTGGCGCTGAGCGCCGGGCTCGACACCATCGCCGACGACATCCGGGCAGGGGTCTTCCGGATCCCACGCGAGCTGGAGGACGTCCACACGGCCGTCGAGGTGCTGCTCACGGACCGTTTGGGACCCGTCGCCGGCAAGCTCCACACAGGCCGTTCGCGGAACGATCAGGTGCTCACGGACTTGAGGTTGTGGATGAAGGTTCGGGTCGCTGAAGCCCGTGGGCTGCACCTCAGCCTCGTCCGCGAGCTGATCGCGTTCGCGGAGCGGAGCCCGGAGACGCTCACCGGCTACACCCACCTTCAGCGTGCGATGCCGTCCAGCTACGCCCTCTGGGCCGCTGGCTACGCAGGCGCGCTGCTCGACGCCACCGTCCTCTACGACGCCGCCTTCGCCCTCGCCGATCGCTGCCCCCTTGGCTCCGCCGCCGGCTACGGCTCGCCGCTCCCGACCTCGTCGCCCGCAGGTCGCGCCGCCATCGCCCGCGATCTTGGCTTTTCCCGCGCCGAAGAGCCCGTCACCGCCTGCCAGCTCACGCGCGGCCTGGTCGAGTCCGCCGTCCTCGGCGCCCTCGCCGCGTCGGCCCACCTCGTCGGCAGACTGGCCTGGGACGTCTCGCTGTACGCGACCGCCGAATTCGGCCTGCTCACCCTCGATGATTCGCTGACGACGGGCAGCTCGATCATGCCGCAGAAGCGCAACCCGGACGTCGCCGAGCTGCTGCGCGGACAGGCCCACCGCGTGCGCGCGGCGCAGCGCGAGATCGAGGATCTCACCCTGCTTCCCGGCGGCTACCACCGCGACCTGCAGCACACGAAGGAGCCGCTCCTGCGTGGCGTGACCATCGGCCTGGAAACGCTCCACATCGCGAGCCTGCTCGTTGCGGGCATCCACGCCCGACCCCAGCCGCAGGACCCCGAACTGTACGCCACGGCGGAGGCCTTTGCGCGGGCCAGGGCGACGGGACGGCCGTTCCGGGAGGTGTACCGGGAGGTGGGGATCGAGGTGAAGAAGGGCGACTTCACGGCGGGGAGTCGGGCCGCCGCGCCGGAGGCCGATCTCGCGGGGCTCCGGGGCAGATTGTCGGCATTGCATCCGGACCCCGCGCCGAGGTAGAATCGTCGGCGTTCCAACGAGGTGCCCCGTTCGCGCTCCCGGCTCCATCACCGCCCTCGCGCTCCTCGCGGGCTGCGTCTACATCCCCGAATCGGCCGTCACCAACCGCGTTCCCGCGTCCGACACGGACACCGACACGGACACGGACACCGACGCCGACACGGATACCGACACGGACATCGACACCGCCGGGCTGCCTGCCTGGTACCTCGACGCTGACGGCGACGGAAGCGGCGATGGAACCGGCGATCCGTCCTCCGTCACCTATTCGGCCACCAAGCCGGACGGCTACGCGGACAACGCCTACGACTGCGACGACGGGAAGGCGGCGGAGCCGGTCTGGGTGGACGCCAACGCGAACAGCGACACGCCCGACGGCACCTTCCAGAAGGCCTTCAAGACCATCTCGGAAGGGCTGGCCGCGGCAACCGAGTGTGTGCGCGTCCGGCAGGGCACCTACCGGGAGCTGCTCACGGCCTCACCGGCACACGTTCTCGACGTCTTCGGGGTGGATGGCGCCCAATACACCACGGTCGACGGGACCGGCCTTGGCGGGTCCGTCTTGAGCGCGACTCGGGGCGCGAGCATGACGCTGACGGGGTTCACGCTTACCGGCGGGGGAGGGACCGAGGGCCACCAGAACGTCGATGGCGACAACTTTGACACCTACAATGGCGGCGCCGTCTACTTGGTCGCCTCGACGCTCGACATCAAGGACAGCGTCATCACCGCCAACGTCCTGCCGGGCTACCTCACGCCCTCCGCCGGCGTCGGCCGGAACAGCTTCGGGGGTGGGATCTTTGCCTCCGGCGGAAAATTGACGTTGGAGGGGGTTACGATAACTTCCAACTATGCGGTGAACGGGGGAGCGATCCAGGCCAGCGCCGCGAACCTCGAGGCAACTCACGTCACCATCAAGCAGAACAGCGCCGTGTACGGACCGGCGCTCGGGCTGGACACCAGCGCGACGGCCACGCTCACAAACACGCTCGTCGCTGAGAACACGGGCACGGTCTCCGGTGGCATCTCGGTCACCGGGGCGACGCTCTCGCTCATCAACACGACCTTTCAGGATGCCTACGAGGGGATCATGCTCGACGACGCCTACGGTGTGAACCACGTCAGCCTCGACAGCAGCATCCTGTGGAGCTCCCAATCCGGGATCTGGGAGATCGATGGTAGTTCCACCGTTTTCGACGCGAAGTACTCTGATGTCTACGCTGGCAACGAAGCCTGGATAGGGCTGACGGACCCGACGGGGACCAACGGCATGCTCTCCCAGGATCCAGGCCTGCATTTCGACTACACGCTCGCCGATGGCAGCCCCTGCATCGATTCCGGCGACCCGGCGCTCCGCGACGCAGACGGGAGCGGGCCGGAGATGGGCGCGTGGGGAGGGCCCGGATCGATCTGGTGAACCAAAGGCCGCGTCTGACCGGCCTTGCCTCCAGCGTGACCCGGGGTAGATTCAGCCATGATCCCTGACTCCCACCACGGCCTCTACACCGGTATCAACCGCCTCTGGTTCAAGCCGGGGACTCCCGCGAACGTCTCCGACGGCACGCTCACGGTCAGCGCGGACCGCGTGGCCGTCCGGTGGGCGTTCAAGGATGCGCCGAAGGAAGGGGAGCTGGTGCTCCGCGGCCCTGGCCAGGCCTGCCGGGGCGACTTCACGGACACGTTCCACGCTGCCAGCGGGATGGTCCTCCACGGCCGCCAGGACGGCAAGGCGGTGCTGCTGTACACCACGTTCCCGGCCGGCGAGGGCTTGCCGGACTGGGGCTGGCGAATCGCGCTCGACTGGTACGACCCCGATCACTTCAGCTTTCGCATGTTCGTCGTGAAGCCGGATGGTCAGGAACAGCTCTCGGTGGAGCTGCGCGGCGCACGTCAGGCCTGATACGGCCGGGTCGAGGCAAGGCGCTTTCGGCGCTTTTCGGATAGCCGCCGCGCATCCCGAGATCCGCCCCATGGCCGAGCCCCAGACCACCGTCACCCCCCGTGCCACCGACTACTCCCAGTGGTACCTGGACGTCATCGCCCAGGCCGAATTGGCCGATTACTCGCCGGTGAAGGGCTGCATGGTCTTCCGGCCGCACGGCTTTGCGATCTGGGACCACATGCGGACGGATCTGGACCGGCGATTCAAGGAGACCGGGCACGTCAACGCGTACTTCCCGATGTTGATCCCCGTGAGCTTCCTGTCCAAGGAGGCCGAGCACGTCGAGGGGTTCGCGAAGGAGTGCGCCGTCGTCACCCATCACCGGCTCCGAATGGCGGCGGGCGGTGGCGTCGAGCCGGATCCGGCGTCGAAGCTGGAAGAGCCGCTCGTCATCCGGCCCACGTCCGAGACCATCATCTGGCACATGTACGGCCAGTGGATCCAGTCCTGGCGCGATCTCCCCATCCTCATCAACCAGTGGGCGAACATCGTCCGCTGGGAGATGAAGACCCGCCCGTTCCTGCGCACCGCCGAATTCCTGTGGCAGGAAGGGCACACTGCGCATGCGACGAGCGCCGAGGCCGTCGAGGAGACGACGCGGATGCTCGACGTGTACGAGGCGTTCGCGCGGGACATGCTGGCGATGCCCGTCGTCAAGGGCGTGAAGTCTGCGAGCGAGCGTTTTGCCGGAGCCGTCGACACCTACTGCATCGAGGCGCTGATGCAGAACGGGTGGGCGCTTCAGGCCGGCACGAGCCACTTTCTCGGGCAGAACTTCGCGAAAGCGTTCGACGTCACCTTCCAGACCACTGCGGGCGACCGCGAGCACGTCTGGGCGACGAGCTGGGGCGTTTCGACGCGCATGATCGGCGCGGTCATCATGACGCACTCGGACGACACCGGCCTCGTCCTGCCGCCCGCGGTCGCGCCGATCCAGGTCGTCGTGACGCCGATCTGGAAGACGGACGCCGAGAAGGACGTCGTGCTCGCGCATGCCGAGAAGGTACGTGCGGCGTTGTACCCCCACTTCCGCGTGAAGGTGGACGCGCGGGACACGATGAAGCCGGGTGCGAAGTACTTTGAGTGGGAGCGGAAGGGCGTGCCCCTGCGGCTGGAGATCGGGCCGCGGGACGTCGCCGGGGACAGCGTTTTCGCCGCGTTGCGGACGGGCGGGAAGAAGTTCGGGATCCCAGCTGGCGACGTCGTCGTCGGGGTGACGGAGGCGCTCGCCGCTATCCAACGTTCGCTCTACGAGGCCGCAGTTGCCCGACGCGACGCGACGATGCGGACGCCGTCGGACTACACGGCGTTCAAGGCGGACATCGAGCGCGGGGGCTTCGTAAGCGTGCCGTGGACGGACGACGCCGCGAACGAGGCGACGATCAAGGAGGAGACGAAAGCGACGATTCGTTGCTACCCGCTGACGGGTCAGGACGATGCGCAGGGTAAGCTCTGCTTCTACTCTGGCCGTCCGGCCACGCATATTGCGCTCTTCGCGAGGGCTTTCTGATGTCACTCCCGTCGACCCCGTCGCTCCCGCTGTCCCTGGGGCTCGCGCTGATCGTCGGCGCAGTGTTCGCGGGCTGCCTCTCGCACGACGACGGCACGAACCCGGTCTGTGCCTGCGAGTTCACGGACACGGCCTCCGACACCGGCGACACCGCCGCTGACACCGGCGATACGGCAGGCGACACCGGCGATACGGCGGGCGACACCGGCGACAGCGGCGTCCACCTCTAGGGCGTCGGCTCCCGCCGCATCACCGCGGCCCCGACCGCCACGGCGATGAGCACGTCGCCCAGGCACCGAAGCAGTGACCCGCCAAGGCTCATTGCCCCGGTGGTCATCGACACCTGCGCCATCGTGAGCCCACGCTCAGTCGCCGTCAGCGCATAGGCCGTCGACCCAAAGGCGACGAGCGAGGCGAGCATCTGGGCCATGGTGCCGCCTGCGAGGAGGCTGGCGGCGACGCGGTCCCGGACGAACAGGGCGGCCGCGAGCACGAGGCAGAGCAGGTGGACGAGCAGCGACGGCAGGTAGAAGGCGCCCTGAGCGAAGAGGGCGGGCACATACTCAGACATTCGACACCAGCCGGACCGCCTTTTCCGGGCAGGCAACGACGCACAGCCCACACGCGCGGCACGCGTCCGCGTTGGGCGTGTGGGCCGTCATCCGGCCGTGCACGGTCGCCTTGAACCGCTCGAAGAACCCCAGGCCAGCGTACTCCTCGTCGGTCATGCGCTCGATGACGAAGACGTCGTGCGGGCAGACCTCGGCGCAGTCCTTCTTGCCCTCGCATCGCCCGCGATCCACCTCGGGAAACCAGCGCTTTGGCTCGGCCTGACACTTCTCGCCCGGCCGCGCCGGATTCGCAGCCGCAGCCTTCACCTTTTCCGGGTTCTTCGGGATCACTTGCAGACGTTGACCTTCGCCGACGCGAGCTCCGGCAGGTAGCTGCGGCCGCCGGCGGTCACGACGGTCGCCACGGCGAGCCCGTCCCCGACGACGTCGTTGGAGAGCGAGAGCGTGCAGTTGCAGGTGTCGCCCTTCGTGAGCGTGAGCTGGAGCACGTCGTAGGGTTTGGGGGAGGCGGCGAGGCGCGCAGGCACGTTCCAGCCGAGGACCACGGCGCTGACCGCGCCAGCCGAGGTCACGCGCGTGTTCTCGTACCCGACCGCGCGCTGACCGCCATCGAAGCGGTCCGCAGCCACGGTGCCATTGGTGGTCGCGGCCGCGATGGTGCAGCCGTCGGCCGTCACGCCGAGCGACCAGCCGTCGACGTCCCGGTCCATGCTCTCGAGCGTGACCGTCGTCGTCCCGCCACCGGAAAATCCCCAACGAAGGCGGTCAGCCTTGGCGCCGGATGGCGTCGTCGCGCTGTCGCAGGCGCCCGAGGCGAGGGGTGCGAGGTAGGGCAGGGGGCTGAACAGGGTCGCGAGGAGTGAGAGGCCATCGCCCACCTCCACGTTGCCATCGGGGATCATGTCGACGGCTGCGGCGCAGACCGGCGCGGGGCCCTTGTCGAAGAGGTTGCGGGTGACGTAGATGGGGTCCGAGATGTCGAAGCGGCCGTCCCCGTTCGCGTCGCCGGGGACGAGCGGGCCGGCCTTGACGGCGTCGACCGAGGGGGCGGCGCAGCCCGCGAGCAGGGCCGCGAGCAGGGCCAGGGGGACGATTGGGAGGCTGCCGACACGCACGAAGGCGCCGTATCGCACCGCCGCCTCGCGCGTGGCCTGGCGCGGGGCGATACACCAAGGCGGTGCCACGCGTCCCTCCCCGTCGCCCGCTCGCCCTTCTCCCGCTCGGGCTGGCGCTGGTGTTCGAGGCCTGCGGTCCGAACGCGCTGCCGACGACGGCATCGTCCTCGTCGCCCACGGCGCGCGAAAATCCCCTGCTCGTACCTGCCATCCTCGCGCCCGACGCCGCGCCGCGGACCAGCCTCAACGGCCTGAACGGCCGGGGCGTCCGTCTCCCACGCGCCCCCGGTGGCCACCTCGCCGACCTCGAGCCCTTCGCGTCGAGCGAGCCGCCCCCGCCGCCCTCCTCAACGCCTACGGTGCTCGCCCAGATCTCCAACTCGATGAGCGACGTCGTCGCCAACACGGACCTCGGCGCCGCGCTCACCGACTACATGGGCACGCTGCCCGCGAGCCAGGTCAACATCTGGGGGCTCGCGGCCGTCTCGTACGACGAGCAGATCACCCAGGGGCTCTGCGAGGCGCCCGAGATTGACATGTCGTTCGATGAAGGCGGCACATCCTACGACGCCGCGATGCAGCTCGGCGCCTACAACCTGCTCGTCGACGACGTCACCAAGGACATGATCGGCCTCTCCACGCCCTGCATCGCTGCGATCGACGACAACGGGGGCGACCCGGACGCCGCGACCGACGCCGGACGGTGCAGCGAGGAGGAGCAATACGTCTACTTTGGCGGGCCCAGCGGTTCGAGCGACTGCCGGACCTGCGTTGCGACGGACACCGTGGAGAACTGCACCACCAGCGGCGCGTGTCCTGCTCAGCTCCAGGGGGCATCCTGGATCGACGAGGACGGGCAGAAGGTCTGGTACGACGTCATGGACGGCTTCGTGCTTGCCTGCGCGCCCGACTGGTCCGTGTTCGCCTACATCCTCGGCCACACCCAGGCCGACGGGTCGTTGCCCCCGGCGTTTGACCATGCCAATTGGTCCTACCTCTGCATCCCGTTCTGGGACGACCGCACGCAATCGGGGCAGTTTGCGTGCGGGGCGGGCGACGGGGGCCCGGCGCTCGGCGATGCGCTGGGCGAGGGGATCCACGGCACGGTCGGCTACATCCGGCCCTCAGGCAGCCCTTCCGGAGCCACCGACCCGCAGCCCTGGCACGGCCGGATCTGGTACGCGAACAGCGCCACGATCAAGCACAGCACGTCCACGTTGCGATGGTTCTGGGACTGGAACCCCGGCCCGGGCGCGGTCGACTCGCCCGTCGCGCAGGGGCATGACCTCAACGGCGACGGCGTCTACGATCTCGGCGATGAGAACTACGGCTACGCCATCGCGACGATCGGCTACGGGCTCGGGCTGAACCCCTACGCCCTTCGCCCCGACGGTGTCGACGCCACCAACCCCGACGACACGTTCGCGCGCGACTGGGTCGGCGTGCAGGCCATCAAGGGGTCCACGACCCAGAACGGCCTGATCATCGCCATCGAAAACCACAACCGCTGCGGCGCCTGGGACGACCCGATCGACGGCGTGGCCGGCGGGATTCAGCGCTGCAACGACCCGCTCGTCCCCGACCCGGGCTGGCTGAACGACGGCACGAACGTCTACACCAACAGCGACTTCAACCAGTCCTACGCCACCGCTGTCGTGACGCTGGCCTCCAACGGCCTGCCAGACCCCGCCGTGCCCGGCGGCTGGGTGACATGGGAGGCGGGGTCGACGGCGCTGGCTGACCCCAACTGGGACGCCTGCGCGTGGCCCAACACGTTCACGCCCGACGAAATGCTCGTCCCGGACGCGCCGGACACCTATGTCGGGGTGCCCGGCTACGTCGGCGCGTCGCTCTCCGAGATGACGTTCCGGTTCGGCAAGGACAAGGATGACGGATCCGCGGCGGCCGAAGGCGGCGAGATTCGCGAGGTGCTTTCGACGAACGTGGAGCGGGGCTTCTGCCCGGCCGACGCGACGGGCACGTCGTGGCGCACGTTTGAGAACGTGCCTCAGTAGCCCCGATGCTCCTCTACGCGCTCGGCTGTCTGCATCCCGCCTCCACGGCAGCATGGCGGGGCGTGCTCGGTACGGACGTGATCACAAGAGATGCCCGCGCGCTCGAAGATGGCGCGATGCAAGCGGCGAAAGCGCCGGCGTGGACTACAGAGCCCTGGTCCTCCTCCGGCAGCGGCGGCGCAGAGGCGTGGTGCGTGGGCCCCTCCGGGCCCGCGGGTTGCCTTGGCGCCAGCGAGAACCGCGGCGTGGCGTGGCGGGTCCTCGCGCTCGACACGAACGGGGGCGCGGACCGCATCGCCTACCGCGCGGGCGAATTTCCGTTGACCGGCGACTGGGGCGCCAGCGTCGTCGTGCAGCTCGGGGCGGAGAGCGACTTTGAGGTCAAGCTGGTGCGCCTGGCGGGCGCGGAGCGGACCGACACCATCGAGCTCGGTCGCCAGACCAGCATTCGCCTCTTTGAGACCGTCGTCTCGGTGGAGACGCAGTCGCCGTCCACCCCCGCGATCGACGAGCTGAGGGGCGCGCTCGCGAGCCCCACGGCCTTCACCGCGTTTGCCGACGACCGCCTCTCTCGCCTCGCCACGACCGCCCTCGCGCAGATCAACGCTGGCCAGATCCAGCATTGTTCCTACAACAAGTACAACGGCGATGGCTCTCCCATCTGCACTCTGGTCCCCATCAAGTCCGCGGACGCGCACGCCCTCGCCGCGCAGGAACAGGCGGACTTCCAGCGCGAGGAGGACGACATCGGCCGCGATGCCGGGCAGATCCAGGCGCTCCTGCAGGACCTGCTGCCCCTGCCGGGCGTTGCGCCGTCGACCGGACGGCCGCGTTGACAGCGACGCCGTCGCGCGATAAACGCGCACCCGCAAAGAGATCCCCATGAACCTCATCGACACCCTTGAAGCCGAAAACCAGAACCCCGCCGCCAACATGACGTTGTCGATCGGCGACGATGTGCGCGTTCACGTGCGCATCAAGGACGGCGAGAAGGTCCGCATCCAGATCTTCGAAGGCATCGTCATCGCCGCGAAGGGCAGCGGCCCGCGCGCGACGATCACCGTGCGGAAAAACAGCTTCGGCGTTGGCGTCGAGCGCGTGTTCCCGATCCACAGCCCCACGGTCGACAAGATCGAGGTCAAGGTCGGCCACTCGGTCCGGCGCGCCAAGCTCTACTACCTCCGTGAGCGCTCCGGCAAGTCCGCGCGCCTCAAGGACGCGCAGAACTAGGCCTCGTCGGCGGGTTTGCTCGCGTGGCGACCCGGGACGCAGCCGAGCGGCGTGAAGCCCTGGCCACCGGCGCTCGGATGGAAGCACTGGTTGAACGGTCGCTTCTGGCCGCGGGCTGGGTGGTTCGCGCGCGCAATTGGCGTGGTGGGGGAGGGGAGTTGGACGTCGTCGCCCAGCGCGGGCTCGGCTCGGCGCTGGAGCTGCGCATCGTGGAGGTCAAAGCGCGGGATCTGGACGATCCGCTCGCAGACGAGGCTGTCTCGTCGTCCAAGCGGACTCGGCTCAGGCGCGCGGCCCGGCTGTGGATGGAGCAGGAGGGCTGGGAAGGGCCTGCCGCCTTTCTCGTCGCCATCGTCGACCCGACGGATGAGACGGTGCGGTGGGTGGATGACGCGTTTGACGGGTGACTACCGGATCCGCACGACCATGTTCCCACCGACCACGCTGTGGATCGTGTCCCCCGACGTATAGATCGGGTAGAAGCTCTCGATTCGCTGAGGCAGGTGGTAGCAGACCTGCCCGAAGATGCCGATGCGAAAATACTGGACCGGCTGGAAGCTGAAGCCGATCCCGCCCCCGAGATCCACCGATTCAGCCTCCTGCATCGGCTGGCCGGCGGTAACGTCCAGGATGCTCGGCAGGTAGAGCCCGCTCGGCACGAGCGACGTGCTCGCGTAGTCGATGGTCGCGTGCAGGTCGACCCGCACGTTGGTGTCCTGGTCGTCGTTGTGGGCGGCGAGGAATTCGGCGCCGAAGCGGATGTCCGAGGTCTTGGCGCCCTGGAGCTGGACGCCGGACGCGAGCACGTTCCCGCTGTCGTCCGTGACGTCCACGGTGTCCTGCCCGTCGCTCTGGTACTTCCAGGAGATGTAGGGCTGCGTGCCGCCGCCGATCGTCGTCGAGAAGGCGTTCTCCAGCTTCAGACCCAAGGCGCCGTCGCCCGCCCCGCGCTTTCCGTCGGTGCCGGCCGTGTAGAAATTCTTCTTGTTCGCCGTACGCAACGCGCCCGCGACCCGCCAGGTCACGCGGTTGTTGCGGTTGTGGAACGCCTCGGAGAACGGCGTGCCAGCAAGGCCGATCCACACCCCCTCAAGCCCGCCGCCCGCCGACGTGCTCCCGTAATCCACCGACGTCGTGCCGATCATCGTGCCCGCGCCGCTCGTCGGGTCGTACACCATCGTCTGCGAGTTGCCGAACCAGGTGCCCTCGCGGATGTGCACCGGGAAGCCGAGCGTGACGCCGACGCCAGGGCCTGCGCTGAACATCGCGTCGATCGAGAGCACGTGGTCGCTGACAACGCGCTGGCCGACCTGCTGGTCGAGGCTGGCGGTGTCCGAGGACGACTCGAGCACATGCTCGGTCAGGTGCCCGCCGAGCCGATCGTAGCCGTAGTTCAGCGCGACATCGCCGCGCAGCCAGGGCGGCACCTCGGTCACCGTCGGGATGGGCGTGACGCGCGCCTGCGCCTGGTCTTTTGCAGCCTTCAACGCCGCGGTCGGCGAGCTCCCGAGGCCGGTCGGCGGCGGTGGGGGAGGGGTGTCGCTCCCGGCGTGGGCGGGCGAGGCGAGCAGGAGACTGAGCAGGGGCAGAAACACGCAGCGGCCTCCGGTCTCGGCGATGGGATGAGACGGATCTGCAGATTACCCCGGCTCCGTCCAACGTGCCCGGATGGACGGGCAGCTACGGCCGCGTTCCTCGGGGTTGCGTCGCGCAGGGCGACGAAAGCGAGCGCCGATGGTCGCGCGAGGCTTGTCGAGCGCCGGGATCGGCGGCCGCCGGAGTTACGCCCACCGCGCCCCGGAGGATGTTTGACCCCACGCGCCGTCCACCCGCCGCACAACCTGGACGCCGTGCTCGCCGGTCTCGCCGTCGCGGTACCGGAGCCGCGCTGCGAGCTCGACTACCACACGGTCTTCGAGCTGCTCATCGCCACGCAGCTCTCCGCGCAGTCCACAGACGCGATGGTCAACAAGGTCACCCCCGAGCTCTTCCGACGCTGGCCAGACGCCCAGGCGATGGCGCTGGCCGACGCGGCTGCGATGGAGGATGTCCTGCGACCGACGGGGTTTTTCCGTCAGAAGACCCGGAACGCGATTCGCACCGCCCAGATCCTCGTCGACCGCTTTCACGGCGATGTTCCGCCGGTCCTCGACGATCTCATCACGCTCCCGGGCGTCGCCCGCAAGACCGCCAACGTCGTCCTCGGGACCGCCTTTGGCATCCAGAGCGGCGTGACCGTCGACACGCACGTCTTCCGCGTCACGCACCGGTGGGGCTGGCACGACGAGAAGACCGCCGAGAAGGTCGAGCCGCTGCTGATGCGATGGCTCCCGCGACCCGGCTGGAGCGACTTCGGGCACCGCGCCGTGTTGTTCGGCCGGTACACGTGTGTGGCGCGGAAGCCGCGTTGCGACGGTTGCGCAATCTTCGGCGCGTGTCCGCGCGTTGGGGTGGATGGAGCAACCGTATCAACGTAGGCGTCCGACGCCGTCGGCCACGCCCGGCCTGTTCTGACTCCGATACTTGACATAATATACATTATCGGAAGTTATCGTCAACGCCCCCAAGGAGTACGGAAACCTCCGGAGCGAAATCCCTCGCTGTGCGTCGCCCCTTCGCCTCTACCGCCCCCCGCCACCCACATACGGCGCCGAGCCGAGCACGCGGTCCGCCACCGGAACGCGCAGCGCGTAGAGCCGACCCGCGTTCGTCACCACGTAGGCGGTGCGGCCGACCACGGTGGGCCGAGCGGCGATCCCGGCGATGACAACGCCTGGATCAAACGTCCAAAGCGTCTTGCCGTTGCCGGTGCTGACCAGGTACGCGGAGCCTTCGCCGGCGGTCACCAGCAGGCCCGCGTCTGTCCAGACAGGCGTGCCGATCGTCCCGCCAACGCCCGGGTCCCAGGCCCACTTGACCTCGCCCGTGCGCGCGACCA
Organism: uncultured Pseudomonadota bacterium; assembly: GCA_903844155.1. Classification (GTDB taxonomy): domain Bacteria; phylum Myxococcota_A; class UBA796; order UBA796; family SXON01; genus CAIUMM01. Next base: position 7,805 of record CAIMSU010000224.1, on the reverse strand, counting down.
CGGCCCTGAGCTGCCCGTCCGAGCCGCCGACGTAGAGTACGCCGTCGTGCTCGAGCATCTCGGCGCCCGTCCCGATGTCCTGACGCCAACGCACAACGCGGCTTGCAGCGTCCACGCTGACCATCGGCCCGGAAAACCCAGCGGCGATCAGGGCCGTTCCCGCGGTGGTCGTGCTGACCTGCGGCGGCGCGATGACGTCCGGGTAGTTGCCCTCGCCGACGAGCATGTTCTGGAATTCGTCGCCGGTCGCCGCGTTCAGGCCGACGACGAAACCGTCGGAGAACCCGAGCCACACGCTGCCGTCCGCCACGATGGGCCGGGCGGCGCCGAACAGGATGAGCGAGCTTGAGCGCGCGGCGTCGAGATGGTGGGCGTAGCGCCACTTCAACGCGCCGGTGGTGCGGTCCAGGGCGTAGACCGTGTCGTCGACGTTGGAGATGTAGAGCACGTCGCCCGAGGCCGTCGGCCCGCTGACGATGGGCGCGCCCGAATAGTGTGTCCACGCTGGGGTCGGGGTTGCCTGGGAGAGCTGGTCGAGCAGATAACAGTACGTATATCCGGCCGTATCGCTGAACCAGACGCGACCGTCGTCGACGACGGGCGCGCTGGCGACGGGCGCATGCGCCGGGAAGGAGCCGAGGGGTCGACCGTCCTGTTGGCCGAGCACCAGGAGCGCGCTCTGGCCGGTGAAGCCGACGTAGATCCTGCCTCCGTCGACGACCGGAGACGCCGGTTCGGCGCGCGTGGCGGTGGCCTGGGGGGTTCCCGGGAGGTCGACGCCCCAGAGGAGCACAGGGGCAGAGGCGAAGGGGGCATCTTGTGGCGCGGCGACAGGTGCGGCGAGGGCGATGCCGACCAGGAGGGCCGGGATCAACCCGCGCTTCCGGCGGGAGCGGGCTGGGCTGGAGGCGTCGCCCCGTCGGCCGGCTTGGGCGGCTCCAAAGGAGCACCGCCCGCCCTGGCCTCGAGCGCGTTGGCCTTGTCCGTTGGCGCCGCCGGGAACCGGGTCTTGAACTCCGTCAGGGTCTGCTTGGCGTCGTCGTTCTTGCCGAGGTCGATCTGCGCGGAGGCCAGCGTGAGCAGCGCCTCCTGAGCGTAGAAGCCCTGGGTCTTCCCAGCGAGCTGCCGATAGACGCCGAGCGCCTCATCGGACTTCCCGGCGTCGATCAGCGCCGTGGCGTAGGCGTTGCCGGCCGTCCACCCGGGCATGTCCCCTCCCCCAACGGCATACGCGGATTTCAGGGCTGCAACCTGGGAATCCTTGTTCCCCGCCCGTCGCCAGGCGTCCGCTGCCTTCAGGTAGCCGTAGACGGCCGCGCTGCCGGACGCGTCCTTCGCGGCCGCCTCGAACCGTCGCGCACCCTCTTCGAGGTCGGCCTTTCTGCCGGCATCGGAGAGATCGTCGCCAGCAACGCCGGTGAGGCTGCGGGAGTTCTCGTCCGAGAAGCAGAAGCCGGTTTCCTCGTGCGAGCCAGCGGGGCAGAGCTTGGGCATCCGGTAGTCGATGGCCGCGATCGCCCCGAATTCCGCGGCTGCCGAGCGCTCCGTCCACACGTTCCAAAGGCCCCAGACCAGCACGCCCGCCAGACCAGCGCCCGCCAGCCCAGCCATGAACCTGCCGTTCTTCGCCGTGAAGTTCGTGAGCGCCACCTGCAGCCGGAAGACGTAGTCCGGGGTCTCGTCTGCCGGGGCAGCCTCCGCGCCACCCTCGCCGGCCGGCCGCTCGACATCGCGTGGGATGACGATGGCATCGGGATCGATTGGCTTTTGGGTACCGTCATCGGCGTTTGGATCGGGCACGACTACCTCAGGCGCGGAGGGCTATGCGAGGGTGCTTGCGTCGTCAACAGCGCGGAGGCGCTCGACGGTGCGATCCCAGGCTTCGGCCCCGGGTGCCGCGAGCGGGTCCAGGTGGCGGAGCACGGCCAGCGCGACCGCGGCGTGCGTCCCGAGGGTCAACAGCGTGGCGATGCTCTGCGGTGTTCGCGCAGCGCGGAGGGTGAGGTACGGCCGACCTTCGCGTGTCAGCCAGCCGATCATCGTCTGCGAGGCATCCGTGGGTGGGCCGATAAGGACAGGCACGCGGTCGGTCGGGGCGCCGTGGAGCGCTTCGAACGTGAGCCCGTCATCCGCGACGCCGTCAAGAACGGTCAAGCCCACGCGGACGTTGGGCCCGGGCCCGGCAGGCATCCCGCGCACGGTCGCGGACCAGGTGCGGGCGAGTGATCGCGTGAGGGGTGCGAGGGCGCCGCTGGTCGCGACGAGCACGGGGATGGCGTCGGGCCGCAGGCTCAGCGCCGCCGCGACGGACCACGCCACGTTGTCGAACAACGCCGTCCGCAGGCAGCTCCCCTGCCCTTCCGCGAGCCCTGCGGCCCAGGCTGCCGGGTCGACCCCAGCCCAGGCGAGAACCGTCGCCGCAGTAGGTCCAAAGCCTACAAAGCGGCCGTCGCCGGCCCGCGCATCGTCCACCCAAGCGCCCTTCGGCGGCGGTTCGTGGCTGCCCGCGCCGGCCATGACCACGCGCAGCTTCGCACGCGCCGCTTCCTCGGCGACCTCGTCGACCCACGCAGGGCCCTCGATGCAGACGAGCCCCTCCCCGTCGACCGCGCCCGCTTCGCTCTGCCAGGTGATCCGGGCCTCGGGGGCGAGAACCTCCACGAGCGCTCGAAGGGCCAGGAGCGGGGCGGCTCCCCCCACCACACGCAGGCGCGCGCTCCGCTTCAGCACGGCCAGCGCCGCCTCGTCCGGGGCACCCAGCGGCCGGAGCGTTGGGCAATCCCGCTCGTCCGCAGCCATCGTACGCAGGCCTTCCTGCACCCGTGGCAACCGCCCGGTGAACGCCCGGGCACCAGCCCCGCCCGGGCCGTGGAGAAACGAGGTCAGGTCAACGACAACGGAGGGAGGCACGGTCGGGTTGTATCGCGGCCGACGGGAGGGCGAAGTTCGCCGAACGCCCGCATCGGCGGCGACGCGCTACGTTCCGCCGATGTCACGCCCGAGCGGAACAGGAACGCTGCCCGCGCACCTGCTGCTCCTCGGCCTCGCCGGGTGTGGCGGGTGGCCCGCTTACGCCCATTGGAATGGCGGAAGCGCTGGTGCTGCGGCTGTGGGCGACCACGCCCCGGCCTTCCCCTGGACGATCCTGGCGGCGCAGTCTGCGACGGACGACTCGCCGGCGACCGTGGCCGCGGAATCGCTGCAGCCGGCGCACGGGACGCTCGTGCTCGGCACGCTTCAAGGCACCGGCTGGGACGAGGAAGCCTTCGTGGATTCGGGGGGCGACTCGGGGGCCGAGGCGCCCGGGGACAGCGCCGCTGACTGCCATGCGAGGGACTTCCCCCCGGTCATACCGGGAAACTGGACGGGCGACGTGGACTGGCGCGTCGTGAGGCTGAGCGACGCTGGCACCCTCTGCAGCGACTTCCGGGCGACGGACGCGGCGCTTCGGGCGGATGTCCTGCTCTACGCGCTGGACGACTGCGGCGTGCCGTTCCTGCCGGCCATGGACGGCGCCTCCCCGCTGGGCTGGCGCGTAGATTCGGCGGAGAACGCCTGGAATGCGCCGGTGGGACGGACAACAACCGGCGTTGCCCTCGTCGCGGCCGGATGGGCACCGGCGACCGACGACCCCGCCGGGTCAAACGCGGCATACTCCTGGGGAATCGCGCTCGTGGGGGCCGGCGAGAGCTGCCCGGAGCTGTCTCAATGAGCCTCGAACGGCGCGCTCGCTTCGCCGCGTTCGTGGCGGTGCTCGCCCACGCGATGCCCGCGTTCGCGGCCGAACCTCGACGCGTGGAGCTCTCGAGTGGCCGCGTGCTGCTGGCCGAGATCGTAGCGACCCGGGCCGATGGCCTCGACCTGCAGACACCGCAGGGCATCGTCTCCATCCGCTTTGACGAGGTTCAGCGCCTCGATCCTGTCGACGTCGTCCTCTACGAGCAGCAGCCGCCCATGCGGATCCTGCAGCTCCCCTCCCCCGATCCCGCGACCAACCCGGTGGACGCCGCCTTTGACGCCGAGCTGCACGCCGACCTGCTCGCCCTCCCCGCCACCCGCGTGCGTGACCGTACCGACGCGGATGGGCAGTCCGCGGTCGCGTTGCCCGCTCTGATCGCCTGCGGTCCGGATGCAGTTTGTGTGGCGAAGGCCGCCGCCCTGCTGGACGTGGACGTCGTCTTCCTCCCGACGCCGACCGCCGGAAAGCCCTGGTTGCGCGCGATTTTCCCCGGCGCGGCAGACGCGAACGGCGGCCTGCCCGTGGACACCACGCTCGCAGCTGCGGTCTACCAGATGCTGCGGCTGAATCCCCCTGCCCCGGTCCCGCCCCCGCCGGTGGCCGACGCGCACCCGAGCCGCCATGTGAAGCCGTCGCCCGTCGCCCCGGTCGCGCCGCCCACGCCTGCGCCATCCGCCCCGCCACCGCCAGCCCCCCGTCCGGCCCCGTCGCCCGCCCCGTCGCCCCCTCCATCATCGCCATCGACCGCCCTCTCTCTCACCCCGATCCCGGGCCTTCCGGAGTTCCGGTCCGGCCACCCGGCCCGCGGCCTGCTTGCGCTCGCGATCGCGCTCCCAGCGACCGCAGGCGCGGTGTACCTGGCCGGGACGCAGGCTGAGCGCCCCTGGGACGTCGTGGCCATCGGCGCAGCGACCTGGTGGGTGGCCTCTGTGGCGACGAGCCGTGCGCTTGCCCCTGTGGTCGTCCCGACAGCGACCGAGGGCCATGCGGACGGTGCGACGGTAGCGGTCGTCGGCCGATTCTGACCGCCATCGTGGGGCGCGGCCGGCACCACGACGCCTTCATCGGCGTGTTCTACACGGTCTCGCTGGGGGCGCTGGGCGGTTTTGTGCCGCAGATTGGCGCGCGAATCGAAAAACTGGGCATTGATGGCTGGGAGCTCGGGCTGCTGCTCGGCCTGCTGGCGCTCGGGCGCCTGGTGTCGGCCCCCCTGTGGGGGTTGCTCGCGGATCGGTATCGACTCGCGGGCTGGACGGTGCGCGTGGGTGCGTTGATGTCACTCGCGGGGATGATCCTGCTCTGCCACGCGGCGACCCCCACCGAGGCCGGCTTCGGGCTCTTGACCGTCGCGGTCGGCCGCACGCCGCTCGGACCGATCGTCGACGCCATCGTCCTCGACGACGTCGTGGCTTCCGGTCGTCCAAGCAGCGCTTACGGGCCGCTGAGGGTCTGGGGATCGGTGGGCTTTCTGGCGGCCGCGGTGGTGTCAGGCCGGGTCGCCGAGACGGGCTGCGACCCGCTTCTGGTCGCGCTCGTCCTGAGCGCTGTGACCCTCGTCCTCACGCTGGGGTTTCCGGGCCGCGCGGCGGGCCGGACCGCACCGATTGGGCCCGCGATCAGCGCCCTCTTCGCGCAGCCGGGCTTCCTCGCCCTGCTCGCATTCGGCGCCTGCCAGGCCCTCACCATCAGCGTCTACGACACGTTCTTCTCGGTGCACGTGCGCGCGCTGGGCCTCTCCCCAACCGTCACCAGCAACGCCGTGTTCGTTGGCGTCTCCGTGGAGGTTGCGGTGATGGCGGCCGGGCGACGGATCCTCGCCCGTGTCGGCCGGGGGCGGGCGCTGGTGATCGCGGCGCTATCGGCGATCCCGCGCTGGATCCTGACGGCGTACCTGATCGACCCGACGGCCCTGGCGCTGGTGCAGGGGCTCCACGGCATCAGCTTCGCGTTGTTCTGGATCGCCGGGGTGGAGGAGGTCGCTCGTCGCGCGGAGGTCGCCGGCGCCGGGAAGCTGGACATCAGCGCATCGGCGCAAAGCCTGTGGGCGGCGGGCACCTACGGCTTCGGGGCGCTCGTTGGAGCCCTTGGGGCCGGGGCGATCCGGCAGGTCTGGGGGACGGCGGCGGTGTTCGAGGCGTGTGCGGGGATCTCGGTGCTGGCGACGGGGTTTGCATGGCGGGGATGGGTTACCTCGCCGGCATGCGCGCCATCCGATGGGCCAGCTTTGGCGGCCCCGAAGTCCTGACCGTCGACGACATCCCCGTGCCGCAGCCGGGCCCTGCACAGGTCCTCCTGAAGGTCCACGCCAGCAGCGTCAACCCGATCGACTGGAAGCTCGCCGGCGGCATCATGCGGCCGTTCGGACCAAAGCGGCCGTGTACGGCAGGGCAGGACGTGTCGGGCGAGGTGGTCGCGCTGGGTCCGGATGTGACGGCGTTCAAGGTCGGGGATCGGGCGCACGCGCGGATCGCAGGGCAGGCTGGTGGCGCGGGGGCGGAGTTCGCGGTTGTCGGCCTGGATGTCCTGGCGCCGATGCCAGCGGCGATGACGTTTGAGGACGCCGCTGCGATCCCGCTGGCCGGGATGACGGCGCTACAGGGGCTCCGCGATCGGCTCGGCGTGCCGATCTCCGGGGCCAACCAGCGTGTGCTCGTTGTCGGCGCGTCGGGCGGGGTCGGGCACTTTGCCGTGCAGATCGCGCGTGCGGCGGGAGCGTTCGTTGTGGGCGTGTGTAGCGGCCGGAACGCAACCCTCGTCAGCGGTCTCGGCGCCAACGCAATCGTCGACTACACCCTGGCGGATCCGTACAAGGGTCAGGAGCCGTTTGACGCCGTCCTCGACTGCGTCGCGCACGACTACGGGCGCTACCTGCCGCTTCTGAAGCCGGGCGGGCGGTACGGGTCGACGGCGCCGGGGCCGGGGACCTTCGCGCGGATGTCACTGAACCCCGTGAGCGGGAAGTCGGTCTTCCCCGTGATGCTCAAGTCTGCCGCCGCCGACCTCGTGCTGCTCGACGAGCTCTACGTGGCCGGCAAGCTGAAGGTCGTGATCGACAGCCGATTCGGGCTCGGTCAGATGGCCGAGGCGTGGAAGCGCTCCATCAGCGGGCGATCCACCGGGAAGATCGTCGTGGACGTGCTGACAGAGGGCGGCGGCGCCAGCGGCTGATCTGCCTCGGAACCGGCCGCGACAAACAGTGACCCGCCTTCCCCCGAATGTGGCGGGCCGGACGGCGTATCAGGGCCGCGCGCTGCCCCAGGGCGCGTGTCAATCAACCCAGTCCCGAGACGCACATGACCCTCGCCCGTTCCTTCGTCGCTGCCTCTTTCGCCCTCCTCGTCGCTGCCCCGGCGTTCGCGGGCACGACCCCTGGCGCCACCCCGGCCGCGCCGCCCCCCGCCGCCGCGCCCCCCGCCGCCACGCATATGGAGGGTGGCTCGGTGAAGGCCTTCGTCGCCGCCACCCACGCCCTCACCGTGACCGTCAACAACGTCGACAAGGTCTACAACCTCGGCACCGTGCAGGTCGACCCGCTGTGCACGAAGGTCGGCACGCTCGTGGACATCACGCTCAACGGCACGACGGTCGTCGCCGTCGTCCAGCACAAGCAGTAGTGCTGGGGCTCCCCGGAGCCTCCAGTCGCGGCGGGGTTGGTGCGCGAGCGCTGACCTCGCCGCTGACGTTTTGGGCGGCCAGCGGCCGGCACCCCGCGACGGCAAGCAAGCAAGGGAACCTGGACGCGCTCAACCGATCCCGGAGCTCTCAGGTCCCCGCAGCCTGGCCGGGGGGTAGGCCGCCCACGGCGGCCCGAGGGGGGCAGGCGCTCGCGCATGCCCCCCTTAGAAAACTGCGCCCGGGCGAAACCCTTCACCGCCCCCGAAATCTGAACCACTCCTGCTCGCCACAGTAGATCCGCCCCGGCTGGTCGGTTGGCGGCGGCCGGGTGGCGGGTGAGCTGGTCCACCCGGTGGCCGCTGCGCAGCGTCGGCACGAGTTGTCACGTGGCAACGAAATTGCGGAGCTTCCACCGTCAGGGCGTCGGGCTGGACGGGGGTGATCGCTACCG
>CAIMSU010000223.1 GCA_903844155.1 uncultured Pseudomonadota bacterium | reverse complement strand
CTTGGAATTCATCGAATTCGTCAGCGGGGGGTAGGCCGTCCCGCAGGGCGGCCGGAGGGGGCGCCTTCAGCGCCCCCTCAAAAGAGAAGGTAGCGCCTCGATCTGAACGCGATCTCGGGCGAAGGGTACCCGGTAGTTTCATGATAGAGGCCGAGGATCGCGGCCGCAGCACGATCGGCGACGCCTTTGGGCCCGAGGATGGCGGCGAGCGCCTCAGTCGGCGGCGTTGCCGCTCGGGCGAGGGCGGCGGCGAGCACGGTGGGATCGAGGTGCTGGACGAATTCGGCGACGGCTTCGCGGTGGAGCAGGACGTTCGGGAGGGCGATGTGCCGGACACCGCGGACGAGCGCCCGCCCGAGCCAGTAGGTCAGGGGGCTGACGCGGTGCGCGACGACGGTGGGGATCCCCGCCATCGCCAGCTCCAACGTCACTGTTCCGGACTTTGAGAGCGCGCGATCGGCGCGGGCAAGCGCCTCCGCGCTGCTGACGACCGGGACGCCGGGCGTCGCGGGCAGGTCGAGGCCGGGTGCGGCTGCGATCAGGATCTCGCGCGCCCCGGTCAACCTCGCCGTCCGCAGGTAGACATCCAGGTGACGCCGCAATTCAGCAGGTCGCGAGCCGGGGAAGAGCGCGATGACGCCGGATTCGCGGGTCGACGGCCTCACACGGTCGACAGCGGGGTGGCCGACCCAGCGAGCGTCGAGACCGGTGCCTGCATACAATGCCGGTTCAAACGGGAAGAGGCACAACAGGAGGTCAAACGCGGTCGCGATCCCCGGCGCGCGCCCCGGTCGCCAGGCCCAGAGCTGCGGGCTCACGTAGCCGATCGTCCGGTAGCCGCTCCGTTTTGCGGCCTTCGCCAGGCCGAGGTGGAGGTCGGGCGAGTCCACGGTGAGGAGCGTGTCGCCGGGTTGGAGTGCCGCCAACATCGTCGTGCGGTTTCGGCGGTGCGTTTGGATCGAGCTGAATACTTCGGCCAGGCCCATCGCCGGGGGCACGGGGACGATTCCCGGGAGCAGGGTGGCGCCGGCCGCCATCGCGAGCGGCCCCACGTTGCCGACGATGGGCACCTGTGCGCCCCTCGCCCGCAACCCCCCGATCAGCTCGGCCAGCAGCCGATCCCCGCTGGTCTCCGCCGTGCTGACCACCAGCCTGTTACAATGCTCATCCCGCATTTTGTATCACGCGGATATGAAATGCGGGAGGAGGATTGTTACGCGGGGGTGCGTCATCGAGCTCCGCCGATCGCGGCGCGCACCCGGAGCGCCAGCGCCAGTGCGTCGCGCCCCTGCGCGGCGGTCGCGAGGCGCGCGTCCGGCGGGGCGTCCCCCCGGATCATGCCTGCGAACGCCCGGACTTGGTCCTCCAGTGCGTTTGCAGGGGCGATCGCCAGGGCGGTCTCCCGCGGACCACCGTCCCACTCCAACCGCACCGCGGTCTTCCCCGCCAGGTCCACGCTCACGTACGAACGATCCGCGGCGAACGCCCGCCACGTCCGGCTGGCTTTGCGGCTCACGCGCGAGGCCGTGAACGTCCCGACCGCCCCGGAGGCCAGCTCCACCCGCGCCTGCGCCAGGTCGATCGCGTCCGTCGCCACGCACACGCCGTTGGCCCGCACGTCCACGACGTCGTCGCCCGGCGAGCGGTGCAGGAACAGGTCGAGATCGTGGATCATCAGGTCGAGCACGACGTCCACGTCCACCCCGCGGTCGACCCACTCTGCCAGGCGTTCAACCTGTACAAACCGCGGGGCTACCGGGATCGCCGCGACCGCCGGGTTGTAGCGCTCCACGTGTCCAACCCAGCAGGTTGTCTGGGCAGCCAGCCTGTCGGCATGCACCAGCTCGGCGGTGACGGGCTTTTCCACGAGGACCGGCAGGCCACGCGCCACCATGCGCTGGGCGATGTCGTAGTGCGAGAGCGTCGGCGTCGCGATGATCGCCCCGCGCCACTCAGGGAGCCACGCAGGCTCGATCCCCAACGGGGGGTCCCACGGGTCCAACCGGATTTCCGTGTCGGCAGCGAAGATCCGCTGGTAATTCCGCCCCATTCGACCAGCGCCGATGAGGCCGAGCGTGAGCATGGCCGGTCAGTCCGCCGGCCCGTCCGCGCCCGCCGACCGGCAGATCCCGCGGATCGACGACTCGCAGAAGTCGACCAGCTCGACAACCTCCGGGATGTCCTGCCCGTACTCCTCGCGCACGTGCTCGGCGGCGATGCGCAGCGGCATGCCCTTCTGGAAGAGATCGCGGTAGGCATCCTTCAGCGCGGTCATCACCTGGAGCGGGAATCCGGCGCGTCGGAGGCCGACAACGTTGAGCCCGAGCAGGCGAGCGCGGTCGCCTTGGGCGATGCAGAACGGCGGCACGTCCTGCGTGGACATCGCCCCGCCGGCCACCATCGCGCAACGGCCAACGCGCGAATGCTGGTGGACGCCCGAAAACCCGCCGAGCACCGCGCGATCCGCGACCGTGACGTGCCCGGCGATCGCCGCGTAGTTGGCGAACACGCAGTGGCTGCCCACCACGCAGTCGTGCGCGACGTGGCTGCCCGCCATGAACAGGTTGTCGTCGCCGATGCGCGTTGCCCCGCCGCCGAGCGCCGTGCCGCGGTTGACGGTCGAGGACTCGCGGAAGGTGTTGCGGGCGCCGATGTACAGCGAGGTCGGCTCGCCGCGGTACTTCTGGTCCTGCGGGTCGTCGCCGATGCTCGCGAACGGAAAGATGCGGGTGTCTTCGCCGATCTCGGTGTGGCCGCTGACGACGGCGTGGGGGCCGACGCGCACGCGGCTCTTGAGGACGACCTTGCCGCGGACAATGGAGTAGGCGCCGACTTCGACGTCGTCCCCGATCTCGACCGTGGAATCAACGATGGCGGTGGGGTGGATGGCCATGGGGTCCTATAGCGGGAACGGACGGATAACGGCAACGCAGGATACCCGGCAACGGCTGGAGCGCTATTGATCGATCCCTCCTCCCTCGGAACACCCTTCGTCGACGACGAAACGCCCCTGCGGACAACGTCGCTGGCGGTTCGTGGGTCCGCTCTGGCGTCGCCCGCCGCCCAGATCGCGGTGCTCGAGGCCGCGGGGTTGCCAGAGTTCGGCGGCGCCGTCCGCTCGGCTGGCCTGGCCCGGATTCGTCCTTGGACCATCGACATCTTCCAGATCAACGTCGGGAAGCTCTGCAACATGACCTGTCGCCATTGCCACGTGGACGCGGGACCCGACCGCGTCGTCGAGAACATGGACCGCGCCACCATCGATGCCTGCCTGCGCGCTCTCGACCTCACGCCTGCCCACACCGTCGACATCACCGGCGGCGCGCCCGAGTTGAACCCCCATTTCCGCGACCTCGTCGACGCCTGCGTCGCCCGCGGCAAGCACGTGATCGACCGGTGCAACCTCACGGTCCTGCTGCTCGGCCGCAAGCGGGACCTACCGGCCTGGCTCGCTGACCGCGGCGTCGAGGTGGTGTGCTCGCTTCCACATCACCGCAAGCCGAACACCGACGCGCAGCGCGGCGATGGCGTGTACGAGCGGTCGATCGAGGCGTTGCGACGGTTGAACGCCGTCGGGTACGGGCAGGGTGACCCGGCGCGCCGACTGACGCTCATGCACAACCCCGCCGGCGCCTTCCTTCCCGGCGCCCAGGGCAGCATGGAGCGCGAGTGGAAGGAGAGCCTCGCGCGCCACCAGGGCGTGCGTTTTGACCGGCTGATTGCCCTGAACAACATGCCGATCTCCCGGTACCTGGAGTGGCTGCAGTCCTCTGGCAACCTGGAGATGTACCTCCAGAAGTTGACGGCTGCGTTCAACCCGGCCGCAGTCTCCGGGCTGATGTGCAGAAACACGCTCTCGATCGGCTGGGACGGCAGCTTGTACGACTGTGATTTCAACCAGATGCTCGATCTTGGCGTCGCGAGCACGGTCCGGAACATCCGGGACCTCGACCGCCTGGGGTTGGATGCGCTGCTGGATCGCGACGTCGTCACCGGCCCGCACTGCTACGGCTGTACGGCCGGCGCCGGGTCGGGCTGCGGCGGGCAGGGGTAGTCACCAGATCCGGGACACTCCGAAGTGCTCGAACATCGCCTCGTTGGAGGCGATTGGCAGGTTCTCGGTCAGGCCCTGCGCGATCAGCATGCGGTCAAAAGGGTCGCCATGCTGCCCAGCGAGGAGCCCCGCGCGCTGAGCGTGCGCGAAGCTGACCGGGAGGGTCTCGAAGCCGGCGCGGAGGACCGAAAGTTCCAGGCCGCGCACCACCGCTCCCATCGACGGCAGCTTCCCGATGCGGAACTTCGTGGCGATCTCCCAGGCGGTCGCGCCGCTGACGAAGACCCTGGACTCCGGGTCCGCGATCATCGCCCGCGCGTCCCCCCCGAGTCGATCGTCGTCCGTCATCCACCAGATCAGGGCGTGCGTGTCCAGCAGGACCATCAGCCACCCTCCCACGCGCGCAGCTCATCCGCCGACAGCGGGTCAAAAAACGACTCGTCTAACGCGGCGATGCCCTTCCAGGCGCCAGGCGTGCGCCGGTTGACAGGCGTGACGGGCACGAGGCGCACCACGGGCTGCTTGCCACGGCAGATCACGACGTCCTCCCCCCTCAGCGCGCGCTCGATGAGGCGCGAGAGTTGGGTCTTCGCCGCGTGGACCGGAGTGGCGTCTTTGGGAGGCATGGTCTAGTTAGCTTAGTTTACCTGGCCAGGATGTCAACACACGTTCTCGCGGCGGTGCCCCGATTCTGGTACAGTCCACCGCCATGCCCGCAGCGAATCCAGCGCCACACTACGTCATCATCGGCAACAGCATCGCCGGCATCGAAGCGGCCATCGCCATCCGCAACCGCGACCGGGACGCCCGGATCACGGTGATCTCGGGCGAGCACCCCCACCCCTACGCGCGCGTCTCGCTGATGTACATCTTCTGCGGGCAGCTCTCGCTCAAGGACACGCAGTTCTACCCCGAGGATCTCTACGACCGGATGCGGTTTGAGCGCATCTTCGAGCGGGTGACCGGCGTGGATGTGGCCGGTCGGCGGCTCGCCCTCGAGGGCGGTCGCACCGTGGAGTACGACAAGCTGCTCCTCGCGGTCGGCTCGGTCGGCAGGCGCTTGCCGTGGCCAGGGGCCTACGAGGCTGATCCGGCGTTTCTCCATCACTTTGTGACGCTGGGCGACCTGCGGAGGTTGGACGCGGCGGCGAAGCCGGGGATGAGCGTGGCCGTGATCGGCGGTGGGCTGATCGGCGTGGAGGCAGCGGAGGTGCTGCACCTACGGGGCCTGAAGACGCACTTTCTCATCCGCGAACCGTTCTATTTTCCGGTGGCGCTGGACGCGGCGGAGGCGAACGTCGTCGCCGAGCACATCCGGCACCACGGTGTGGATGCTCGGACCAACGCGCCCGTCAACGGTTTTCGGCGCGAGGGAGCGAAGGTGGTGCTCGAAGGTCCAGATTTGACGGTGGACCTCGTGGTGGGTGCTATTGGGGTGGAGCCGGCGACGGCGTTCCTGCGCGGGTCGGGCGTTGCGCTCAACGACCAGACGGGCGGCGTCGAGGTGGGTGACAACCTTGAAAGCACGAGCGCACCGGGTATTTTCGCCGCCGGCGACTGCGCGCAGGTCACCTGGATCGATGGCTCGCGGCGGCCGGAACAGCTCTGGTACACGGCCCGGGATCAGGGGCGGACGGCCGCGCTTGCGATGCTGGGGGACGACGTAAAATACCGTCGTGGAACCTGGTACAACTCGGCGAAGTTCTTCGATGTGGAGTACACCACCGCCGGATTCATCCCCTACGCCGCCCCGAAGGCTGGGCGCGCGCCGGCACCCACGCGCGCAGAGGACGGCTGGCAAACCTGGTACCAACGCGTGCCCGGAAGCGCTGTCACCCAGCGCATCGTCGTGAAGGACGGCTCGGTCAAGGGGTTCAATGCGCTCGGCACCCGCTGGGACCACAACGTCTGGATGCGCTGGATCCATGAGCGGCGCCCGCTGGCCTGGGTCCTCGCCCACATGAACGACGCGCGCTTCGACGAGGAATTCATCGCCCCCTTCGCCGTTCTTCCATCGGCCACCCTCGTGAACGGAGCATAGATGCAAGCCGGCCTCCTCTCGACCTACCAGCACCCCGTCCGCAACCGGAACGGGCTCGCCTGGGCGCTCTCCGCGCTCCTCATGGCGTTCTACCTACTCCTTTACTTTGGGAAGGAGAACTACGACGCCAAGGACGCGCTCACCCGCTACGCGCACGACCCGCTCAACCTGCTGATCGTCAAGCTTGGGTGGCCGACGGGTGACAACGGGAGCCTGTGGGTCTTCAACAAGTGGTATCTCTACGCCGCGCTCTACACCCTCGGCATGGCGATCGGCGGCTACTTCATGCTGAAGAAGCACGGGAATTCGCGCTACCACCGCTTGAGGACCTATTCGCTCGTGAGCGTTCAGGCGATCCTCGGGTTCATGCTGCCGATAGCACTCGACTTCGCGCACCGCCCGGCCTGGTACTTCAGCTATTTCTTCCCGCTCAAGTACGATCTCTTCTTCCCGTACAACCTTGACCACATGCAGGCGACCGTCGCCGCCTGGTTCATCTTCGGATCGTTCGTCGGCATCCCCACGCTCGTGTATTTCAAGGGGAAGCGCGCCTATTGTTCGTGGATTTGCGGCTGCGGCGGCCTCGCGGAGACCTTTGGCGACCCCTGGCGCCACCTCTCGTCGAAGTCCGACAGGTCGTGGCGTATCGAGCAGTTCAGCGTCTACACGGTGATGTTCCTCGCTTTTGCGATGCTCGGCATGGTCCTCGCGGACGGCCTCTCGGCACCCGATTCGCCGATCCATGGCTGGGCGAATCACTACAAGGAGTGGTACTCCCTCGCCATCGGCGCGGTCTTCTCAGGCGTGCTTGGCACCGGGCTCTACCCGCTCATGGGCACGCGCGTCTGGTGCCGATTTGGCTGTCCGATGGCGGCAATGCTGGGGTTGATCCAGAAGTTTGGACGATTCCGGATCACGGCGAAGAAGGACATGTGCATCTCCTGCGGCAACTGCTCGACGTACTGCGAGATGGGCATCGACGTGCGCGCCTACGCGATGGCGGGCAAGGACATCAAGCGCTCGAGCTGCGTCGGCTGCGGCATGTGCGCGCATGTTTGCCCGCGCGGGGTGCTGAAATTGGAGACGTCCAAGGACGTTGGGCCGCACGGGGAGATCCAGGTTTGGACGCTGGATCTGTAGCGCCGGGGGGAGCGTACGAAAACGGACGTCGTCTGTTTTCGTATGCTGCGCTGGTGTTGAAAAGTGACGTCGTCGGTTTTCGTATGCGGGCTTGAAGCGCACCGTCCGGGATGGCAGCCTCGCGCGTCAAAAATAGTAGTGAAACCCGATCGCCGGCGCGCCGAACGTCGAAATCCGGAGCGAGCCGCCGATGTCCACGTTGAGCTGCAGCTCGGCGAGGAAGCCGAGGTTTTCGAGCCCGAACAGGAAGAATTCCGCGCCGAGGTTCGGGCCGACGCGGATCGCGCTCACGCCATCCGTGCTCGCGTACCCGGCTGCGACGCCGAGGTACAGGTTCATGTTGTCCTCAGCGACGACCCCGAAATACAGACGTGCGCCGCCGAAATAGTCGGTGGTGCCGGTCGAGCTTAGGGTGTCGATGCCGGCGTCGATGCCGAGACCGATGTTGGTGGTCGGCTTGCCGGTTGGGAAGCCGATCCGGAAGGAGAGGGTCGAGAGGCCGCTGCTGGCCTGCTCGGCGCCCACGCCGAAGCGACCGTTGAGGTCCTTTGCGCTGGCGGAAGCGGGCAAGGCGAGGGCGAGGAGGACGGGGGCGAGGAGCATCGGGGCGGGGAGCGTAGGGCGATGCGGGTGCGACATGGCGAACGACCGGGAGTGCGCGGGTTTAGCCCGGGCGGGCGGTGAATGCTCGCGCCCGGATGTCCTCGCGGCTCATCGCGTGGTGCGGTCGAGGATGAGCCCGGGGACGGGGTTGGTGAACCCGGGGCCCGACACCCGTACAAGCACCCGCTGGAGCTCCTGATGCGGCTCCGGCCAGCCGACGATGCGCGCGGCGAGGTGCTCGATGGGCAGGAGCTGCTCGTAGCTGTCCATCTTGAGCGCGTCGTCGAGGCGGCGGACGTGGAGGTGCCAGTCGCCCAGATCGACGTCGGCTTCGCTGCCCGGGCCGATCTCCGGGGCCGCTCCCGTCCAGCGCTTCGTTGCGCTCACAACCCACGCGGGACAGTCGGCCAGCGGGTCGATCCCGGCCGCGAATTGGGGGCCGAGGACGTAGAGCGCGCGGTCGTTCACGACGCCCCGTGCGAGGGTGTGGACCACCACCGCGGTGCCGTCGAGGACAAGCGCGCCGCTGGCCTCGGTGCCGTCGCCCGAGCCGAGCACCCCCGTGAGCGCGCCGGGAGCTGGCGCACAGTCGGACGCCGGGGCCGACGGGACGCGTGGGGTGACGATCGCGCGCGCCTGCACGTCGTTGCCAGCGATCCGCAGGTGCCAGACGCCGTCCGTGCGGGTGAGGCTGTCCGCCCCGCCAGCGATCCCGTCGCCGGAGACGGGCGAGGGTCCGAGCATGGCCCGGTGCTCGATGGCGAAGCCGGCGGCGGGGAGGGCGACGAGGCGACTGGTGATCTGGTGGTTGTAGAAGCCGGTCGAGGCGGCGGAGAGGCGAGCGTAGAGGCCGGAAGTGTCGACGGTGATGGCGATGAGGGTCCAGGCCTCGCGCGTTGGAGGCTCCAGCACGAGGGCGAGGCGCACGCCCAGCGTGATCAGGCCCAGGAGGGCCACGGCGAGGGCGCCGGCGCGCCGGGCCGAGCGGAGGCCGTTCATCCGCCGCTCATCGGGCCGGCGGCCGGTCGAGGGGGGTGCAGAGGTCCGTGCGGGCGGTGAAGGCGCCGTTGAGGTCGGGGTCGGCGACCCACGCGACCCTCGCGGGCCAGGGCGGCTTCGGGACGCCGTCGACGCACGTGAACTGTCGGCGATCGCGGGCCTGATTCAGCCGATCGGCAAAGAGACCGAGGGCGGTTTGTCGGCAGGCCTCCACACGCGCGGGCGTGCCAGCCAGCACGCAGCGAGCGCGGTCGAGGGGTTGTTCCCGGCCGAGGACCTCGCGAAAGTAGGCGGACCAGGGGCGCGGGTCGTCCGCCGCAAGCCCGGCAGTGGCGATCGCGGCCGCAGCGAACTCCTCGCTCGGGTGCTTCTCGGCCGCGAACGCTCGGGAGACGAGGTGCAGCGCGCAGTCGTCCGCGTAGGGCCCTGCCTCCTTGCACACGTCCAGCGCGGTGTTGGCCTCGGCGAGCACGAACAGGCACTCCCCGCGTGCGTTCTCGTCGTCGATCTGGGCGCAGTGGGCGCGCTTCTGGTCGAGCGTGGGCGCGGCCTCGGGCTTGCGCGCCGCGAGCGCTGTCCAGCAGTCGGCCTGCAGCGTTGGGGTGGTCACCGTGGCGCAGTCTCCGCTCGTCAGCGCTGCAACGTAGCGCGCGCGGTCGGCCGCCGGGTCGCCGCAGGCCACCAGCATCAGCGCGAGCACGAATGCGGCCCTCAGTTCGAGGCCGGCTTGCACGTTCCGGTCACGGCGTCGCACGTCTCCGTGGTCGTGAAGCCGTCGCCCGTCGCGGTGATCGTCCAAACGTCCACGGGACCGGAGGTTTCCCCCGTCGCCGGGTCGTAGTCGAGGTTGCCGGATGCGCCAACGATGTTCACGTCCACCCCCGCCTGCGCGCTGGCGACGAGCTCTGCCCAGTTCGTCGGCCGCAAAACGGTCTGATTCGCGCTTGAGACGGCGGGATCGCTGATGTGGCGGAGTCCGCGCGCGATGCCGAGGCCGTGGAGCGGGGCATCCTGGTACCACGACCATGCGCTCCCGAAGAGGCCAAGCCAGGTCGCATCGAAGCAGTAGGGGGTGTAGACGGAGTCGCTCGCCGCGCTCGGTGCGTACTGTGCCGAATAGGCAGCGTCAAACGCGTCGTAGACGTCGCCGTACTCGATGCTTGGCGCCGTTCCCGTGATGTTGGGAAACAACGCGGAAGCGCCCTGGGCCGAATTCAACAGGTCGGTGTCGCGGGCGGCGTCGCCAAAGAAGATCGGCATTGTTCCAAAATAAGTGAGGGTGGTCGCGGCGTTGAGGAACGCGGCGATGTCCGTTGTCTCGCTCGAGAAGAAGAGCACGGCGTCGTAGCCGCGGGTGTTGGACGTGACATCTGAGATCATCGCCGACTGATCGCTGTAGCTCAGCTCCGTGGACGTGCCCGAATAGTTTGCGTCAAACGCCTCGTACAGCCCCTGTCCGTACGGCCCGGACTCATGGATGCAGACCACGTTCGCGAACCCGGCCTGGGTGACGAGCTGGCCGAGCACCTTGCCCTGCAGGTCGTCCGGCGGCGCTGTCCGCCAGAACAATCCGGGGTTGTCGTCCGTCGGGTTCACCCCGTCGATCGTCGTCAATGAGACGCTGGTCGCCGAAGGGGAGATCATGACGACGTCGTCGTCCAGGCCGCCGGTGTGCAGCGCGTTGTACGCCGTTGTCGCCTGCGAGGACGTGGCCGGGCCGATGATCGCGGGAACGCCGATGGTGTCTGCCAGGTAGAGCGCGCCGCTGGCTGCCGCTTCGTCGTTGGTCTGGTCGTCGATCGCGAGGTTGGCCTCGTAGTCGCACTCGACCATCGCGAAATCATGGCCGTCCAACCCCCCGTAGTCGTTGACCTGGATGATCGGCAGCGCGGTGGCGAGGGTCTCGGGGATGTCGGTGGAGTGGTCGTAGAGCGAGCCGAAGATGATGGTGTTGGCGTAGTTTCCGGGGCGCGTCATCAGGTCGGCCGGGTAGGTCTCCGTGCACCTGTTGTTGGTCGGGGCCTGCGCGCACAGGCCGTCAACCCCGCACACGCTCCCGAAGCCAAACGCGTCGCGACACTCGATGTTGGAGGTGCAAGGGGTGTATTTGTACGTGCCCAGTGAGCAGGAGAGCAGCGTGGTCATCGCCAGACCGGCGGCAAGCGGAGCGAGGGACGGGCGCATCAGAATCGGCCTCCCACCGTCACAAGACCACCGTCGCCCAACGGCACGAAGCCCACGGGCTCACCGAGGAGCATCACCAGGACGGAGCCGGCGATGCCGGCGGCGCCGACTCCGAACGAAATATCCGCGAGGAGCGAGTCGAGCTTGTCGTTCGCGAGGGGCTTCTTGGCGTCTGCCGAGCACAACGTGACCTTGTTCGCCGTCGTGCAGCCCGCCGCCGCGAGGACGCGCGCCTGGGTGGCCTCGACGCCGAAAACCGCGCCCGCCCCGACGCCTGCAACGCCGATGCCGCCGAGGAGGTAGGTGGGCAGGGAAGGGCCGGCGCGGTGGACCTTGGACGCGGAGGTCGTGGTCGCGGCGACTGGCGGGGTGGTGACGACGGGCGCGGTGGTCACCGGCGGCGTGGCGATTGGCGAGGTTGTCGGCGAGGACGCCTTCGTCTGGTCGATGCGTGCTTCGAGGTTGCGGATCCGGCGATCCAGGATCTCGCGTTCGTCGGCCGTCGCGAATGCGCGGTACCGGTTGAGGTTGTCGAGCGCGACGTCGTAGTGCCCGGCGCGCTCCTCCGCGTTTGCGATGTTGTACAGGAGCAACGGCTTGTTGGAGAGCTTGTAGGACTCCTGCCAGGCGGCGACGGCGTCCTCGTACCTGCCCTCGTCGTAGAGATCAGCGCCGTTCTCGTAGAGCTCCTTGGCGCGATCGTCTGGCGACTGGGTCGAGCCAGCCCCGACATCGTCCGCGTACACCGCGGGCAGGGCGAGGCAGTAGAGGAGGGCGAACATGGTCAATTCCAGGGGTTCTTGAGGTCGGAGTGCGGCTTGGAGCCGGGGTCGGCAGTGGGGGGCGCAGGTGCAGCCGGGGGTACGGCGGCGGGCCTGGCGGAGACCGGCTGGGCCGCCGGCTTGCCGACGTGCGGCGACGGGGCTGGCGTTGGGTGGCTGGTGGCTGGAGCCACGGTCGGCGGCTGGGCGCCTGGAAGGGAGGGTTGAACGGTGGCAACCGGGGGTGGAGGCGGGGCGGTTGTCGCGCTCGCATCGACGTCGACCCTGGGGGCCTCCGCCTCGACAGGCTGGCGCCCATGCCACCACAGCTCACCCCCGGCGATGCCGAGCATCAGCAGGCCGCCGAGCACCACCAGGCCGCCGATGACCGCCACAGATGCCGCCAGTCGCCGCTTGGGCGTTGCCAACGCAGCGCGGCTCGTGCTCCGGCTGCGCGACCCGGCGATCGACCCGCTGATCGACTCCACGGGACGCGCGGCAGGGCGGTCGCGGACCCCGGCGGCTGGCAGGGACGAGGAGGAGCTGGGCGTCGGCTCGTCAGGGATCACCAACTTGCCGTTCAGGAGCGTCGGCCGCGCGGGTTTTTCGCCGCGAAGCTCGGCGGCGGCGATGCGGAGGGCCCGGGAGAGCTCCTCGACCGTGCCGAAGCGGGCGGACGGCTCCTTCTCCAGGCAGGTCATGACCACCCAGGCGAGGGTCGGGCACCGTTCCAGCGGCGCGCGCTCCGAGATCGGCGGCACCGCGTTGTGAAGGTGCGCCATCAACAGGTTCACCGAGCTCGTCCCGGTAAACGGCGGTTTTCCCGCGAGGCAGGTGTACATCAGCACGCCGAGCGAGTAGATGTCCGACCGATTGTCCACGTTGGACGAGCGGATCTGCTCCGGCGACATGTAGCTCGGCGAGCCGACGACGGCGTCGACCCGGGTGAGCTCGCTCTTGCCGCTGATCTCCTTGACGAGGCCAAAATCCAGCACCTTGGCAAACTCGGCTTCCTCACCGGTCCGGAGCAGGACGACGTTGCTGGGCTTCAGATCGCGGTGGATCAGCCCCAACGCATGCGCCTCGCGCAAGCTCGCGCACACCTGACGGATGATGTTCACGACACGGTCGGGCGCCAATGGCCCGTCCTCCTTGAGCGCCTGGTGGAGCGTCCTGCCGTCCAGGTACTCCATCGCGATGTAGAAGATGTCGTCCTTGGTCTGGCCGTAGTCGAAGATCCGGATCGTGTTCGGATGCGTGAGCTTCGCCGTCGCGGCGGCCTCGAGGATGAATCGGCCGCGGAATTCCTTGTCCTGACCCTCGTCGTCCGTCGAGTCGAGCACCTTCAACGCCACGATCCGGTCGAGCGGCGATTGCTCGGCCTTGTAGACCCGGCCCATCCCGCCCTTCGCGAGCAGCTCAGTGACCTTGTAGCGCCCGTTCAGCACCTTCCCGATCAGGGGATCCACGCGGGGCATCGGAGACGTCGTCGCCGTCGCGTTCGCCGGATCCGCCGGCCGGGCCGCTGACGGGGCCGGTGGGGTGATCGTTGGCGTTGGCGCTTTGGACATCGAGACGTGTGGCCAGTAATCGACGATTGTATACCCGTTGTCCCGGGTACGCGAATTCAGGTGCATCGCGCCGAGCCCCCGTGGCGCGCCGCGGTCGTCACCCAATCGTGACCGGCGATGGCAGAGCGGGGGGGCGAGGCGGCGATAGGATTTCCAGATGAACGAACGTCCCGGGCCGATTCTCGTCGTCGACGACGAAGACGACATCCGAAACGTGCTCATCCTGCACCTTCAGCGCGAGGGGTATTCGGCGGTGGGCGCGGCAAACGGGCTGGAGGCGTTGGAGCTTGCCGCCCGGTTGACGCCCTCGCTCGTCGTCCTTGACCTCATGCTTCCCGGTCTCCCGGGCACGGAGGTCTGCCGACGCCTGCGCGCGGAGGCCGCCACGCGCGATGTGCCCGTCATCATGCTCTCAGCGCGTGGCGAGGAGATCGATCGCGTCGTCGGGTTTGAGGTGGGGGCCGACGACTACGTCACCAAGCCGTTCAGCGCGCGCGAGCTGCTGTTGCGGGTCCGCGCGATCCTGCGCCGGGGCCCGGCCGGGGACGAGCCCACCGACGGCGTCCGGGTCTACACCGCCCCCGGTTCGGTGCTTCGGATCGACGAACCCGGCCACCACGTGTACGTCCACGGCGAGGAGATTCCGCTGACGGCGACGGAGTTCAAGCTCATCCTCACGCTCGCCCGGCGCGCCGACCGGGTCCAGACCCGCGGCCAGCTCCTGCAGGAGGTCTGGGACATGCCGCCGGACCTCAACACTCGCACAGTCGACACCCACATGAAGCGCCTCCGCGAGAAGCTCCTCGACGCAGCCGTGCACATCGAGACGGTGCGCGGGGTGGGGTACCGCTTCCGGCGCGAACCCGAATAGGGTACGATCCCGGCGCGGTCGGCGTCCTCGGCCGCGGAGGTGGAATTGCCGGAGCCCGACACCGCGAGCGATCAGCCCGGACCTCGCGTCGTCCCCGCCCGCGACCCCTGGCTCACTGATCCGCTCGCCGCCCTCGACCTGGCAAGCCCGCTGGCGCTGCGGTTGTTCGGGTACGACCGCCGTTTCCACCCGACCCCGCACGGCGACGTCCACGTCCTGAGCGCGCGCGGCTCCGGTGACCTGCCGCCGCTGGTCGTGATCCACGGGCTGGGGTCGTCGGGCGCCGACTATGCCTGGGCGTTCGGGCCGTTTCGTCGCGCGTGCAGCGCGTTGATCCTGCCGGATCTGTATGGCCACGGCGCCTCCGTCGCGCCCGTCGGTGAGCTCGCCTCGCTCCGGGAGGCCCAGCTCGATGCCCTCGCGGCGCTCGTGCCGGATGAAGCCATCCTCCTTGGCAACTCGCTCGGCGGTGTCGTCGCGACGCAGCTCTACCCGCGCGTGCGCGACCGGGTGCGCGCGATGGTGCTGGTCTCCCCGGGCGGCGCACCGATGGACGATGTCGAGTTGGCCGGGTTCCTGGCGGGGTTTGAGCTGAGCGGCCCTGGTCGGGCGCAGGCGTTCGTGGCGCGCTTCCTTGGCCGACCCGCTGCCTGGGCAGGACCCTACGCCTGGGGTGTGCGCCAGCGGATGACCCGCCCCACGATCCGCCGGTTCGTCGAGGGGATCCGGTCGGAGGACCTGTTGACCAGCGCGGATCTGGCGCGCATCGAGTGCCCGGTGATGTTGTACTGGGGCCAGGCGGACCGCGTCATCCCGGCGTCGGCTCGGGACTGGTGGTTCGCCAACCTGCCGCAGGCCACGACCCACACGCCCGCGCGCATGGGCCACGCCCCCTTCCTCGACGACCCCCGTGAATTCTCCCTTCCCATCCTCGCCTATCTGCGGTCCTGCGCCTTCTACCTGGCCAGCCGTTAGACTGGTCGCCCCTTCCCGATCGGAGTCCCCTTGCAGTCTCGTCATCTCATGATCCCCGGCGGCGCGATGGGCCGCAACGTGCACCTCTGGGCGTACGGCTGGTGGGGGGAGCCGGTCATCGCGTTCCCGTCGGCGGCCGGGATGGCGCACGAATGGCAGAAGGAGGGGATGGTCGAGGTGCTCGCGCCCTACATCAATGCGGGGAAGATCAAGCTCTATTGCCCGGAGTCCAACGTCTCGGAGGCCTGGACCGGCAAGAAGGACCCGGCCTGGCGCATCGCCCGGCACGCCGCCTACGAGAAGTTCGTGACCACCGAGCTGCTGGCGTTCATTCGGCAGGATTGCAATATGGACCACGTCACCCCGCCGGTGATGGGCTGCTCGCTCGGTGGCCTCTACGCCGCGTTGATGACGCTGAAGCATCCGGAGCTCTTCCCTCGGTCCCTCTCGATGTCCGGCCGGTACGACGCCACCAATTTCACCGATGGGTTCCAGAACGCGGAGGTCTACTACAACAACCCGCTCGCGTTCGTCCCGAACCTCTCGGGCGCGGCGCTCGACCGCACCCGCAAGGGCAGGCTCACGCTGGTGTGCGGGCGCGGGCCGTTTGAGGAAGGCTGCATTGAGGAGACCATCGCGCTGGCAAACGTGCTCCAGGACAAGGCGATCCCGTGCGAGCGCGACATCTGGGGTCGCGACTCGAAGCACGACTGGGACTGGTGGCAGAAGCAGCTCCGGGTCCATGCGCCGCGCGTGCTCGCGTGACCGGGCTCTCCGCGGCGCTGGTCTGGAAGGCCGGCCTCGCGCACCTCGTCGTGACATTACCGGCGGGCGAACACCTCAACCTGACAGCACCCGAGTCGCTGGACATCCTCTACACCACCGGGGCGTCCAAGGCCGAGCAGCCAGTCGTGCTCGGCCATGACACCGGAACCGGCGATCTCTCCGACTGGTACCTGCGTCTTCCGGCAGCCGTCCCGGGCGCGTTCCTCGGCGCGGACGCGAGCTTCAGCGTGTGCTCGGATGACGGATCCCGGTGCGAGCCCGTGCGGGTTTTTGGCGTTGCGCCGTGGGTCGCGAGCGGGCGAGCGGTCTTGTCGCCCGGACAGGCGCTGATCGTGACGACCTCGTCGCCGGCCCCGGTCGACTCCCGCGCGGATCTCGGCAGCGGCGTCGGAAACGCTGGCAGTGGGATGCAGATCTACGATTTCGCCGCGGTGTGGTGTCCGCCATGCAACCTGTTGGCGGCGGAGGTCCTCGACCGCGCCGACTACCCGGGTCCGAAGCTCAACCACGTCGACGTCGACTCGCCCGACAGTTGGGCGCTCAAGACGAAATACAAGGTTGGCGGTTACCCGACGATGGTCGCCGTGGACGGGACCGGCGCGGAGATCGCGCGCCTCGTCGGCTACCCCGGTCACGACGCCACCCGGCTCTGGCTCGTCGGCTTGAAGGACCGCTCGCCAGTGGACGCGCGCATCGCCGCCGCCATCGGTCCAGCCGGCTCGTCGGCCGACATCCTGGCCCTCGCTCGTGAGCTCGCTGACGCTGGCGATGATCGTGCTGCTGCCGTGTTCGCGCACGTTCCGACCGACGCCGCCACGCTTGCGAACCCGAACTTCCGGATCACCCGGCTCCTCCTCGGCTCGGCGACGGCGCCCGACCCGGCCGACGCGGACTGGCTCTTCGACCAGCACGCTGCCGGCGGGGACTGGGTCTATGCCGCGTTGGAGGCCGATCCAAAGCTCGCTTCGCGCGTCCCTGCGCTCGTGCCGGGCGCCCGCGGTGAGGACGCGGCGGGTTGGCTCGATGCGGCGGCGGACGTGCTGCCCGCCGGGGATCTCGCCACCGCCTACCGCGCGGGTGCGCTGGCGGGCCTGGAGGCCGCCCGTGCTGGCGATCTGCAACTGGATCGCGGGCGCCTCACCGACCTTGCGGAGATGAGGGCGAAGCTGGGGAATGTTCCATCAGCCTATGCCCTGCTGGACGCCGCCTCAACCCGCTGGCCGACCGAGTTCACCTGGCCCTTCGTCAAGGCCCGGATCGCGCTCGACGCCAACGATCTCGTCGTCGCGGAGGCCTCGGCTCGCACCGCGCTCGCCAACTCGGAGGGGGACCAGATCCTGCGCTCCGCCGTCGCCCTCGCGAAGGCGCTGAAGGCCGAGAAGCGCGTCCCCGACGCGATCGCCGCGCTCGACGACGCGCTCGCCCGCGTTCCCGCCCCGCCTGCGGCCGTGACGGTGCGGACCACGCGTTACCGCAACGACGCCGAGAAGCTCAGGACCGAGCTCTCCGCACCTGCACCGACACAGAAGCCAGCGCGTTGATCCCAACGCGGGCCTTGACCTGTCGAGGGCCCGATCCGCATCGGGCGGTTCGGGCTATTGACGCGTCGAGAGCCGGATCCGCATCAGGCGGTTCTGGCTACTGAGCGGTCAGTCCGGGTCGCAGACGCCGTTGCAGGGCACCACGAAGGTCCCGGTGTTGAAGAACGTGCCCATGATGGTCAGGGACGTCGGATAAACGCCGACATTGCTGTGCCCGCCGGCGTCGGAGGTCGGCGGCTCGTTGCCGTCGGGCGGGGGCGGGTCGCCGACGTCGATGGTGATGTAGGCGCTGGTCGGCGGCGTGGACGCGGTCGCGGGATCCACCACGTCAAAGCCGTACGGAGTGCGTGCGGAGCCCTGGAGGATCGGGATTCCTGCGGTGCGATTGGCGTAATCGCTGGTCAGGTTCGGGACCTGGGCGTCGTTCATCGCCGCGAGGGAGACGAACGTCTTCGGGCCGATGTCGCCGAGGCCCGTGGTCGTATATTGCAGGTAGGAGGAGGGATCCGTGGTGTCCCAAAGCTGCTGCGCCGTGGAGAGCAGGATCGCGCGGTCGACGCGGTCCGGGTATTCGCTCACGAAGATGGGAAAATAGGGCGAGAACGCGATGGATCGCTCCATCATGAACGGAAATGCGGCGCCGTTCACGATCAGCGCGCCGCGGTCGATGTCCGGTGCGAGCGTGAGGTACGTGCCGCCGAGGATGCCGCCCTGGCTCACGCCCGCATAGTAGCGGTGGGTCGGGTCGATGAGCGAGGTGCCGTCCGCCGTCTGAAAAGCAGGGTTGTTCGTGCACACACCGGCCAGCGTGCGCGTGAGCGCGATCTGGTTCACCATCGACTGTTCGAGCCGCTCCGAGAGATAGGGAAACCTACTCACATCGCCGAGGATCGTCGCGACCGTGGCCAGGTCCGGCGTCGACATCCCCGCCCAGTCCGTGCCGACGAACACGGCGTGCTGGTACTCGGCGGAGTACCGGATGCGGCTGTCGGCCAGCGTGCTCGCAGCGTCACCAAGCAGGCCGTGCCCGAAAGTGACGAGCGGCCCGGGCGTATTTGCGTTCGCGAGGCTCTCGGGCACGATGGCGGTGAACGGCACCTCCGCGTTCTCCTTGAAAACCGGGTTTCCGTCGCCGTCCCGGTTGAGCAGCGCGGGCGGGCTCGAGGACGTCATGTACGAAGGCACAGTGTACGTCCCCGAGACTTGCCGCCAGGTAACGGTGTAATCCTTGGAATTCGCCTCGCCGTCGCGGCTGGCGTCGTACCCGAAGTCGTCCGTGATGCTCGTCACGTTGCAGCCGATGCCGGCTGGGCCGAGGCGATCGATGGCGTCTGCTCGCATCGCCAGGACGTCCTTGTGCAGCGTGTCGTCGCTGCCCGTGTGGAAACGCCACGCCATCTGCAATTGGTCGCGGGGAACGCCGGCAGCGTCGAGGGTGTCCGCCATGTCCTGCCAGTCCTGCCAGCGCGCCTCGACGTCCGGTGCGTCGGTGTGCCCGCGCGCGCGCAGGACGGCGATGGCGGGGGAGGGGTCGAGGAGCACGCCGTCCGCGTCCGTCAATCCCCAGTAGGCGACCGCGTAGTCGTGGTCGGGCTGTAGCCGCCCGGTCGGACGCATGAAAAGGATGGTTCGATCAGCGCTGTCGGCCTGCGCGTCGTTCTCGACCCAATGCGCGACGCGCTCGCCCGTGGTCAGGTCGAAAAGCACGGTGTGCGAGGCGGGGTCGAGCGAGAGTTCGATGGATTCGTGGCCGGCGGCGGCGGTCAGGTCTGCCGGACGGTCGAACATGGCGAGGATCTGCGAGGCAGCGCTCATCCCGTCGAGGCGGGTGTACGGCGTCGCATCAAACGGGCCGCTGGCGACGCCTGCGGGGATGGCGGCGGGGTCGTACGCGACGTGCTTTCCGGTGGGCATCGCCGGGTCGTCGACGAGGTAGCGGTCGGAGGGCCAGGGGAGGAGGCAGTGGTGCGGGTCGAGGTTGTCGCAGGCGGCGACCTGGTCGATGTGGACGGGTGGAGCGGACGAATCGCTGGCGCTGTCCTTCGCGGGGTAGTCCTTCTGCGCGTGGCAGGCGGGGAGGAGGAGGGCGAGGGCGACGACGGGGAAGGGCGAGCGGGCGACGAGCATGGTGGGGAGCTTATCGTGGGCGCGTTGGAGCGGGATTGGTTTGACGGGTTGTAGGGCAGCGGTCCCCATCCTTGATACCCGCCCCCGCGGAGCCTGCCCCCCATGCGCCTCAAAGCCGACGCCCTCGACTACCACTCCCAGGGTCGCCCGGGAAAGATCGAGATCATCCCAACCAAACCGCTCCTCACGCAGCGCGATCTCGCCCTCTGCTACACCCCCGGCGTCGCCGAGCCGTGCCTCGCGATCCACGCGCGCCCCGACGACGTCTACAAGTACACGGCCAAGGGCAACCTCGTCGCCGTCGTCACGAACGGAACCGCGGTGCTCGGGCTCGGGAACATCGGGCCGATGGCGGGAAAGCCGGTCATGGAAGGCAAGTCCAACCTCTTCAAGAAGTTCGCGGACATCGACAGCATCGACATCGAGCTGGACGCGAAGACGCCGGAGGAGGTCATCGCGGCCGTCAAGGCCATCGCCCCCACGTTCGGCGGGATCAACCTCGAAGACATCAAGTCGCCGGACTGCTTTCACATCGAGAAGGCGCTCCAGGCCATGCTCGACATCCCCGTGTTCCACGACGATCAGCACGGCACCGCCATCATCGCCACCGCCGGCCTGCTCAACGCGCTGGAGATCACCGAGCGTGACATCGCGGCCGTGAAGGTCGTGTTCTCGGGCGCCGGCGCCGCCGCCATCGCCACGGCCAACCTGCTCGTGTCCATCGGCGTGACGCGTGAGCACATCTGGATGTGCGACAGTGAGGGCCTCGTCTACAACGGGCGGAAGGAGCACACTTTTCCCGAGAAGATGCTCTACGCGCAGGGCGACAAGCCGGGCACGTTGACGGAGACGCTGGACGGGGCCGACGTGTTCATCGGCCTCTCGGTCGGCGGTGTCCTGAAGCCGGAGATGCTGATGAAGATGCGGCCGAGGCCGATCATCTTCGCGATGGCGAACCCGGATCCCGAGATCACCTACGACGTAGCGCGTGAGGCCGTGCCGGACGCGATCATCGCGACGGGCCGCTCGGACTTCCCCAACCAGGTCAACAACGTCCTCGGCTTCCCGTTCCTCTTCCGGGGCGCGCTGGATTGCAGGGCGAAGGCCATCAACGAGGCGATGAAGGTCGCGGCGGTGCGTGCCATCGCGGCGCTGACGCGCGAGGACGTGCCAGACTCCGTACTCTCCGCCTACAACCTTGAGAGCTTGCAGTTCGGCCCCGACTACATCATCCCCAAGCCGTTTGACCCCCGCGTGCTCCTCTGGGTCGCCCCGGCGGTCGCGCAGGCGGCGGCGGATTCGGGCGTCGCGCGCGAGCCGATCGCCGACATCCGGGCGTACAAGGAGCGTTTAGAGCGGTCACTGGAGCGGTCCAAGGAGATCCTCCGTCCGATGATGAACCGGGCGCGGCTGAACCCGCGCCGCATCGTGTTCCCCGAGGGCGCCAACCCCCGGGTGCTGCGCGCGGCGCAGATCCTTGTGGACGAGGGCATCTGCAAGCCCATCCTGGTCGGCGAGGAGTGGAAGATCATCAACCGCGCCGAGAAGCAGAACGTGAACCTCACCGGGATCGAGGTCGTGGAGCTGCGGGAGGACGAGCGTTTTGACCGCTACGCCGCCGAATTGTGGAAGTTACGGCGTCGGAAGGGCATGACCGACCATGCGGCCCGCGCGGCGTTGCATCACTACACCGAGTACGCGGCGATGATGGTGAGGATGGGGGACGCCGACGGCATGTGCGGCGGGCTCGACTCCACCTACGCCGATACGGCGCGTCCCACCTTGCAGATCCTCGGAACGGACCCGCACGCCGGGTGTGTGAGCGGCGTGTACATCATGCTGTTCAAGGGCCGGCGCATGTTCTTTGGCGATTGCACCGTGAACGTGAACCCGGACGCCGACACCCTCGCCCGCATCGCGCTGAACACCGCCCGCCTCGCGGAATCCATGGGATATACGCCGCGAGTCGCGATGCTTTCCTACTCGGACTTCGGCGCGCACCGCGACGACCCGAACGTCATGAAGATCCCCCGCGCCATCGCCCAGGTGCGCGAGCAGTGGCCCTCCCTCGTCATCGACGGTGAGATGCAGGCCGACAGCGCCGTGAACGCCGAGATGGCCGCGGAGGACTTTGCCTTCTCCGCGATCCAGGGCGATGCCAACGTGCTCATCTTTCCCGACCTCGCCGCGGGAAACATCTGCTACAAGCTCCTTCGCGAGCTAGGCGGGGCGACGACGATCGGTCCGGTGCTGATGGGCACGGCTCGCCCGGTCAGCGTCCTCGCGCTCGGCTCGACGGTCTCGGACATCGTGAACATGGCGGCGATCACGGCAAACCAGGCGTTGCTGGCGGGAGGTCGCTGATGGCCAGCCAGAGCCCCGTCGTCACCGCCATCGTCCACCGAACCGCAGACCTCGCGACCGTCGCCTGGGCGCATGACGGTGCGGGCGATCTGGCGACGCTCCCGAACGTCGACGCCGCGGTCGCCGCTGCCGTCGCGCTCCGCAACATCGCCGCGTTGCAAGGGGCGTCCACGTCAACGTCCAAGGTCGCGCGCAAGGCGGCTTCAGCGGGCCTGCATCGGCTCAAGTCGGCGGGCGTCGTCGTCGTCGACAAGGTCGAACCCCCGCGCGCCTACACGCTGCAGAAGGAGGACATCGAGCCGTTGCTCGCCGGCTTCATGAGCGTGCCCGACGAGAACGGCGACATCGAGGTGATCCTGACGGTCGCGAACGAGCGCGGGTCGGCGATCGCGGGGTTCGTGCTCGGGGGGTGGTCGGGCTTGCGGGAGATGCGCGTCACGACCGTGTCGCGTTCTGCGGTGCGGGAAGTCTGGCGCACGCTTGGCCGAAACCGGGCCGCAGAGGTGCCGTTTCACGCGGCGCTGCACTACGTCCAGCCGTTCGGCGCCGGGCACGCGGACTGGCCCCACTTCGTGCGTCTGCTGCCCCCCGGTGTCGTCCAGAGCGCGCAGCTCCTCGACCCCCTCGCGCATCGCCTGTCCGGCCAGCCGCCCGAGCCCGGGTCCATCACCCGGTGGATGCCGAACCCCGACCTGCTCGACGAGGATGTCCTCGAAACGGCGCTGGAGCCCCTGATCGCAGTGGCGACGCGCCGGGAGGATGTAGACGAGGACGCGCAGCGCGGGGCGATCGACCGGTTCCTGAACTCCGTCGCCGACGCCGCCCTGACCGCGCCGGCCCGCGCCCGGCTCACTCAGCACCTGGAGCTCACCCTCGCCGCCCTCTGGCTCTCCGGTTGGGATCGGCACCACACCGTGTTCGTGGACATCCTCGCGGCCGTGGCCTCCGGCAAGCCCGGGAGCGCCATCCCCGCGGTCGAGGCGTGTGTCAAGTACACGCTCGCGCAACGGGCGATGCAGGTCGGCGGTTAGCACCCTGCGCGGGTTTCCTGATACCATCCCACCTTCCGGTGACCCATGCGCCAGCCCTCCTCGCCCCGCCCGTCGCTCCTCACCCTCGCCGGTCCCGGCCTGCTCTGCGGCATCGCGGCGCTGGTGGTCACGGCGTGTGATGCCCCCCGCGGTCCAGCGCCCGTCGGCTCTGAGCCCGTCGTCGCCCGGTCCCGCCCCAGCGTAGGCGCCGTCCGCGGTGCCAGCGCTGACTGGTTTGCCGGCGTTCAGGCTCGCATTCGCGACAGCTCCCACGCGTTCTTCCCCGTCCAGGGCGCCGCGGGCTCCTTCCACGCCGAAGTGACCGAACATCGCTTGACCGGCCGCTTCGACGCCGACAAAGCGCGGATCTCCCTCGGCTCCGGCTCCCCGGTGGACCTGCGCTTCACCGGCCTCGGGCGAGCCGACGGCGTCGACGCCCCGGGCCTCGGCGCGGCAGCGTACGGCGACTGCATCGCAGGGATGACCGAGCCCTCGGGCGCGTGCGTTCGCCGCATCGAGGCGACCGGCGAGGGCCTGACGGCGTGGTGGGCTGGCACCTCCGACGGTTTTGAGCAGGGCTGGACGGTGGACGAGGCCCCCGGCGGGCAGGGCGCGCTCCAGGTGGACGTTTCCGTCGATGGCGCAGCGGTGCTGGCGGACGACGACGGCCTTACGCTGCAGCTCGCCGGCGGAACCGTGGAAGTACGCGAGTTGGCGGCCTACGACGCGGATGGTCAGGCCCTCGCCGCCCACTTCGTCCCCGGCCCCCGCGGCTTCACCATCGAAGTCGACGATGCCACCGCGCGCTACCCCGTGGAGATCGACCCCATCTACACGACCGAGGCCTGGAGCGTGTCCGGCGTGTCCGGCACCACCCCGCTCGGCAGCGCAGTCGCGGGCGCGGGCGACGTGAACAACGACGGCTACGACGATGTGATCGTGTCGGCGTCGGCGTTTTCCAGCGACACCGGGCGCGTGCTCGTCTACGAAGGGTCGTCCGCGGGCCTGTCGACCACGGCCAGCACGACCCTCGATGGCGCAACGGCCGGCGACTACTTCGGCCGTAGCGTCGCGGGCGCGGGCGACGTGAACGGGGACGGCTACTCGGATATCGTGGTCGGGGCGGACGGGTACAGCAGCAGCACCGGCATCGCCTACGTGTACGAGGGATCTGCGAGCGGCCTCTCGAGCACGCCCTCCGCGACCCTCGCCGGCAGCGCGTCCTCGTCGTTCGGCTCTGCGGTCGCGGGCGCGGGCGACGTCAACAAGGACGGCTACGCCGACGTGATCGTGGGTGCCTACGGCTACAGCTCCTCGACCGGCCGAGCCTACATCTACGAAGGGTCCGCATCCGGCCTGGCGACGACCGTCAGCGCCACGCTCATCGGCACGACCGCCGGCGATGACTTCGGCATCTCCGTCGCGCTCGCTGGCGACGTCAACAACGACGGCTACAGCGACGTCGTCGTCGGCGCCGACAAGGCGAATTCCACCGGTCGGGCGTACATCTACCAGGGGTCGGCCACCGGGACCGGCACTTCGCCGTCCACGACCCTGAACGGCGCGACGGCCGGCGACGAGTTCGGGTTCGCGGTCAGCGGCGCGGGCGACGTGAACAAGGACAAGTACAGCGACGTCGTCGTTGGCGCCTACAAGAGCAGCACCTATGGCCGGGTCTACGTCTACGAGGGCTCCGCCACGGGCCTCGCGACGTCGGAATCCGCAAAAATCACCGGCACATCGACCGATTTCGGCTACGCCGTCGCCGGGGTTGGCGACATCGACAGCGACGGGTACACGGACATCCTCGTTGGCTGCGATGGCGCCGGCACGTCCAACACGGGCGCCGCCTACCTCTACAAGGGCGGTGCAGCGGGCATCGGGTCGTTCTCCACCGCCACCCTTTCGGGATCTGCTTCGGGCGACTACTTCGGGCATGCGGTGGGGGCAGCGGGTGACGTGAACGGGGACGGGCACCCGGACGTGGTCGTGGGCGCGTACGGGTACAGCAACAACGCAGGTGCAGCCTACATCTATTCGGGGAGCGCCACAGGCCTTTCCAGCACCGCGGCCGCCACGCTCTCTGAGGGCGGTGATGCGCTCGGCACCTCGGTCTCGGACCTCGGCGACGTGACGGGCGATGGGTACGGCGACGTCGTTGTCGGCGTCCCAGGCTACAATTCGTCGACGGGTGAGGCGCTGGTCTACAACGGCAGCGCAACGGGGTTGTCGACCACCGCGGACGTCACCTTGTCCGGTGAGGCAGCGGGCGATCACTTCGGGCACAGCGTCTCGGGCGCGGGGGATGTCAACAAGGACGGTTACAAGGACGTCATCGTCGGGGCCTATGCCTACGGTTCGACGGACACGGGCAAGGTCTACCTCTATGAGGGCTCGGCGACGGGCATCTCGTCGACCGCCACGTCCACGGTCACCGGCACCAACCCGAGCGGCTACTTCGGCTGGTGCGTGGCGAAGCTTGGCAATGTGAACAACGACAAGTACAACGACGTGGCGGTCGGGGAGCCAGGGTACAATTCCAGCAAGGGCCGCGTGTACGTGTACCAGGGCGCTTCCGGCGGGCTGTCGGCATCCGCGTCGCAGACGCTCACCGGTGGCGGCGGCAGCGACGGGTTCGGCAAGTCGCTCGCCGGCGCGGGCGATGTCAACAACGACGGCTACGACGATCTCGTGATCGGCGCGCCGGGGTACAGCTCCAAGCAAGGGCGAATCTACGTCTACCAGGGATCGGCGACCGGGATCTCGGGCACGGCTACGCGGACGATCAACGGCGCGAGCGCTTCGGGCGGCCTCGGCGCCTCCGTCTCGGGCGCGGGCGACGTCAACAACGACGGCTACGCCGACATCATCGTCGGATCGCCAGGGTACTCGTCCAGCACGGGCGTGGCGTACGTCTACCACGGCTCGGCGACCGGAATCGCGGCCGCCTCGACCACCACGCTCGCAGGATCTGCCAGCAGCTACTTTGGCTATTCGGTGTCGTCCGCGGGCGACGTGAACCAGGATGGGTACGCAGACGTGGTCGTTGGCGCGTATGGCTACAGCTCCTCGGCGGGTGAGGTGGCGCTCTACTCGGGGTCCTCCACGGGTGTGTCCACCACCGCGACCTCGACGATCACCGGATCCGCCGCAACCGAGCTTGGTTATTCCGTCTCCCGGGCGGGCGACGTGGACGGCGACGGCTATCCGGACATCATCGTCGGCGCGCCGACGAGCGGCGGCTCGGCCTTCCTGTACCTCGCCTACGTGGACGCCGATGGCGACGGCGTCCCCGCAGCCACCGACTGCGACGACACGGATCCGACCGTGTCGGTCGCGGTCACGACCTACCCGGACCTCGACGGCGACGGGTACGGCGACCCGACCGCCGGCATCACCGCGTGCGCCGCGACCGCCGGCTACGTCGTCGACAACACCGACTGCGACGACACGAACGCCACCGCGCACCCCGGCGGCACCGAGATCTGCGACGCCGACAGCGTCGACGAGGACTGCAACGGCCTCGCGGACGACGAAGATCCTGCTGCGACCGGCAAGACGACGGTCTACACCGACGCCGACGGCGACGGCTACGGCGCCACCGCGGCGTCTTTCTGCCACGTCCCGGCGACCGGCTACGTCGCGGCGGACAACACCGACTGCGACGACTCGGACGCGACTGTTCACCCCGGCGGCACCGAGATCTGCGACGCCGCCAACAAGGACGAGGACTGCAACGGCGTCGCCGACAACAACGATCCCGCGGCGATTGGCGCGACCCCGTTCTACCAGGATGTCGACGGCGACGGCTACGGCGGCGACACTACGGCCAACTACTGCGACGCGGTCGCCGGTTGGGTCGCCAACTCGGCCGATTGCAACGACGCAAGCTCCGCGGTCTCGCCAGCCGCGCACGAGGTCTGCGACAGCACGAACACGGACGAGGACTGCGACGGCCTGGTGAACGACGCCGACCCGTCCGTCACCGGAACCTCCACATTCTACGCGGACGCCGACGCCGATGCCTACGGCGACCCGTCGACGACCAAGAAGGCCTGCGTCCAGCCCTCCGGCTACGTCACCAATTCGCTCGATTGCAACGACACCAACGCGGCCATCAGCCCGGCGGCCATCGAGGTCTGCGACGCCGCCAACACCGACGAGGACTGCAACGGCCTCGCGGACAACAACGACCCCGCGGCGATCGGCACGGCCAGCTACTACGTGGACGCCGACGGCGACGGCTACGGCTCCAGCACGAAGAAGGACGTCTGCGACCCGTCCAGCGGCTACACGGCGACGACTGGCGACTGTGACGACACGCGCGCCAGCGTCTACCCGGGCGCGACTGAGGTGCTCGCCGACGGCATCGACGAGAACTGCGACGGCACCGAGACCTGCTACGTCGACGCCGACGGCGACGGCTACAAGTCCGCTGCGACGGTGGTTTCTGCCGACGGCGACTGCTCCGATGCCGGCGAGGCCCTCTCCACCGAGGCCAGCGACTGCGACGACAGCAGCGCGACCGTCCATTCAGGCGCGACCGAGATCGTCGGCGACGAGATCGACGAGGACTGCGACGGGAAGGAGCTCTGCTACGTGGACGTCGACGCCGACGGCTACCGGCCCGATGACACCACCACCGTCGTCAGCAGCGACAGCGACTGCTCGGACGCCGGCGAGGCCACGGACGCCAGCCTGACCGGCGACTGCAACGACAGCGACTCGCGCTACCACCCGGACGCCTCCGAGGCCGACTGCACCGATCCCAACGACTACAACTGTGACGGTTCCACGGGCTACATCGACGCTGACGGCGACGGCTACGCTGCCTGCGAGGACTGCGACGACGGCAACGCCAGCGTTCATCCCGGCGCCACCGAGGTGTGCAACGGCCTGGACGACAACTGCGACGGCGTGATTGACACCGACGCCGTCGACCAGACCGACTGGTACGTGGACGCGGACAGCGACGGCTACACCGTCGACGGCGCCTACGTGACCTCCTGCGATCAGCCCGCTGGCTACGCCGCCCACACCGCGGCGGACTGCAACGACGCCGACCCGGCCTACCATCCCAACGCGTCCGAGACCGACTGCACGGACCCGAACGACTACAACTGTGACGGTTCGACCGGCTACGTCGACAATGACGGCGACGGCTACGCGGCTTGCGAGGACTGCGATGACACGTCGTCGTCCGTCTACCCGGGCGCGACCGAGTATTGCAACGGCAAGGATGACGATTGCAACGGCAGTATCGACGACAGCGCCGTCGATCAGACCGACTGGTACGCGGACGCCGACAGCGACGGCTACAGCAACAACAGCGCGAAAATCACCGCCTGCAACGCCCCCTCTGGCTACATCCTCGAGACCGCCAACGACTGCGACGACGCCAACGCAAGCACCAACCCGGGCGCGACCGACATCCCCGACGACGGCATCGACCAGAACTGTGACGGTACGGACGCCCATTCTGGCGACACCGGCGGCGACACCAGCCCCGACCGCGATACCGGTGGCGACTCCGCGGTCATCGACACGAGCGGCGATTCCGCAGGTGACACCTCGGGCATCTCGTCGACGAAGACCGGCTGCGCGTGCTCGACGGGCGGCGGGGAGCTTGGGTGGGCCGTGCTTTTGGTCGGGGCGGCGTTGGTGAGCGGGCGTAGGCGGGGGTGACGGGGGCGAGGGGGCAGGAATCGGTCCTGCGTCGCGAAATCAGCCGTAAACCGTGGGTATTCCCATTCTCCGTTGGGGGTCATTCGGAGTCGGTTGATGGCAAAAACCCAGCCACAATCCTATGGTATTCCCTTTCTCCCTCCGGGAGAAGGTGGCCGGTACGCCGGCCGGATGAGGGCATCACGAGGCGCTTGACCAGGCCGCGGAGGGCTCTGGTGCGAGCGGATCCGGAGTCGACCGCGTTCTACGGGCGAAAATCGAACCAAAACTGCACATTGAAGGGCGAAAACATTGCCAAAGCCCCGCTCAGCCGCCCCCGGCACGTTCGTCAGGATCCCGCTTCCCGACGGCACCTTTGGGTACGGGAGGTCGCTGAGCGCTCCCTACACGGCGTTCTACGCTCACCGGACCGAGAAGCCCTCCGCCGACCTCGACGAGATCGAGCCCGCGCCGATCCTCTTCATCGGGTGCGTGACGATTCGAGCCGCTTCACGCTGGGTCCGGATCGGCGTGCGGAAGCTCACCGGCGACGTGGCGAAGCCGGTCGTCCGTTTCTGGCAGGATCTGGTCGATCCTCGGAACTGCGTGATCTACGATTCGGCCGGCGCCGAGCGCTCCGCCACGCCGGAGGAGTGCGTCGGGCTGGAGCGGGCGTCCGCGTGGGAGGAGCATCACATCGAACAAAGACTGACCGACTGGTTCATGGGGCGGCCCAACCCGGCTGAGCTGCACTCGCGGGTTCGACTCCTGGGGTTGGGTGACTGAGATCGGGGATCCGGCGGGCGGCCTGGGGGGGCACGGGCGGGCGGAGGGGATTGAACCGCCAAGGCGCCAAGCCGCCAAGGAAAGGTAGGAAGAAGGGGAGTTGCCGAGGGTAGCGACCGCTGGCGGCAACGCTCGCGCCCGTCTGGCGCTCCGGTTCTCCTTGGCGGCCTTGGCGTCTTGATGTTCTTCCTTGGCGGTAAGTTCTTTGCTGCCGTCGCCCTCGCGGTTCACGCAGCGGCTCGCGCGGGTCGGATCGCGCCTGATCCCCCTCAAAAGTCGCCAAACGCATGCTGAGGCGGGTCAAATGTCGCCTGCTGCGTCCGGAAGGTGGCTCGCGAGGGCTGAAGCAGCCTCGCCGGGCTCGCGCGGGAGGGCGCGATCGGGCAAGCCTCCGCGGCCGAACGAGCAAACGCCGATAATCCCTTGATGGCGTGGTCGACTGCCCTGCCGGGTGGAGGGCGCGGACCGCTGAACCCACGCTGCTTGGCGCACCGGCGACTTTTGACCCCGGTCACGAGCGCCGGGGCGACTTTTGAGGCCGCTCAGCCCGTCAGGTCGAGCCGCGCGCGGGCCCGGGCGCAATTTGGACGGTTACGGTGCCATATGGTGCTCCTCCTCGCGCTCGCGTGCGAGCTTTCGCACCCGTGGGCGGTGAGCAGCCGGGATGACGTCGTGCTCGCTGCGTTGCTCTCGAATCCCTACATGCCGATGCTGACGCTGCTTGGCGCCGACGCTTGGTCGGCGAGGCTCTCGGTCGAGGCCGAGGGCGACACCTGCCCAACCTTCACGGAGGCCGACGACGGGACGCAGACGATCACCGGCGACTGCACGACCACGTGGGGCTACGTCTACGGCGGTTCAACCACGGTAACGCCGACCGCGACGGGCGGTTTCGTGCAGACCTTCGACCACTTCCATTTTGAGGACCTCGCCTACGAGGACCAGCCGGCGCAGGGCTACGAGGTTGACGGGAGCTGGGCGGGCGAGCAGCCGGACGGTGGCGAGTCCTTCGTCAACGCGATGACCCTCACGACGATCGGTGGTTGGGCCGCTGGCGATCCGCTCGGCGCACCGATGGATGTCACCGCGACGTACGCCTCAACGCAGGCCTGGGACGCTGCCTGGGACGAGACAGACTCGGGCTCTGCGGACATCGCGTGGCAGTCCATCTCCTCGGCCACCGGTGACTTCTGCTCGTCGTCCAACTGGGCGGCGTTGGACACCTGCCCCTCCGAAGGCGACGGCCTCACCACGATCACCGGCTCCCGCACAGCCTCGCTCACATGGGACTGCTCGACCTCCTGCGACGGCTGCGCGGACGTCGTGATCGACGGGATCGGCCCGGCCGGGAGCTACTGTTTGTGAGCGACCCTAGCCAGTTCTCGCGCTCCGCGCTCGCTCTGGCTATTATTTGCTGGTCGCGCCTTGGCTTTTTGAATTCTCGCGTGTTTGCGTCTCTACGTGACGTGTCAAGGGTCACCGCGGGGTCGGACCGGCGCGACGTACGCCGATCCTCCTCGAAGGAACCGAACTTGCGGGCGCAAGTTCGGCACCTTCGGGATCGGCTACGGTGCGAGGAGAAGCGCGACGAACTCCTTCCGAAAGGCTTGAAGGTCCTCGGGCATCCCCGATTCCGGGAGGTTGTCCAGCACCCATGCCAGGGTTTCCGGCGAAAATCCTCCATCTTTCTTCGGCGCATCCGCCATTGCTCGGCGAAGGTCGAGGCCGGTGGCGAGGAGCGCGCGAACGTCGACGAGGTCGCGTGTGGCCCAGCGCCCAAGCAGGGCGTTGAGCTTGTTGACGAGGATCTCGTAGGCCGTGTCGACGTAGATCCCGTCGATCTCCAATGGCGGCTCAATGGACGGTACTGGTTCGGCGACGAGGTCGATCGGGAACGTCTCGACGCCGTCGCTCACGCGCAAGCGCACGAAGGTCTCGACGGTTTGGAGTCGCTCCACCGTGAGGCCGTCGCGAACCAGCCGCAGCTCGACTTGTGCGGGCAGTTGGTCGAGGCTTCGCCTCCCTCGGAAAAACAGGTCCAGGTCGCGCGTCGTGCGGTGATGCAGGTGGTAGCCGATGAGCGCGCCGCCACCCGTGAGCGTCCAAGGCAGGCCGGCAAGGACGCGCAGCACCCGAGCTTGCAAGGGCGTGAGGCTAATCTCCATGGGCTCGCCGCCGCTCCGTCCGCCAGTCCCAGAACGCCCGCATGTTGCCGACCCCGGCCCGTACCGACGGCCAGCGCCTCACGATCTCGGGCAGGCCGATGAAGCGGTAGACGTCGTCCGGTTTGGCCTGACGAAGCAGCGTCGCGAGCCAGTAATCGCCGACGCGCGGGTCTGCGAGCAGGCGCCGGAACTCCGCCAACGTCACGTCCTCGTCCCAGATGAAGTACGGCCTCCCCTGTTGATCGCAGAGGATGGCGTCTGGCGTTGGGCAGATCACACCATTATTGTATCGCAAGCACGCCGAAGGCGCGCCCCGGGGCCGAGCGGCGTCCGACCGCTGCCGGGCGGACGCGCTCCCGAGGGCCCGCACGCGGGATGCGGCCGCCCAAAGGACGACGATGAACCCGCGCTATTCGGCCGCGAGCGACAATCCCGGCTCGGTCCACGTCCCACCGGGGAGCGAGACGGTGGGCGTGTCGTACTGCCCCGCTGCCTGCGAGGCCGGCTCGTCGGTGCCGAACTCCCAGGCGCGCTGCCAAGGGGGCTCGTCGAGGTAGCGGAGGGCCGGGGCGTCGCAACCGTGGGCGCGGATGTCGGCGGCGCGGAAAAGGTCGACGCGCTCCACCTTTCCGTGGGTGTACTCGACCTGGAGCGCCGGGGCTGAGCCAGGGGCGTGCCCGAAGAGATCGCGGGGCGTGCCGGCGGGTGGCAAATACGA
Organism: uncultured Pseudomonadota bacterium; assembly: GCA_903844155.1. Classification (GTDB taxonomy): domain Bacteria; phylum Myxococcota_A; class UBA796; order UBA796; family SXON01; genus CAIUMM01. Next base: position 79,621 of record CAIMSU010000223.1, on the reverse strand, counting down.
CTCCCAGCCGTGCTGGACCTGGCTTGGAACGCCCCAAACGGCGTGGATCCGTGCGCGGGATTCGCCGGCTTGCGGCATGCAGGCGTTGGCGCTGAGCGCCAGGTCGGACGCGCGGGCGCCGGGCGTCAGGGCGAGGGTGGCGGTGACAGCGGGATAGCCAGAATGCAGGGCGTCCGCCCAGAAGCGTGTGGTCAAGGCGAGGATGGCGGGGCGACGGGCGGCATCGTCGGCGAGGGCGCGCAGGGAGGGGTCCAGCCAGTTGCGGGCGTTGGTCGCGACGGACTGCTCGTTGTCGGTGAGGGGCATGCGGTCGGGATCGACGACGGGCCAGCCGTGCGCGAGGGCCCAGGGGACGGCTTCTGCGGGGTTGGACGCCGTCAAAATCTGGGCGACGTACTCGGGGTGCCACGCGACGTCGTCGATGGCGGGACGGCCGCCGCTGTCGGTGACGAAGGGGTCGGCTCCGCGGGCGAGGAGGAGGGGCAGGATGGCGGCGCCGTTTGCGCCGGCGTTCATCGCGTCCGCGAGGGGCGGGTCGGTCTCGGTCTGCTTGCGTTGGAAAAATCCGGTTCGACCGGTGGATTCGGCGGGGAGGACGAGGTTGGGGAGGGCGCCGTGGTCGAGCAGCCAGTTGACCGCGACGAGGCGGCCGTTGGCGGCGGCGAGGTTCAGCAGTGTGCGGGGATCTTCGCCGTGAAGACAACGCACCGTGTCGACGACGTCGCCGGAATGGACCAGGTGGGCGAGAACGGCGATGTCACCGACGGAAGCGGCGCCGCAGGTGGGGGCTTCGAGGCCATCGGCGAGGACGGCGTCGAGGAGGGCGAGCGCGCCGGGCGTGGCGGTGGCGCGGTCTTCGACGAGCAGGGAGTTTGCGGAGGCGAGCTTGGCGGCGCCAAGTCCCTGCAGCCAGGCGTACCAGGCCGCGGCGTCGGCGTCGCTCGCGTGCACGCTGAAGTACGCGTCCAACGCGGTGTTTGGTGCCGGTTCGTCCAGCTTCGCGCCGGCGGCCACGAGTGTGGTGACAACCTCGCGGCTCGGGTGCGGGGCGCCGAGCGCGCAGCTCAAGCTGTGGTAGTGCTCAAACTCGGGGGGGTCCGTCGCGATGAAGACGAGCGGCAACAGCCCCGCCGTGACAAAGCCGCCGACAACCATCCAGAATTGCTCGTCCGGGCTCTCGTCGGCAAAGCCGCCGCTGGTTCGCACCCGGCCCATGGCGTTCACATCAGCGCCCTTTGCGATCCACCGCTTTATCGCCGCGACATCGCCGGCCGCGGCGGCGTGACAGAGCTCCAGCTCCGGCGTCGTCGCCGCGGAGGCATGGGCGGACAGCAGCGCCAGCGCGAGGATCATCGGCCGGGGACCGTGTTCACTTCGCCGGTGCGTCCCCGGACTTCCAGGAGCCGCGGTAGTCGACCTTCACGCAGACGGGATCCCAGTCCTTGCCGTCCGGACGGGAGCGGCAATCCCAGCTCTTGCCGTCCTGATCGAGCTGGATCCAGTGGCCATCGGGGCCCGGATCCATCGACTGGACGTGGAGGACGGGTGAGAACCAGGCGAGGGTGAGAAGCAGCAACATGCGGCGCGCATATCCTGAAACCGCCGCGGGTGCACCCCGTTGGTCGCCGCTCAAATCGAGGCGCTACCTCCCTTTCTGAGGCGCGCTGAAGGCGCCCCTCCGGCCTCCCAGTGGTCGGCCTACCCCTCGCTGACCTGTCGTGTGAATTTCCGGCCATCGAGCGGCGCTCTCGGCTTGCTCCACGCGTCGTCGCCGTGGCAGCGTCGCGCCGCCCGCTGGTACGCTACCCGGTTTTCGCCGCCACGCGCAGCCCGTCCCGGACCAGATCCTGACGATCCATGACGAGGCTGTCGAGCACGTCCGGCAGCGTGAGCCGCTCCTCGGAGGTCAGCTCAAGCGGCTCGCACAACCACTGGCGCAGTCCGGCGAGCAGCACGCCGAGCCGGTCGCCCTCCGGGATCGGGCCCGGCGGCTCCTGCACCGTGAGCCCTGCGCCGTCGCAGCGCACCAGCCGGACGTCGTCCTGGAGCAACAACGACCAGCGCAGGCGGTGGTGGACGTAGGAGGCGCAGTAGGCGAGCCGTCCGCCGTCCGAGTACACCACAACGAGCGCGCCCGGCAGCGCCCGCGCTACCTGTTCAGCCGGGTGCAACGGCAGGGGCGACCCCGTCAGCACCCGGCCGCGCAGCTCGTCGAGCACGGCAGGTCGAAAGAGCCGACCGCGGGGCGTGTCAAAACTTGCCGTCCAGCACACCGCGATCGGCGCATTCTCCCAGACATCGCACGGTCGCCAGCTCGCGATCCCGGCTCGCAGCCACGCACGCCTGTCCAGATCCTGCTCGTCCATCCGGACGTTCCGCCCGATGAACTCAAAGGTCAGCTCCTGCCGCGTGTGGACCTGGGCGAGCTCACTCATTGCGGTCGGGAGGAGGCCGGCTTCGCCGCGTCCAGCTCCTGCTGCGTCGTCAACTGCGGGTACCCGCACATCGAGAGCGTCACCCGGACGGGCTGCAGCTCCCCTTCGACCGCGACCGCGTAGAACTTCCAGGCCGAGAGGGCCTCCATGACCCGCAGCTTCACGTCGATGTCGCCGGAGCGCCATCGCGTCGCCAGCACGGCGCCGGTGGCGTCGAGGTCCACGTCCACCAGGCACTCCCCTGCGGGCGTCACGCCGTTTGAGAACACCGGCGTATAAAGCTCATGCACCCACACCTTCGGCGTCTTCGCGGCGGCGATCGGGGTGGCGCTCTTCTCGCCGGTGCCCATCGTGACGTGGTCGACCTTCACCTGCTCGGCCTCGTTCTGGTCGACGTAGATGGGCGCCGGGAACACGGCTTGAACGTCGCCCTGCCCGGGGCGCGGCAGCCAACGCCAGGTCTTCACGGTCGCGGCCGCAACGTCCACGCCGGCGGCCGGGCACTTCTCGACGCGCACCTGCTTCGGGTTGCCATCGTCGCCGACGAGCACGCGCACGTTGCAGGTGTACTGCCCCGGCGGGTAGTTCGCAAAACCCGGCCCGGCAACGGGGTTGTTGCCCCCCGCGACCGGAATGCGTGACCAGTGCACGGCAGGAACGCCGTCGAAGACGTGGCTGGTGTCGAGCGCGGGTGGCTCGTCCTGTTCGACGGCGGCCTCGTAGACGACCGGGTCGTCGTGCCGGGGGACGACGACGAACTGGTCGCGCGGGAGGGGCGCATACCAGATCACGCTCGCGCGCAGCCAGGGATAGAATGGTTGCTGGCCAAACTTTGGGAAGAACCCCAGGGACGTGTCCGCGCCAACGGGGCCCCAGACCGTGCCGACGCCAACGTCGCCGCCGACAGACAAGCCCGGCAGCGGCGTCATCAGCTCGCCGCGGAACGCGGCGTAGAGCCCGACCTGGCCGGCCGGATCGTCGTAGAAGCCGACCACGCCGCCGTAGATGCCGCGGTGCTCAAAATACTGACGCGGCGAGCTCACCGCGACGTCCCCATGAAACGTCGGGTTCACCGATTGGTAGCTGTCGAAGTACGGGCACACCGGCGTGTTGATCGCGCAGCGCTGGTTCTGGTCGACGCCAACGCCGCCCGAGACGCTCACCGTCTCGCCAAGGTGCGCGCGCCCATCGATGCTGGCGATGCCCTCGCCGCCCGCCGACGCGACGAGCCCGATGAAGCCGACCACGTGCTTGCGCGGCAGGAGCGTCTTGACCTCGAACTGCGTGGTGTACGGCAGCTCGGAGGCGACGGGCTTCCCGTCCTGCAGCGCCGGCTCGAATTGCCAGGCCAGGATCGCCGCCGAGAGCGCCCAGAGCGACTCCTGATCGCAGCTCACCGCGACCACGTCCGTCACCTTGCCCGAGGCGTCGAGCTCGATCTTCACGGAGCAGGTGTATTTGCCCGCGGGCGTCGACCGGTACTTCTGCGGCATCAAGGGATCAGTCGTGATGTGCATGATCGGCGGGAGGTACCCGGGGCCGCCGGTGCGGGTGGGAGCTGCAGCGGGTTCGGGAGGCGGGGGCGGGATCGGGATGAACTCGGGGAGCGACAATGCGCCGCCGGGTGCCGGGGCCACCGGTGGTGTGGGCACGGCGGGGGCAGCCGGTGCGGTCGCGGCCGGCACAGGATCCGCCGCCGAGGCCGTCGCCAGCACGCCAAACGTCGCCAGCGTCGACAGCGCGAGCCGTCCGAACCGACGGGCAGGGGAGGGACGGGCGACGGGAACGGGCGGGACGCGCGACATCGCAGGGCGGCTATCATGGAACGGGCGCGGGGTGTTCCGGTCCGTCTGGGCGGCTCGGTCGGCCCCACACCGATCCAGAACCCCGCATGGAACGCCGCGTCGCCCCTCCGCCATTCCAGCGCCTGTGTTCCCCGCCTCAGCCGGCGATCGCGCCGATCACCAACCCCCGCGCCTCCGCCCGATCTCCCACCGCGAACGCCGACGCCAGCTCCGCCTTCGCCTCATCGCCCCCTCGCTCGTGATGCCACAGCGTCGCCAGCGGCTCCCCGCGGACGACCGCTTCGCCGACCTTCTTGTGCACCATCACGCCCACCGCTGGATCCACGGGATCGTCCGCGCGCAGCCGCCCGGCACCCACGACAAACGCGGCCCGGCCGATGTTCCAGGCGTCGCAGCGGGTCACGAGGCCATCCTCCGCGGCCACGTGATCCCAGCGCTCGGCGTCGGCTTGCAGGCGGGACAGCGTGCCGCCCTGCGCCCGCACCATCTTCGCGAACCGCTCAAAAGCCGCGCCGCTGTCGAGCACCCGCTCGGCATCCGGGTGATCACACAGGGCGAGGGTCAAAGCACGCAGGTCCGCCGGGCCTTTTCCCTGCAGGCAGTCCACCGACTCCATCACCTCCAGCGCGTTCCCGCAGGCGGCGCCGAGCGGCTGGCTCATGTCCGTCAGCAGCGCCCGGGTATGCACGCCCGCGCCGTTTCCGACCCGCACCATCGCCTCCGCGAGCGCCCGCGCGTCCCCCTCCGTCCGCATGAACGCGCCCGAGCCCACCTTCACGTCCAAAACGAGCCGGTCGAGCCCCTCCGCGAGTTTTTTCGACAGGATCGACGCCACGATCAGCGGGATGCAAGCGACGGTCTGCGTCTCGTTCCGCAGGCCGTAGAGGATCCGGTCTGCGGGTGCGAGCGCAGCGGTCTGACCGCTGATGAAGCAGCCGACGTCGCGCAGCGTGCGGTGGAGCGCGGCGTCGTCGAGATCGCAGCGGTAGCCGGGGATCGCCTCGAGCTTGTCGAGCGTGCCGCCGGTGTGGCCGAGCCCGCGGCCAGAGATCATCGGAACGCGGCATCCGAGCTCCGCCCAGAGCGGGGCCAGGACCAGCGAGACCTTGTCGCCGACGCCTCCGGTGGAGTGCTTGTCGACGAACGGGCCGTCGATGCCGGGCCACGAAAGGGACGGTCCGGAGCGGGTCATCGCCTGGGTCAGCGCGACGGACTCGGCGGCGTCGAGCCCGCGCAGGAAGATGAACGCGAGCATGGCAGCCGCTTGCGGTCGGCTCACGCTGCCGTCGCAGACACCAGCGACGAAGCCGTCGATCTGCGCGGCGGTCAATGTGCCGCCGTCACGTTTGGTCATCAGGATCTGGTCGATCACGGCGTGTTCCTTGAGCGTGCTTCGCCTACCCCGTCCCACCCCACGCCGCCCGCACGGCTGGCCACGGATCCACCGACGGTGCGATGAGCTTGCTCCGCAAAAACCCGCGCTGTCGCCTCGCAAAGTGGCGGGTGTCACGCTGCGTGAGGCGGATTGCCTCATCCTGGCTGCACTCGCCCTCGATGTGCGCGGCGAGGTGCTTGTAGCCGAGCGTCTGCATGGGGCGAGCGCCCCTCGGCACGCCCCGGTCCAGCAGGCCGCGGACCTCGTCGAGGTAGCCCGCGTCCATCATGGCGACGACGCGCGCGTCGAGCCGATCGTAGAGGTCGTCGCGGTCGAGCGCGATGACGGTGCACGGGCGGGCCTCCCGGGTGTCGGCGGCGTGAGCGGCAGAGAGCGGCGTCCCGGTCTGTGCGTGGTATTCGAGGCCGCGAACGAGGCGCATCCGGTCGTTCGGGTGCAGACGGGCAGCGAGGACCGGGTCCACCGCAACCAGGGCTGCGTGGGGATCCTCCAGCGCCTCGAAGCGTGCCCGCACCTCCAGGTCCACGGGCGGCGCGTCCACGAGCCCCTCGCGCCAGGCCCGCAGGTAGAACGTCGTCCCGCCGCAGATCACCACGGGTGCGGCGGCGCCGGCCCGCTCCACTTCCGCGCTGAAATCGGCCGCAGACCAGGCTTCATTCCACTCCACCACGTCGATGCAGCGGTGCACCACGCCGCCCTGTCCGGGGTCGCGATCGGCGACGGGCACCTTGGCCGTGCCGATGTCGAAGCCCCGGTAGACCTGCATCGCGTCCATCGAGACCACGATGGCGCCGTAGGCCCTCGCGATGGCCAGGGCGAGGTCGGATTTTCCGGCGCCGGTCGGCCCGGTCACCACGATGGGCTCGCTTCGGTTCACCCGGTACAACGCATTCGGCCGGATTATCCCTCCGGGTCGGATAGATCCGCGAATGACCGAGACCGACCCCGAGCTGCCGGTGCTGGACGTCGCGGGTCTCGTGGACTCGGGGGGGCAAACGTATACTTTTTCACTGGCGCGCGGCGAGGCGGTCGCGCTGCTGGCCCCCGGTGGCTCGGGAAAGCGCTGGCTACTCCGGGTCGTGGCGGGTCTGCGGTCGCCCGGAAGCGGGTCTGTGCGGTCCCGCGCGGAGCGCTCGGCGTACGTGTTCTCAAGCGGGGGCCTGCTCTCCAACGTGAGCGTGCTCGAAAACCTGGTGCTCCCCCTGCGTTTTTGCGGCGTTCCCCTGCGCGAGGCGCGGTCGCGCGCGATGGACGTGCTCACGGGCCTCGGCCTCGTGGAGCTGGCAGAGCTCCGGCCCCCGGGCCTTGCCGCCGACGCTCTCCACCTCATCCAGTTCGGCCGGGCGATGGCGTTGCGCGCCGATCTTCTCTTCCTCGAGGAGCCCTTTCGGTACCTTCCAGCGGCTACGGCCGACGAGGTCGCCGCCTGGTTGCGCGACGAGCTTGAACGCCGCCGCGTCTCGGTGGTGTTGACGACGCCGGACCCCCACGACGCCGAGCGGCTCGGTGCGCGGGTGGTTCGCGTCGGCGGCGAAGGTGGGACCGCCCGCGCCTTCGCCGCCGCCGAGGGGCGCTGATGGCGTTGGACCGCAACTTCTGGACGGGCGTGTTCGTGCTCGGCAGCGGCCTTGTGGGTGTCGCTGCCTTCAGCCTCTCAGCCCTCCACCAGTTCCAGCCGAACGTCACCCGCTACAGCGTCGCGGCGGACGAACTTGCCGGCGCCTCGGCGGGCACGCCTGTCGAGATGAACGGGTACGAGCTGGGGATCGTCGAGGCCGTGGCCGTGCTGCCTACGCCCCGGTTGCACTTCACGCTCACCATCGCGCTCGAGCCCGATGTCACCCTCCCTGTCGGCACCGTCGCCGTGCTCGCGTCGCGCACCGTCGCTGGCGGTGTCGTGCTCCGGCTGGTCCCTCCGGAGGGCGACGCCGTCGGCACGCTCCCGCCGGGGTCCACGCTCCCGGCAACCGCGGCCTACACGCTCCCCGACCTGCTCGCGCACGCGCAGGGGACGCTCGAGGACATCGACGCCGTCACCGCCGAGCTGCGCGCCGTCGTCGTCAACGGTCCGGACGGAAAGCCCGGGATCTCCGCCACGATGTCCCGGGCGAACCAGTCGTTGGACGACCTCGACCACCTCATCGCCAGCCTGCAGGCCACGCGCGACGTGGCCGGCCCGCAGATCCAGAAGGATCTCAACCACTTCGACCATTCGCTGGCCGCCGCCGATCAAGCCGTCGACGACGTTCACGGCCTCGTCGCCACAGACGGCAGCTTTCCGAAGCTCGTGACCCACCTCAACGACTCGCTCGATCAGATGGCGCTCGCGGCGAAGGCCGTCCAGGCCTACGATCCCACCGGCGACACGGACATCGCCAAGGTCGTCGCCCAGTTGGACGCCGCCAGCGCGAGCATGAAGGCGTTCATGACGTCCTTTGAGAAACGGCCCATCCCGACGCTGACGCACGGCGATGATCCAGCCAATTCGCCCAAGAAGAAGAAGAAGGCGCCGTGACACCGTCGTCGCCCGGCGCCCCCCGAACTCTGCGCTCGCTCGCGGGCGAGGCGCTGGCCTGGCCCGAGGCGCAACGCCTGGTCGCGAGCTACCTGGACGCGGTCGCGCGCCGGCATGATGCAGGCCGCGGAGGCTCGTTTTCGTCAGCAGACTGCGTCGTGGATGAGGCTGGGGGCGTCTCGTTGCCATCGGACGGTGTCGCGGGCGACGGGGTCGCGGCTGCGTCGAGCGCGGCGTTTGCCGCCTGGGAATGGCTCGCCGACGCAGAGGGGGAGCCGGAGGCCCTGCACGCGCGGGTGAGGTCTAAGTGGCCGGACCTGGGGCCCGGGCACCGGAGCCTGCTGGACCGCGCGCGGGGAGCTCCGGGGTTGACGCCGGCTGCGCTGGCCCAGGAGTGGTCGATGTTGTCGGGGTCTGGGGGCGCCTCGCTCCGCCCGCTGCGGTTGCGAGGGCGATCGCGTGGCCTGATGGTCACCGGTCAGTACGAGGACCTCCCGCGAGGGACCGTCGGCCCGGGCGCGCTGCGTGCCTCGCGCTCCATCGTGGAGACGCGCCTGGAACCGGAGCTGTCGGAGAAGCCCGTGACCGCGTCGGGTGGGTCGCGCCTGGTGTGGGCGGTGGCGGCGGGGATGCTGTTCCTGGCCGTCGGCGGCTGTGTGATGGGGCTCGCCGGTGCTGTCGCGTGGTTTCGTTGAGCGGCCGGGGCGGTGAATCGGGCGCCGTCGGCTTTGCCCGGTCGGTGGGCGACGCGGTCTGGTCCACGCCTGGGGTGGTTGGCACCGTGGTGTTGCTCGTGGGCGACGTGTGCGGCAGGGGGCTCCGAGTGCTCGCCCGACCGCGCGCGAGTGGGGCTCGGGCCGTGCTTCTGCGCGTCACCATCGACCAGATCTACTTCACGGGCGTGGAGGCGGTCCCGATCGTGGCGGGCCTCGCCACCCTCGTCGGGGTGACGACGATTGGGGTCGGGTTCCGGACCCTGACGGTGCTCGGCGCCGAGGGGTCGTTCGGAACGGTGCTGGACAAGCTCATCCTCGTGGAGCTCGCTCCGCTGTTGACGGCCGTCATCGTCGCGGCGCGCTCCGGGAGCGCCGTGTGCACCGAGCTGCTCGCCATGCGCTTGAACGACGAATTGGACGCCCTGGCGGCGCACGGCGTCGACCCGTGGGTGTACGTCGGCCTGCCGCGTCTCATCGGCATCACCGTCGGCACGGCCTGCCTCACCACCGTGTTTGCATTGGCAACCTACGCCGTCACCCTCGTCTCCACGATCCCGCTTGGCATCGCGCTTCCGCCCTTCCTCGCCTCCCTCGCAGGCGCGATCGAGCCCCAGGACGTCGTGCTTTTATGGACGAAGGCCCTGCTTTTTGGTCTCGCCGTGGCCGCGACGACCATGGCGCGTGGGTTCCGCTGGGGCCACGACTCCTCGGACCTCCCGCGCATGGCCACGCGCGGCGCGATGGACGCGCTCATCACCATTTTCCTCATCGACGCCGTCTTCGCCGTCCTCGTTCGCTGACCGCCCGCCGGCCCTTGACGCGTCAATAACCAGATCTGAGCAGCTCGGATCCGGCTATAGCGGAATATTCCCGTGCTTCCGGGGCGGGTTCGTGTCGCGCTTGTTCTCCAGCGCGTCGAAGGCCTCCACCAGGCGCGCTCGGGTGTCACGTGGGCGCAGGACCTCGTCGACAAAACCAAGCTCTGCCGCCCGCCACGGGTTGGCAAAGCGCTCCTTGTACTCCGCGGTCAACGTCGCCCGTGTCGCGACCGGGTTCGCGGATTTTGCCAGCTCTGCCCGGTGGATGATCGCGACGGCGCCGTCCGCGCCCATGACCGCGATCTCGGCGGTCGGCCAGGCGAGGTTCAGGTCCGCGCGGAGGTGCTTGGAGTTCATGACACAGTACGCGCCACCGTAGGCCTTGCGTGTGATGAGTGTCACCTTGGGCACGGTCGCCTCGGCGAACGCGTAGAGCAGCTTGGCGCCGTGCTTGATGATGCCGCCGTGCTCCTGAGCCGTGCCAGGCAGGAATCCAGGCACATCCTCGATGACCCAGAGCGGGATGTTGAAGGCGTCGCAGAACCGGACGAACCGGGCCGCCTTCACGGACGCGTTCACGTCCAGCACGCCAGCGAGCACCGCGGGTTGATTGGCGACGACGCCCACGCTCCGGCCGCCCAGCCGGATGTAGCCGATCACGATATTCGCGGCGTAGTCCGGCTGGACTTCCAGGAAGGCGCCGTCGTCCGCAACGGCGGTGATCAGCTCCTTCACGTCGTAGGGCTTGTTCGGGTTCGTTGGAACCAACTCATCCAGCTCGGGGATGAGGCGGTCGGGCGCATCCTCAGTCGCCACCCGCGGCGCCTCTTCGAGGTTGTTCTGTGGGATGTAGCTGAACAAGGCACGAACAAGCGCGAGCGCCCCCGCTTCGTCTGGCGCGGCAAAGTGGGCGACTCCGGACACACGACTGTGCGCGTCCGCACCCCCCAGCGCTTCCTGCGTCACCTCCTCGTGGGTGACTGTCTTGATCACGTCCGGCCCGGTCACGAACATGAAGCTCGTCTCCCGGGACATCACGATGAAGTCGGTGATGGCTGGCGAGTAGACGGCTCCGCCGGCGCAGGGACCGAGGATCGCGGAGATCTGCGGAACGACGCCGGATGCGAGCGTGTTCCGAAGGAAGATGTCGGCATATCCGCCGAGCGACTCCACGCCCTCCTGGATCCGCGCGCCGCCCGAGTCGTTCAGCCCGATCACCGGCGCGCCGTTCTTCAGCGCCAGGTCCATCACTTTGCAGATCTTCTTTGCATAGGCTCCGGACAGTGTGCCGCCAAAGACCGTGAAGTCCTGCGCGTAGACGTAGACCAGACGGCCGTCGATCCGCCCGTAGCCCGTGACCACGCCGTCGCCCGGGATTCGGCGTTTGTCCATGCCAAAGTCGTTGGAGCGGTGGACGACGAAGCGGTCCAGCTCGCGGAAGGTGCTGGCATCCAGCAGAGCGTCGATGCGCTCCCGAGCGGTTCCTCGGCCGCGATCATGCTGTTTCTGGGCGCCTTCCGCACCGCCGGCGTTCAGCGCAGCGGCGTTGCGGGCTTCGAGGTCGGCGTACAGGGCGGCGCGTTCGGGGTCCATCGGTCGGCTCCGGGGAACGGGCGGGCTAACGCGGCCGGCGGCGGCTTTCCGTGTCCTCCGTTTGTCGTCAGGGCGGGTTGCTTCGCGGCGGGATTGCGCGCAGACTGTGCGCAAGAGGTCGGGATGTGGCTGCTGGTCGCGATCGCGGGGTGCGGATGGACCACGGGTCCGACCGTCGCCCCAGTCGCCAGGGCGCCCGGGCGATCGACGGCCTCCACCGTTCGTTTTGACGAGACTGATGTTCGCATCGGTCCGCTGCAGCTCCGGACCGTCAGCATCGGCAGGGTCGGGGCGGCTGGCCCCTGGGTCGGGACGCTCGCGAGCAAGGTCAGCGACGAACGCCAGGAGTACCGCGGTAGGGGCGCGACGGAGTGGTGGGAGACGAGCGGGGGCCGTGTGGAGGAGGGCTGGGACGTTGCGCGACGGCCGGAGGGCCCGGGGCCGCTGACGATCTGCGTGGACGCAGGCGGCACCGAGGTGAGCGCGCGAGGCGGCGCGATCGGCTTCGCGGGGACTGGCGGCGACGTCACCGCGCATGATCTCGTCGCGACGGATGCCGTCGGGCGGGTGCTGCCATCGCACTTTGAGGTGGCCGAGGGTGGGTTTTCTGTCGTCGTCGATGATGATGGGGCGCGGTATCCGGTGCGGGTGGATCCGGTGTATGGGATGGCGAGCGCGACGCTCGTCGGCGAGGACGGCTCCGTCGACTTCGGCGGCGTCGTGTCGGGCGCTGGGGACGTCAACGGCGATGGGTACGACGATGTGCTCGTCGCCGACTACGGTTTTGGTTCGAGCGCGGGCCGGGTGTCGGTCTACGAGGGCTCTCCGGTCGGGGTCTCTACGACCGCCAGCACGACTTTGGATGGTGCTTCTGCCAGTGAAAAGCTGGGGTATTCGGCGTCCAGCGCGGGGGACGTCAACGGGGATGGCTACGCGGATGTGGTGGTTGGTGCGACATACTCCGCCGATTCCCGCTACGGGTGCGCGTACCTCTACCTCGGGTCGGCGGGTGGCCCGGCGACGAGCGAGGATGGAAGCGCCTGCGGGGCTGCTATCCATGTCGAGCACCCGTACTACTTCGGCAAGGCGGTCTCAGGGCTCGGAGACATCAACGGCGACGGCTACGACGACGTCGTCGTCGGCGCAACCAAGGAATACTACGGGCACACCGGAGACGGCGAGATCCTGCTGGGCGGGTCGTCGGGCTGGTCGAGCCCGATCCTGGGCGTGACGGGCACGGACGATGGCTTCGGCACTGCGTTCGCAGGAGCGGGCGACGTCGACGGCGACGGCGACGACGACTTCGTCGCGGGTGCGTACGGCAAGTCGACGACGACCGGAAGCGTGTACATGTACGCCGGCTCTTCGGCGATGAGCGACACCTGGCTCGACGCGAGCACGACGCTGTCCGGCGAAACCGCCGGCGATGCGTTCGGCACCGCCGTCGCTGGCGCCAGAGACGTCAACAACGACGGCTACGACGACGTGATCGTCGCTGCGCCCGCCTACAATTCCGCGGCCGGGCGAGCGTATGTCTACGTCGGCTCCGCGACCGGCCTCTCGAGCACAGCCGCCACCACGATGGACGGCACCGGCGAGGGTGTGGCGTCCGTGGCCGGGCTCGGGGACGTCGACGGCGACGGGTACGACGACGTTGCCGTCGGGGGCGATGCCGGATCGAGTGTCGTCAACGTGTACCTGGGGTCCGCGGACGGCGTCGGAAGTGCGCCGACCACCGCCATCACCGGCACGGACCTCCGGGGCCTGGGGCTCTCGGTCTCAGCCGTCGGCGACGTCAACGGCGACGGCTACGCCGATCTGATCGCTGGCGCGGTGGGCGTCGAGGAAGCGCTCGTCTACGAAGGCTACGCTGGCCCGACCGACGCCGACGCCGACGGCTACCCCGCCACCACCGACTGCGACGACGCAAACGCCGCCATCAACCCCGGCGCCTCCGAGGTCTGTGACGGCGTCGACAACAATTGCGACGGCGTCGTCGACACGGACGCCACCGACCGGGTGACCTACTACGTGGACGCCGACGGCGACTTCTACGGCGATCCCGCCGCGCCAGCGCTGCTGTGCCCCGACACCTCCCCTGCCCGCGACCCGTACGGCGGCGCGCCCGAAGGCTATTCCTCCGTCAACACCGACTGCGACGACACCACCTGGGCCGCGCGCCCCGGGGTCGTGGAGCTGTGCGACGGCCTCGACAACGACTGCGACGGCGTGGTGGACGACATCGACCCCTCTTGGGCCAGCTGGGGCACCCCCTATTACCCGGACGCCGACGGGGACGGCTACGGAGACCCGCTCTACTACTACCGCGACATCCCCTACTACGCCTGCACCCTGCCCCCCGGCTACTCCGCTGACTACGCCGACTGCGACGACACCAACCCCGCCATCAACCCCGCCGCGACCGAGATCTGCGACGGCGTCGACAACAACTGCGACGGCCTGACGGACGACGCCGACCCCACCGTCGCCGGCACGACCGCCTGGTACGCGGACCTCGACAGCGACGGCTACGGCGACCCGACCGTCTCCACGGCCGCCTGCCTCGCCCCCGATGGCTATGTGGCCAACGCAACCGACTGCGACGACTCCAACGCAAGCTACCACCCCGGCGCGCCCGAGTCCTGCACGGACGCGCACGACTACAATTGCGACGGCTCCGTCACCTACGCGGACGCTGACGGCGACGGATGGGCCGCCTGCCTCGACTGCGACGATACGCGCGCGTATGTCAACCCGACAGCGCCCGAGGTGTGTGACGGCCTCGACGACAACTGCGACGGCGCCGTCGACGAGGGCGTGACGACGACGTTCTACGCCGACAACGACGGCGACGGCTACGGCGACCCCGCTGACTTCACCGAGGCCTGCAGCGACGCCGACGGTCGAGGTCCCGCCGGCTACATTGCCAACTCAACCGACTGTGACGACAGTGCGCCCGCAACGTTCCCGGGCGCGCCCGAGGTCTGCGGGGACGGCGTCGACCAGGACTGCGATGGCAGCGATCTCTCCTGCCCGGGTGACACCGCGACCAATGACACCGCGACCAATGCCACCGCGACCACTGACACCGCGCCCCCGGATAGCGGCCGGTTGGACTCGGGAACCCACGACAGCGCGGCTGTTGACACCGCGCAGCCGGACACAGCGCGCTCCGACACGGGAGCGTTGGACACCGCCGCCACTGACACCGGGCCGTCCGCGTCCCCTCCCGGCGGCTGTGGTTGCGCGACGGCCCCGGAGCCCGGCTGGCCCTCCATCGCCGGCGCCATCGGCCTCGCCTGGATCCTTCGGCGGCGTCGCCGCTGAGGCCGTTTGGAATTGTCGCGCGTTCCGGGCTACGATGCACCGCCTTGAAGCCCATCTCCTCCCGGAGTCCCCGAATGCCCGTTTCCAGCGTCCGCTTCCTCTACTCCGGCCTCTCCGTCGGCCTCCTGGCCCTGGTCGCCACCACCGGCTGCAACGGCCCCGGCAAGGGCGACTCTGCGGCGAACAACGGCGACTCTGGCTCGGACACGCAGGTCAACTACGACCCGGGCTGCATCACCGTGGACGGCGCGGGCGGGTACGCGCACATCGGCGACGCGATCACGGTCGCGAGCGAGGGGAGCGCGATCGCGCTGTGCGCGGGCACCTGGGCGGAGGTGGTGACGGTCGACAAGGGCGTGACCATCACGGGCGCAGGCGTGGACCAGACCATCCTCCAGGGCGACGGGCAGAGCCCCCCGATCACGATCACGGGCGCAAACGCCACGATCTCGGGGGTCACCGTCCAGAGCACGGTGACCGGCATGTCGGTCAGCGGCTCGGGCAACACCATCGACGGCGTGAAGTTTGACGCGACCGGCGACTGGAGCTTCCAGGCGGCTGGGGCGACGGGCCTGACCGTGTCCAACACCGAGTTCAACCAGCCGACAAACGGCGCGCTGGACGTCGAGGGCGGCGACGCGACGATCACCGCGAACACCTTCGACCTGCCCGATTCCATCGCGATCCAGATCGGCGGCGGCGCTACGGCGACGGTGACGGACAACGTCATCAACGGCGTCATCATGGACAAGCGGAACTACAAGGACGGGTACGGGATCTCCGTGGACTCGTCGACGGCGACGATCTCGGGCAACACCATCACGGCCGCCGGCGGCGCCGCCGTAAGGCTCAAGGCGGGCACGCTGGACATCAGCAACGAGACCTGGGACCAGGGCGCCTACGGGTTCCTGAGCGAGAGCGGGTCCGCGACGATCGACTCAAGCGTGCTCACCGGGCAGACCGTGAGCGGGATCCAGGCGTCGGGCGACTCCTATTCGGTCACCAACTCCACCGTCTCCGCGGACGCGACCACCGCCTGTGACAACAACTACGCAGCGTTCAACGGGGGCAACTATGCCTGCGGGGGTGTCTTCATCGCCGCCGACGTCGGGGTGACGTTGACGGACGACGCGGTCACTGGCTTCAACGACTTCGGCGTGTTGATCGCCCCATTCACCGCCACGTCCACCGTCGCGACGTTGACCAACCTCACCGTCGACAGCACCGGCCGCAACGGCATCTACCTGTCCGGTGCGTCCACCACGGCGACGAACGTCAGCGTCACGAACCTGCGCGAGCCCGAGCTGGCGACGCCGTGCGTCGACCCGAGCGGGGGCTACGTCATCTCGGATTCACCGGCCATGCTGATCAACGGCGGGGACATCACCATGACCGGCGGGGTGTTCAGCGGAAACCAGGGCTGGGGCATGGTGGTCGCCACGGGCCGGGCCAAGGTCGACGCGACGACGTTCTCGGACAGCGCGTGCAGCTCCCTGCTGAACTTCGAGGGGGCGGTCACGCTCACCAACTCCGCGTTCACCGGCTACTCCGCGCTCGGGAGCCTCTGGGACTACATCGGCGCGACCACGGTCACGGACAGCTCGTTCACCGGGAATGACCTCACGGCGACTGACTCGTACTCCTACGACGACGGCAGCGGGCACACCATCACCTACGAGTACACCTCGATCTCCGGTGTGGACATCTCGCTGAACAGCAGCACGGATGTCATCACGGGCTCCACCTTCACCGGCGGCGTGGAGGCGATCTACAGCTACCTCGCAGACGTTGAGGTCAGCGACTCGACGTTCACGACGTATGCGGCTGACATCCTCGTCGCCTCGGACAACGCCCGCACGCTTTTCAAGGGCAACAGCGTCGACGGTCTCAACGGGGCGCTGGTCTCCGTCAACGGCGGGTCGGTTGAGCTCGACGACAACACGGTTGGCACGACGGGTGGGCTCACGCAGAGCTACTCGTACTACCAGGATGGCGTGTTGGAGGACGGTTACCCCGTCACGTACACCAGCTACCCGCCCCTGGCCTACGCCGACGATGGCTACGACCAGAGCGGAAACGTCGTGGCCGGGGATCTCATCATCAACGGCCTGACCGCCGACACCCTGCAGTCCTACCTGGTCAGCGACTACGAGTGCGGCCTGGAGTTCTCGAACATCGACATCGGCACCGTCGGCGCGTCGCAGGCGTCGGGCGCGGTCTACGGGTACTGGTACTCGCAGGATCCGCTCGTGGTCATCGACGGGCTCACGATCGGCAACGCCCTCGGCGGCGGGATCTCGCTGTACAGCTACACCAGCGGGTCCTCGTACATCGCGCTCTCCAACCTCGAGTTCGACGCCGTGACCGGCACGGCGGTCAGCGCCAGCAACCTCGCGGATGTGTCCATCTCAAACGCCAGCTTTCCCGCGCCGACCGGCGACGGTGTGAGCGTGACTGGTCGGAGCGCAGGAGACAGCACGGTGGAGGTGGACAACGTGACCGTTGGCGGCGGCGACTCCAATGGGATGGAGTTCTCGACGCTGGCGTCCGGCACCATCACCAACTCCTCCGTCACGGGCCGGTCGGTCGGGGTCACGCTCAAGAACGTCGCTGCGGCGGACGTGGAGTCCAACGTGATCACCGGGAACTCCCGGTTTGGCATGGCGTGCACGGACGCGACGTTCACCTCCTGCGCCGCGAACGACCTCTCTGGAAACACGCTCGGGACGCAGGACGGCTGCTCCGACGACTGCGGACTCTAGGCCCTGGTCCTCCATGCGCTGATCGACGGCGCGGAACGGGCCGTCCTCGTCGCCGACTTCGAGGACCTGGTCCGGGCCGGCCGCATCGACGCCGAAACGCCGGTGCGCGTTGGCGACGCGGCTGCAGTGCCCGCGCGCGAGCTTGCCGTGTTCCAGCACATCGTGGGGACGCCGGCGGCTGATTTTCGGGCGGCGTGGGAGCGACCCGAGGTGCCGTGGGCGACGGCGTTGCTGTGCGGGCTTTGCGTGCGCAGCTACCTGTGGGGGACGGGTGGTTGGGACGTGGCGCTCGCGCGATCCTCGGACGACATCGTGCTGCGCGGCGAGGTGTGGCGCCCGCTGACCTATGCGTTCCTCCACGCGAGCCCCGGGCACATCGTCTCGAACCTGAGTTTTCTGGTGTTCATCGGGTTTTCACTGGAGCGCATCGTCGGGCCGTGGGCGATGCTGGGGCTGTGGGTGGCGTCGACGGGGTTCGGGGGGTTGCTGGCGACGTTCTTGAACCCCGCGCTGCCGTCGATCGGGGCGAGCGGCGGCGACTTCGGGTTCCTTGCGGCGGCGGCGGTCGTCGGCTGGCGTTGGCTGGACCTCATCCCGACGGCGGCGCGGGCGCGGTTTGGGGGCGGCATCGCGGTGTTCACGCTTTATGCGTTCTTTGGGGGACTCGCGGGGAAGGAGGTGGACAGTTGGGCCCACTTCGGCGGGCTCGTGGCCGGTGTGGTCTACGGCGCGCAGTTGGTGCCGGTACGGCCGGGTCGTGGGTGGTTCGGTCTGGCGAACATGGGTATTTCCGTAGCGGCGACGGTCGCCGTGCTGCTGGCGCTGCTCGCGGTGCGGGTGGGCGGGTGGCGGCTCCTGCCGATGACGCCGGCGGAGGCGGACGGCATCGTGGGGACGCGTCCGGCGTGGTGGGACCCGGCGTGGACCCAGGCGGGTGGGACGGGCTGGGTCGAGAAGACAGCGGCGTCCAACGCGGGGGATGGGTCGCTTGCCCGCGCGCAGGGACTCGCGGCGACCGGGCTGACGACCGAGCGCCGCGGAGTGCGCCAGGCGCTGGCCGACGCCGTCGACGAGGTCGTCGGGCACTATCGGGAGGCCGATGCCGACGCAGTCGTCGCGCGGTCGGATGTCACGCTGGACGGCGTGGCCGGCGCCCGTCTGCAGGTTCACTGGCACGCGGGCCTCGGCTCGGCGGCGTCGGCACGGGCAACTGCCGGCGTTCCAGTTGCCATGTCCAGCGTCGTCGAAGTCTACGTCCGCGGCCACTACCGCCACGTCTACAGTTGGGATGCGCCCGCGGGCCTCGACCTGGCCGCCCTGGAAGCCGCGAGCCACGCCTCCCTACACCTCACCGACCCCGCCGCGCTCACCGAGGCCTCGGCGCAGGGAACCGACAGCCTCCGCGCCCGAACGCTTCGCGGCCGCGCGCTCCTCGACCTCGGCCGCGACGCAGAGGCGCTCGCCGGCTTTCGGTTGACCGATCCCAAGGAATTGCTCGCTGCCCTCGGCCTCTGCTCTCCCGAGCCATCGCCCGCCTGCGCGCCCGTGCTCCTCGCCGGCGACGGAGCCGCCAGGGCCGACCCCGGCCTCGCCCTCCCCGGCTCCGTCGCCCAGCGCGCAGCCTTGATCCGCGCCCATGCCGCCAATCACGACGTCGACGTCGCCGCCCGCCTGCTCGCCGACGGCCTCCTCGCCCGTCCCGGTGACACGACCCTCACGGGCCTGACCGCGCTGCTGACCGTGCTCCCCGACTTGCCCTCCGAAGTGACCGCGCCCGCTCCTCGTTGATGGTGGCCCCTCTGGTGTCTACCGGTGGGGGAGACTCCGAGAAAATCCATGTCCACGATCCCGGCCCTCGCCTCGCCCGACCTCCGCCGCCTCGCCAGCGCGTGCTCCGCGCTCCCGCTGTTCCCGCTCCCCGGCGTCGTCCTCCTCCCCGGCCCCGCCCTGCCGCTCCACGTCTTCGAGCCGCGCTACCGTCGCCTCGTCCAGGATGTGCTCGCCGACGGCTTCTTCGCCATTCCGCAGATGGCTGAGCCCGCGCCCTCGGACGGTCCCGCAGGCCCCGCGATCCTGCCCTACGCCTCGGCGGGCAAGATCCTCGGTCACCGCGAGCTTGACGACGGGCGCTACAACATCCTCGTGATGCCCATCGCCCGCGTCCGGCTCGTCGAGGAGCTGACCGGGCGGCCGGAGCCCTACCGCGTCGGCCGGATGGCGCTGCTGTCGGATACGCCGTTCGTCCCTCGGGAGATCGAGCGTGTTGGGGCGCGTCTGCTGGCGCTCGTCGGTCCGGTGCTCGCGCGGATGGGCCCGCGCGCGGCGGAGCTACGCAAGGGGCTCTCGGAGCTCGGCGTCGGGCGGGTGGCCGAGGCGATCGCCCCGTTCGTGCTTCGGGACACGGCCGAGCGCCAGACCTACCTCGCGCAAAACGACGCCGTAGCACGCGCGCTCCTCATCGAGGAGGCGGTGCTCGGCGTCATCGCGAGCCTTGGCGAGACGTCCGGGGACGCCTAGCCGCGCGCGCTTAGATGCAGGTCGTGCTGTTCGGCCCGGCGTCGCCGCACGCGCCGTTGTCGTTCGCCTGCTTGGCGTAGGTGTCGTGGCAGGTGACCGAGTTCCCGCTCGTGTCGCCCGGCTGGCCCTGCGTCCACGCGCCGCACTGGGTCTCGCAGTCGGACTCGGAGGTGTACTCGTTGTTGGCGTTGGTGCAATTCGCCATGTAGGTGCCGCAGTAGGCGGAGCACTGCACGGGGCGGGTGCTGATGCCCGTGCTGTCGCCACCGGCGGGGGCGCATGCCGCGAGGGTGAGGGCGAGCAGGGAGAGGGCGGAAAGGCGGAGAGACATGGGCGAATCCTCGTTGGCGCGGCACCTGTAACGTGCCGCTGGGGGAAGGGGGAGGAAGAACGTCATGCGGCCGATGACGCCCGCGCGCGGCCACAAACCGCCGCGCTCCAGGGTTGCAGACTAAGCGGGTCTGCATGCGCGCACGATCGTTCTTGCTGCTGGTCACTGGCGGCTGCCTCGGCTGGATCTGTCACGGAACAGCGGTAGCGGACGCGCCGGACCCCGCCGAAACCCTCCGCCGGGTGACGGACGACGTTGTCAACCGCTACCCGACGCCGCCGACCCGGGATGCCTTGACGTATGCGGCGATTCACGGGATGACGACGCTGCTCGACCGGTGGTCGCGGTTCTATGCGCCCTCGGAGGTCGCCACGCTGACTGCCGATCCGGCGGACATGGGGATCGGCGCGGCGACGACATCGGCGGAGTGTGGCCTTCTGGTCGCGTCGGTGGGCGAGCCCGCGCGGGGCGCCGGTCTGCGCGTCGGCGACTGCATCGTCGCGGTCGACGGGGTGAAGTTGGCGGGGCTCGCGGCGGGTGATCGGGCGAGTCGCCTGCTTGGCAGCGCGCGAACGGCGAGCGTTTTGGAGGTTCAGCGCGGCGGGCTTGGCAGTGTTGTCCCCGTGCGACGCGACTTTCGCGGGGGCGCTCCCCTGCAGATCGTGCCGGTTGCGGCACAACCTTCCGTCGTCTGGCTCCACGTGGCGAGCTTCCCGGCCGGCATGACCGCGCTCTGGCCCGTCGCAACGGCAAAGGATGCCGGGCGGCCCGTCGTCGTCGACCTACGCGGCGATCCAGGCGGTGAATTGCAGGAGGCGGTCACCTTCGTCGACCGGTTCGCGACGGAGGGTTTTGTCGTGCGAAGCACGGTGCGAGGCGAGACGCCTGTGGAGTATTCGGCGAAGAACGACGGCGACGAGGTCACCGGGCGCGTTGTCGTGCTGGTCGACGAAGGCACCGCCAGCGCGGCCGAGATCGCGGCGGCGGCGTTGCGGGAGCGGGTGCATGCCCGGGTCGTCGGTCGGGCGACGGTCGGAAAACGGGCGATCGAGACGATAATCCGGTACGAAGATGGCAGCGCGCTGCAGCTCAGCATCGGCCATTTTGACGTCGCGGGAGGTGCGTTGCCGGTGGATGTGGCCGTCCCGGTCGGGGCGTCGGAGGAGGGGTGGACGCGGGCGGCGCTGTCGGCGCTGTCGGCAGGGTGAAGGGTTACGGCCTCCTATGAACGTTCGCCTCGCCCTGGCCGCCACCGCGCTCGCTGGCGTGCCGGGTCTGGCGGGCTGCGCGCCCGGCTCGACAGCGCCGAAGTTCAACCTCGCGCTCGACGCTGCCCACCCTACGGCGGTGATTGCAACAGCGTCGGCGATCGCCGACGTCTCCTGCGAGGCGGGCTGGACGGCCACGGTCGGCGCGGAGTCCTTCAGCGGCGTGGCGCAGACGGTGATCGGCGCCGACGGCATCCAGACCGCCACGATCCTCGGCCTCCCAGTGAACGCCGCAGTGAGCGTGGTCGCAGAATCGGGCGCGGAGGAGGTCGCGCCGTCGTCGGCAACCGCGATCACCACCACCACGCCCGACGGCGTCCCCCACCTCGACCCCCTCTTCGACCCGCTGCTCGACAGCCCGGCGCTCGACGAGGGCTACATCCTCACATCGGCGATCGCGTTGCCCGATGGCGCGGCGATGTCGATGAGCACGGTGTCGGGCGACCTCGTGTGGTGGGAGCCGATCCCGACGAACCAGATCGTCAGCCACGCGCACTACGACGCCGTCAATCACCTCGTCTACGCGGTCGAGACCGCGCTCAACGGCACCGACACCGAGTTCGTGCGCGCGGGCATGTCTGGCCCGACCGAGCGTTGGCCCGCCCCGTTCGCGCACCACGACAGCCTCGATCTCGGCGACGGCAAGTACCTCCTGACCGTCTCCGACGAGCGCCCGATCGACGGCGACACCATCGAGGGGGACGATCTGGTCGTCCTCGACACCAGCGACGGGAGCCTCACCAGCGTCTGGAGCGCCTTTGACCACCTCACGGTCCGCGAGAACGAGGGGTGGAACGTCCGTTCGCCGGACGGCGCCGCGGACTGGACCCATTTCAATGGGCTGAACCGGGATCCGGACACGGGCCTCATCTACGTCTCGCTCTACTACGAGCACGCCATCCTGGAGATCGACCCGACCACCTGGACGATGGACTGGATCCTCGGCGGTAACGACTCGAATTTCGCAGTTTCACCCTCGTTCGGGCCTCAGCACAGCCCCATTCGGGTCGGCGGTTCCCTCTACATGTTCGACAACGACTCGGACGTCGCCGCCGGCTCCCGCCTCGCCGAATACACGATTGACGCCACGGCGATGACAGCAACGCAATCGTGGAGCTGGCAGCCCGAGACCGCGCCCTACAACGTCGTCCTCGGCAGCATCGATCTCGCCGACGACGCCAAGCTCGCCTCCTGGGGCGACACCGGTGAGGTGCGGATCCTCGACACCAACGACACGGTCGTCGGCTACTACGACCTCGAGGACGAGCTCCAGATCGGCTACACGAGCTTCGTGGCAGGTTTCTGAACGTCATCCGGCGGCGAGTAGCGACCGGGTCCACAATTCCATTGCCGCGTCAAGCACGGGTGCTACATTTACAGGCAGAGACACGGAGGCCTTGATGCTTGACGCCTTCATCATCGACCGGATTCGCCGCGAGCGTGAGGCTGCTCACGACCACCGCGCGCCGGTCCAGATCGAGGTTCCTCCGGCCGATCCGGACCCGCAACCGCGCACGCCCTTTGAGAGCGAGGCGGAGCGCGGGATCATCGAGGTGGATTTCTCGATTTGAGGGCGCGGATTCGCGCATCCAGCGCGTCGTAGGCGGGAAGTTCGGGGCCTAGCGCGGCCCGGTGAAGCGCTATCGTGGCCTCGTCGCCTCGCGCCGCCGGTCCCGTGATGGCGGAGGCGCCGATCGATGCAGCGCGCTCCAGGCTCTCGCGGGCGAGCGGGAGCAGGAGGTCGCGCGCGTTGCCCGTTGCACCAGCGCGTTCGAGGACCTCCGCAGCATCCAGGAACAACGCTGCGAGATGGCCGGAGACCATCGACGCCGCGGCGTGCCAGGCCACCGCCTCCACCCCCTCGACCGGCACCATTCCGAGGGTGCGCGCGATGGAGCGGGCAGCGATTCGGGCTGGCTCCGGACCGTCTACGCGCGCTCCGACGCCCGCAAGAGACGGTAGTCCCAATTCCGGGCCGGGAAACGTCATCAACGGGTGAAGGACGCCGCCGAGGGGATGGGCGAGGACCTCGGGACCGAGGGCACCCGATGCGTGCAGGACGACGCGGTCGCGCGGGAGCAGGGCGGCGACGTCGGCCAGGGCGCCGTCGCGGACCGTGAGCCAGTAGACATCGGCGTCCGGGAGGGGTTCGCCGCGGGACCAGAGGGTGACGGGCTGGCCCGCTGAAGGCAGGAGCAACGCGAGGCTTCGTCCGAGGCGTCCGGGGCCGAGGAGGGCGACGCGCATTTGCAGTCCGGTAACGCGCTACGTTCACCCCATGCCCGAAGCGCCCCCCCGTCGCAACCTCCAACGGGTGCTCGCTGCGTGCACCGGTGGCGACGCTGCGGTGATCGTGCGGTCGGTCCAGGCGATGGGCCTCGAGGTGATCGCCGCGTTCGACGAGGCGAGCGCCGACGCGCCCTGGGTGGCCCAGGCCGATTGGGACGCGCCGCTCATCGCCCGCGACGCCGACGATGACCCGTGGGGCGATCCCCAGCGCCTCGTCTCCGCTGCGCTGGATGCGGGCGCCGATGCTTTGCATCCTGGCGCCGGTCAAAGCGCCGCTTCGGCCGACCTCGCGCGCTTGACGACCGCCAGCGGCCTCGCCTGGATCGGCGTCCAGGCGGACCTGCTGGAGCGCTGGACGAGCGTGGTGGCCGAGGCGGCGGCGGTGACCGGGATGGGCGTAGGCCCGGGGGACCGCAAGGTTGGCGGCGAGTCGGTGCGCGTTGGGGTCCTGGGGGACGGGGGACAGGCGATCCTGCTCGGGCAGCAGCGGATCGTCACGGCCGGTCTCGCGGAGGTCGGGCCGTGCGTGGACCCCCTGGCGCGCGCTGCGATCGCGCTGGGGGCGGCGCTGCGCCTCGTCGGGCTCGCCAGTTTTGACCTGTGGCTCGCGCCGTCGGGCCGTGTGAGCCTGCTCGGCGCGCAGCCGGCGCTGCCGGGGTGGTTCATGTTCGATCATGCGCTCGGGGCCGATCTCGTCGCGGCACAGGTGCAGATCGCGACCGGTGAGCCGTTGCGCTGGGAGACCGAGCGTCCGGAGGTGCGGCCGACGGTGGCGGCGGTCGTCCGCACGCTCGTCGACTGCGATCTCGAGGCCGCTCCCGACCCCGGAGACGGCGCGACCCTGCTGATCGGGCCAGGCCATGCGGCCCGAAGCACGCCCGTCCTGCTCCTCGCCCGGTCGGCCCCCACGCTGCTCGCTGCGCGTGTGCAGCTCGCGGAGGCGCTCCGGGGCTGTCCGCTGCCCCACACCAACGCGGCGGCGCTACGGTCGCGCTTGTTCGGAGAGTCGTCGTGAAGCCGGCAGTGCGCGTGCCGCTTGGCGAGATTGAACTACCCGGCGGGGACGCCGTGCCCGTCGGCGGGCAGGCGTTCGGGCCGCTCTCTGGGCCCTCAGCCATCGTCCTCGCCGGCTTGCATGGCGACGCTGCCGAGGGAGTCGCCGCTGCCCTCGCCCTCGCCGCGCACTGGTCGGCGCAGCCGCCGCCCCGGTCCGTCATCCTTTTTGGGTGCCTGAACCCGCTCGCCGTCCTCCACGGGTCGCACCGATGGCCGGGTTTGGACGTGGATTTTGCGGCTCGACTGCCGGGCGATGCGAACGGGCACGCCCCCGACCGGATCGCGGCGGCGCTCTTTGAGCATCTCTCGCAGGCCGAACGGGTCATCGAGCTTGGCGCCCCCGACCCGGGTCTCTGGGAGGTGGTCCACGCCGAGGTCTGGGCCGATGCGAAGGTGCCGGCGTTGCAACTGCCCCTCGTGCGACTCGCCGACCGCGCGCCCGCCGGCTCGCCGGGTGCGTGGGGTGCGATCCGCCTGCGCGGTGGGCGGACGGGCCGTGTGCACCCGACCGGCGTTGCCAACCTGGTCGCGGCGGTGCTCGCGTGGGTCGAGGGGCCGCTCGGCGAGCGTGCAGGCGTGGACGTGCTCACGACGTTTGCGGAGGCCGCGGGGGTGTTCATCCCTCGCGCGCTGCCCGGCGCTCGCGTGGTCGCGGGCGACGTTCTCGGCGAGCTCGATGGCGCCAGCATCTGCGCGCAGACTGACGGTACCGTTCTCGCGCTCCGCGACAAACCGACCGCCCACGTGGGGTCTGTGCTTGCCAGGCTCGTCCGTTCACCGCCGGGGAGCGGCTCATGAGCGTCGTTTTTGAGCTGCCGCTGCCGCTCCGCCCGCCCTACCGGCTCCACCGCCTCGCCTACGGGTCCGGAGCGCCCCAGGTCAGCGTGGTGGCGGGCATCGACGGCGACGAGGTGACCGGCATGCACGCGGTGAACCTTGTCGCCGGTGTGCTCGCCGTGCAGCGGCCTTCCGGGGCGGTCTACTTGCTGCCCTGCGTCAACACACCGGGCGCTGAGACCGGGGAAAAGACGTTCCTTGGCGAGGAGTTGGACGCTGCGTTCCTGGGCGGGCCGACGTCCCCTGCCGGACGTGTCGCCGGGGCCGTCGTCGACGCTACCGCGGGCGAGCTGTGCATCGAGGTACAAAGCGGCAATCGCGTCACGGACGAACTTCCCCACGCTCGGACGCCGCTGTACGGGCGGGCGCTTGAGGCGGGCCGGGCGAGCGGGCTGCCGGTCGTCTGGAAGCGCGCTGGCAAGCACTTTGACGGCGGGTTGATGGGCGCGTGGCGGGCCGAGGCGCGACCGGCGCTCACGTTGCGGGGTGGACAAGCGGGCGTGTTGTCCGCAGATGCGTCCCGGCAGCTCGCGCGGGCGATCGTCCGGATCCTGGCCGCGCGGGGGCTGGTGCCTCCGGAGGCATCGGCCGCGAACCCGGTGCTCGAAACGGATCAGGTCGATGAGTACCGATCGAGCTTCGCCGGGTTCTTCGCCGCCGAGGTCCGGGTGGGCGAGCGCGTTCGGGCGGGTGCCGTGCTCGGCGTCGTCCGCTCACCGATCGGTGGGGACACGGTGGAGGAGGTTCGCATCCTTCGGCCTGGAATCGTCCTTTCAGCGCGCGTCTACCCGCTTGTGAACGCGCGCGAGTTGTTGGTTCGGGTCGCGGTCGGCTGACGGAGATCGATGCACGCCAGCGCCACAGTCACCCTGCTCGTCCAGATCCTGGTCATCGTCGCGGTCGGTCAGCTCCTCGCGCTGGCGGCGCGGCGCGTGGGGCAGCCGGCCGTGGTGGCGCAGGTGATCGCAGGGGTTGCGCTGGGCCCCTCGCTGCTTGGCGTGCTCTGGCCGGCGGGTCTTTCGGCGCTCTGGGCGCCGGACTCGCTCCCGGCGCTGAACGCCGTCGGGCAGCTTGGGCTGGTGCTGTTCATGTTCCTCGTCGGACTGGAGTTTGACGCGACGCTGATCAAGGGGTTGGGCCGCGCCAGCGTGTTCATCAGCACGTCGAGCATCGCCGCGCCGTTCGCCATGGGAATCGGCCTGGCGTGGCCGCTCTACGTCCAGTTCGCGCCGCCGGGCGTGCCGTTCCTGCCGTTCGCGCTGTTCCTCGGCGTGGCGATGAGCATCACCGCGTTCCCGGTGCTCGCGCGGATCCTGGCAGAGCGCCAGGCCCTCCGCACGCGGATCGGTGCCATCGCGCTTGCCTGTGCTGCTGTGAACGACGTAACCGCGTGGTGCATCCTCGCGTTCGTCGTCGCGGTGGCGCGGGTCGAAGGGGCGGAGAGCGCCGTCCTCACCGTGGTCGAAGCCGCGGCCTACGTCCTCGTCATGCTCACGCTCGTGCGGCCGCTGCTGGGGCGGATTGGCGAGCGCACGCGGGAGGGCGCGTCCCAGGGGCTGCTCGCGGTCATGTTCCTGCTGGTGTTCGTCAGTGCCGCGATCACCGAGCTGATCGGCATCCACGCGCTGTTTGGCGCGTTCGCGATGGGTGTCATCACCCCGCGCGAGTCCGGGTTCACCCGCGCGCTGGCGGAGAAGCTCGAAGACGTCGTCATCATCGTGCTCCTCCCCGTCTATTTCGCGTGCAGCGGCCTGCGGACGGACCTCACGTTGATGGCGTCGACGAGCGCATGGACGGTCTGCGCCGCCATCATCGTCGTCGCCTGTGTCGGCAAGTTTGGCGGCAGCCTCGTCGCCGCGCGCGCGAGCGGCCTGACCTGGCAGGAGTCGAGCGCCATCGGGATCCTCATGAACACGCGCGGCCTCATCCAGCTCATCGTCCTGAACATCGGGCTGGACCTGAAGGTCATCTCGCCCGAGCTCTTCGCGATGATGGTGGTCATGGCCATCGTGACGACGATGATGACGTCGCCGGCGTTGGAGTGGGTCTATCCGCGGGCCCAGATCGAGCGGGAGCTTGCCGCCAAGGGCGCGGCCGAGGCGACGGCGTCCAAACCCCCTGCGGTGACCCCGCCGGCAGTGCTCCTCTGCATCTCGGACCCGACCATCGGCGGACCGATGGTGACGTTCGCGGAGCGGTTTTCGCGGGGCCGAGGCAAGCCCATCCTCGCGTTGCGGCTGCTCCCCATCGAAAAACCGTCCAACTACCTGTCGACTGCAACGCCGGGAGAGGCGCTGGAGGGACTCTCGTCGGTGGACGAGCGGGCCGCCGAGCTGGCGATCACGGTCGCAACGCGGAGTTTTCCGTCGGCCAAGCCGGCGCGTGACATCTGCCGGGTGGCCGACGAGGTCGGCGTGGAGCTGATCCTGCTCGGGTCCCATCGGCCACTGCTGCAGCGATCGATGCTCGGCGGCGTCGTCGCCGACGTGGTCGCCCGCGCCGAATTGCCGGTGGGCGTGCTCGTCGACCGTGGGCTCGTGGCCGTCGACCGCGTGCTGCTCGCCGTCGACGACAGTGAGGACGGTCGCGCCGCGGCCACCGTGGCCGCCCAACTTGAGCGCGGCGGGGCGTCGGTCACGCGCTGGGAGCCCGCAGCAGCCCCCGGAGCGGCCGATGGCGATCGAACAGAGGGCCTGCTCGCCGAGGCTGAGCGCGGCTACGATCTCGTGGTGGTCGGCATGAACGCCACCTGGGACCTGGACCCGTCGCCGACCCCGTGGCATCGCGAGCGGCTCGGGCAGGGCATCGCGACGACGCTGCTGGCGGTGCGGGGCGCGTCCTAGCGGTGGCCGGGGAGGGCCTCACCGCGAAGAAACGGCCGACGCTGCGGACTTTGGCGCTCGTCGTGGTCCTCGTCGCGCTTCGGCTGGGGTTGGACGCGAGCCGGCTCGCCGCGAACCCGCGCGCCTACTGGAACGCCGAGGAGGCGCACACGGCGGGGGTCGCCTGGTACGCGTGGCATGCGGGGATGTGGGATCAGCTCCTGAACCTGCAGTACAAGAGCTTTTGTGGCGGTTGCACGGTCCTTGGCGTGCTCGGCGCGCCAGTGCTCGGCGTCGCGGGCGATTCGTTTCTCGCGTGGAAGGGGATCGCGTTGGCCTGGACGGCGGCGACGTTGTGCGGGACGTTCGTGGCGGTGGATCGCGGGATCGGTCGCGCGGCGGCGTGGGGTTCCCTGGTGTTGCTGGCGGTGGCGCCGGTGGGGCTTTCGGACGTGTCGCTGATGCTCTGGGGGAACCACTCGGAGTCGGCGTTGTTCGTGGCGATTGGCGTGTGGCTGTCGGTCCGGCTCGGGGTGACGGGGACCGGCGGGGTTGGCGGCTGGGCGGCGCTGGGGCTCTGGCTCGGCGTCTCGTTCTGGTTCACCCGAACCTTCGCCTACGCTGCCGTTGTGCTCATCCCGCTCGCTTTGTGGGCGATGACCCGTGACAGTCGGGGTCGGCCCGCGGCGATTCGGATCCCCGCGTTTGGCCTCGGTCTCGCTGCCGGGGCCGGGCTGATGGCCGTGCCTGCTGCCCGTGGGGACGCCGGGTACTACGACCTCTCCGTCCGAGCGAACCTCTTCGCTTCCGGCGTTCACGCAGGATTACTCCGGGGGAGGGGGTTGTTCGACGCCGACGTGCTCGCCGGGCACCTGTTCCGGACGCTCGATGGCATGGTCGTCGAGACCGCTGGGTGGCTGGTCGGAGCTGCGATCGCTGCTTGCTTCCTGCTCTTCCGTCGGCCCAGCGGCGGGCGCGTGTGGGTGGCGATTGCGGGGGCGTTCGCGTTCTTCTACTGCGCCTCCGCGTTCCCGATCGCGGACGTCGGCGGGCACGCGGGCGTCATCCACACCCGCTACGATGCGCCGTGGTTCTACGTCTTGCTGGTCATCGGGGGTGTCGCGGCGGGCGTTGGGATCGAGCAGGGGGGAGGGCGACGGGCGCTTGGCGTGGCCGTGGCCGTGCTGATGCTGGGGCCGTCCCTGGCCGGCTGGGCGCGCTCGCTGAGGACGGCGCACCTGACGCCGGGGATCACCGAGATCGCCGCGGTGAACCATGCAGACTTTGCGAGCGTCGCTGTCTGGCGGTTCGATGACGCGCGCCTTGCCAGCGCGCACTCTGCCGACGCGAAAACCGAGTCGTGGCTGCGACGGATGGAGGGGTATCGGGCGGCGGCGGCTGCGAAAGACGGCCGCGTGGTGCTGGAGGGGGACGTTTTCCGCATGGGCTCGGAGGCGGCCATCGAGGGGTTCGCGCAGGCGACGACGCTGCCGGAGCTGTGGGACGCTACGTCCGGCCTGAACGCTGACGCCACCACCGCGGCCCAGGGGCGAGGCATGGCCTGGAACCTCGGCTTCGGCCTCGTCGACCAGGACAAGGGGAGGGCGCGCCCGCGCGACCGCTCGCCGGCCAACGCCGCTCGGGCCGTGGCCGACACCGTCCGTCGGCTCCGGGCGGGCCTCTCGCCCGACCAGCCGTGTCGCCTGTGCGCCGCCGCCGGCCTCGCAGCGATCGAGAACTGCCGACAGCCGCAGCCCGAAGCCACCACCGACTGCCTGACACTGGCCGTCGCGGGCCTCGAAAAAGCCGATTCTGACGAGGTCCTGTACGGTGCCGGGGTGTTCTGTGTGCAACCCGGAGCCCCGCTTGGCGATTGCGAGGGGATCCACGCGGGGACGGCGTTTGCGGCTGGGGTGCTCGACCCGATGGCGGGGGCGGAGCATCCGATCCTGCTCCTCCCCGCCGGCGCCTCGCGCCCTACTTCGCCCTGATGACCCGTCCAACCCGCCGAACATCCTTCGCCGGCTGGCTCCCGGGGAGCGCCCGCGCCCAGGCGTAGTAGTCGCCGCTCCCGTAGTTCAAGAGCAGGTTGTACGTGGTGTCTGCCTCGGCGAGCACCTTGTAGTCGTCCGTTAGAGCGGACCCGCGCGGGTGCCCGGGCGGCAGCAGGTCGAGCCAGCGCGCGTAGGCGCCGAGCGCGTAGTACGTCGAGAACGACCGCTTCAACCACGCGTCTGTCGCAGCCCACTCGTCGGTCGGCGTCACGCCGGCGTGATTGTAGATGGCCCCGGGCTCGGGCGGGCCGCTGACCGGCAGGGAGCGGTACCACACGACGTCCTCGTACCCGTTCCCGACAAAGATCATGCCGCCGTTCGCGCGCAGGAACCGTGCGTACGCGAGCACCTGTTTCGGGTCGTTGGAGGCGGCCAGTTTGCCCGCGTCGCGCCACAGGACCGCGCGGGCCGGGTCGACCGGCTCCAGCATCGCGGCACCGGCGTTCCAGTCCCCGTTTCGGGAGAGCTGCCGGCTCGCGAGCGATAGGCGCACCTCCCAACGAATGGTCTTGTCCGGGTCATCCGCGAGCTTCTTGAGTTCGTCCTCCGGAGCGAGCACGCGGATCAGGTACTGGACGCTTGCCGGCGCCAGCCCGGGCGTCCGGATCGCGCCGACCCAGTCGTGGCGCGCGAGCGCGACGTGGGCGATGATCGGCGGCAGGAGCGGGTCCTTGGCGTCGATGAGCGCGAGCTGAGCCGCGAAGTCCGCGCTGGTCGACAACGCGGGGCGGGCCGCGAGGACGAGCAGTCTGAGCTTCGCCCAGGTCTGCGACGGTGCCGCTGCGACAGCCGGAAACGCGGCGGGCAGCGGATCGTCGGCGGGACCGTCGACCAATTGCAGCAGCAGCTTCTCCTCGACAGGCAGCGCCCAGGGCTGACCCTTCGCAGCCTGGGCACGTCCCCACAGCGTCGTCCATTGGTTCGCGTCGAGGGGGTGCGAGTCGAGCAGGCCGACGAGCGCCTCGGGCGGCGTGCCGACGGGGAGGTTCGCGGGGATCGACCCTTGCATCGTCAGGAATCGCAGCTCGTTGGCGACGCGCGCGGGGTGGCGCGGGTACATGGCGATGAGCAGCTTCCAGGCGTTGTCCGGGTCTTTCGCCAGATAGTAGAGCCGGACCTTCTTGAGACGCGCCAGGTCCGCGAGCGGATGGTCGGGGTAGTCCCGAAGCCAGCCGTCAAGCTGGCTTTGCAGGCTGGAAAAGCCAGGATCGCCCGTCTTCGCGGCGGCGGTGGCGATGTCGTCCGCGCTCCAGCCGTCCGGCACGCCGACCTTCAGGGCCTGCCGGATCGCCAGCCATCGCAAGGAGGCCGCACGCGGGCTGGCTCGGTCCGGCTTCGCAGCCTGCATCGCCGTGGATCGCACCGCGGCGACCGCAGCGAGCGGTACGGGGAGCCCAATCGCAGACGCGTGGGTGTTGGCGAACCACGCGGCGACGGCGTCGGCCGGCACGCCCGTCAACGTTGGTCGAACCTCGATGAACTCGACGGCGAGGCGGAGTTGCTCTCCGTAGGGCTCGGCGAGCGTCGCCGGCAGGTCGAGGATCGCCTTGACCATCGCGACGGCGGCTGTGTTCGCGGCGTTGTAGTCTCCCTTTGCGAGGGCTGCGTGAAAATGGTCGGTCGCGGGCATGACCTGCTCGGGAAAGCTCCCGGCGGCGGGTGGCACGACCGACTCCGCTGCCCCGACGTGATCCATCGCGCCCATCGTGTTCGCGCCGTCCAATGCGGCGTAGAGATCCGGGTTTGCGGCCCGGAAGGCGTAGAGGAAGCGGGTGACGGGCTCGGGGTTGTCTGCCTCGCCATCCCAGGGGTCGAGCCAGACGTTGGCGCGCGCTGAGACCGGTTGCAAGGGGAGATCCAGCTCGCGGGAGTCGGGGCCGCCGCAGGCCTCGGCGGGCGAGGGGGTGAGGACGGCGAGGGCGAGGAGCGTGAGGAGGGAGAGCATGTCGGTGAACTAACGTCCGGGTGCCGCCGGGAGCAGGTCTGCGTACGGTTCCCCGCCGGGAAAGACCCATACGGCGGTGCAAAGTGGCGCGGGGCAGGCGGTGTCCAGGCTTGAAAACCAGGCTCGGTGCGACGTCGCGACGGTGCCGTCGCCATGCACCCGCTCAAACGCCCCGACTCCGAGGCGCCACGGGACCGCGGTGGCATTCGCGAGAGATGCGATCGCCGAGGCGGCGACGGCGTTGTCGCCCGTGTCGAAGACCTGCACGATGTCGCCAGCGACGAGGGGACGCATCAGTTCGCCGTACCGGGGGGCGCGCAAGTGGCTGACGAGCGAGGTGACCCACACCGTCTCGCCCGCCAACGATCCGCGCTGCAGCGCGCTGAGCGCGGCGGCCCACTCGGGCAGGCGCCGAACGGGGACGTCGTAGTCGATCTGCACCTCAGACCAGCCGACTTCGCGCGTGCGGGCCAGCGCGAGGATGCGTCCGAGAGCGTCGCCGAGGTCGGCCACCAGCCCAGGATCAGCGTCCCACGCGGCGTTTACGCTGTCGTCGATGCGGATGACGAGAGCCACGGGCGCGGGGACCGCGGTGGGCGGGAGGCCGAGATCGACATGAACGGCCGCTGGGTCCTCGCCCGGGTTCGCCGCGTCCATCGCCCCATACCGGATGGTGGCGACGTGGACACCGGCGACCGCGGTCGGGTGGGTCGCGCGAAGGGACGCGAGCAGGGGGACGTCGGCCTTCGTCCACACCCATTGGTTGACGGCGACCGGGACGTCGCGCGCGGGCTGCTGGGCGCAGGCGAGGAGGCTCAGGAGCGCGATCACCACTGTTCCAACGCCCACTCGGCCGCTTCGGCGACGAGCGCCGAGCGGTGGTGCGAGGCGGACTCCAGTGAAACTCGCCCGACTCGCTGATTCCCGAGCACGATCGCGGCGTTTCGCTTCAGCCGCAGCGGTGACGCTCGCCGCAGCGGCGTTCCCGTCGTCACGGCCGTCAACCAGTCGTCTTCGGCGTCGAGGATCCGCGCGAGATCGAGCCAGGCGTTGTGGGGTTGGAGCTCGGGCGGCACCGGGGGGTGCTCGGCGCCGACATGCGGGCAGACCTCCTGGCAGTCGTCGCACCCGAACACCCAACTTCCCAGCTTGGCGCGTAGGTCTACCGGGATGGCGCGCGGCTCCTCGATGGTCAGGTAGGAGATGCAGCGCTCGGCGGTCACGCTGCCGTCGCCGGGGAGGGCGGCGGTCGGGCACGCGGGCAGGCAGCGGGTGCATGCGCCGCAGCGCGCAGCGACGGGGACGTCGGGCTCGATCGGCTCGCTGAGGAGCACCGTGGCGATGAAGTAGTAGGCGCCTTGCGAGGGCGTGAGGATGTTTCCGTTCTTCGCGGCGTACCCGATGCCAGCGGCCTCGGCCCAGGCCCGCTCCCACACCGGCCGACTGTCGATACTCGTGTAGGTACGGACAGTTGGATGCGATTCCTTCATGCGATTCTGGAGCTTCCGCAACCGTCGCCCGATGAGGTTGTGGTAGTCGCGCCCCCACGCGTAGCTCGCGACGCGGCCAAACCCGGGGCCGGGCGAGGGCGGGACGATGCCGCCGTAGTCCATGCGCAGGACCGCGACGGAGCGGACGCTCGGGAAGATCCTGTGCACGTCGACGCGGTCGCCCTCGCTCGTCGCCAGCCAGCCCATCGCGGCGTGGTGATTCGCTTCGACGAAGGCCCGGAAGCGCTCGGCGGGGAGCCCGGTGCGCGCGTCCGCGAAGCGGCAGTCCGCGAAGCCGAGCGCGCGAGCGGTTCGGGAAACGTCGCTGCGTAAATCAACCACGTCTCGAACTAACCCCGCGCCAACCTCCACGTCCGCCAACCGGCCCGGACAAATTCTGTCCAGGGCTCAGATTCGCGTAGGGCGTTTCTGAGACGGGGCGGGGGGCGCCGGGGTCGGATAGGAGACGGCGCTCCAATTCCATCCCAGAGGTGCCCGCGATGTCCCACGAACACGTCATCATCCTCGGCTCCGGCCCTGCCGGCCTCACCGCCGCGCTCTACGCCGCGCGCGCGAACCTGAACCCGCTCGTGCTGGACGGCGACCTCGCTGGCGGCCAGCTCATGATCACCACGGACGTCGAGAATTACCCGGGCTTTGAACACGGCGTGATGGGCCCGGAGCTGATGGAGACGATGCGCAAGCAAGTCGAGCGCTTCGGGACGCGCTTTGCGATCGAGAAGGTCACGAGCTGCGATCTCTCCAAGCGCCCCTTCGTCCTGAACACCGAGAACGGCGAGACGCTGACCTGCGATGCGCTGATCATTGCCACCGGAGCCTCGGCGAAGTACCTCGGGATTCCCAACGAGGAGCGGCTCCAGAAGTCCGGCGGTGGCGTGAGCGCGTGCGCGACCTGCGACGGCTTCTTCTACAAGGGCGTGGAGCTGATTGTGGTCGGCGGGGGCGACACCGCGGTTGAGGAGGCCACGTTCCTAACGAAGTTCGCGTCCAAGGTGTATCTCCTCGTCCGAAGCGGGAAGTTGCGGGCATCAAAGGCGATGCAGACGCGCGCGGAGTCAAACCCGAAGCTCGAGATCGTCTGGAACACCTCTCCGCTCGAGGTGCTCGGTGATGCGCGGATCACCGGCGTTCGCTGCCGGAACAACCTGACCGGCGAGGTCTACGACAAGCCCATCGGCGGCATGTTCCTGGGCATCGGGCACGACCCGAACACCAAGCCCTTCGTCGACTGGATCGACCACGACGAGAACGGCTACCTCAAGACCGTCCCCGGCCGCACCGCCACCAACATCCCCGGCGTCTTCGCGGCGGGGGACGTGCAGGATCACTACTACCGGCAGGCCGTGAGCGCTGCGGGGTCGGGCTGCATGGCGGCGATCGAGTGCGAGCGCTGGTTGGAAGAGCAGAAAGCCGGACACGGCTAGGCGCGCGGGATGAGCCGCGTCGCCTTTTTGACGATGGCGGATCGCGCCGACTATGTCATCGACGATGACGTCGTCATTCCGGAGCTCGAACGCCGGGGCATCACCGTCGACGAGGTCCCGTGGACGGAAGAGGTGGACTGGTCCGTCTATGATCTCGTCGTGGTGCGAACGACGTGGGACTACCAGCACGACGTGGAGCGGTTCCTCTCCGTGCTCGAGCAGATCGCGGAGGTGACGCACGTCGTGAACTCGCTGGAGGTGATCCGTTGGAACGTCCACAAGTCGTATTTGCGAGCGCTGGAGGCAGCGGGGGTGCTGACGGTGCCGACGATCTGGGGCGTGGGGCTGGACGACGGGCAACTATCGGCGTTGGCCATGCAGGAAGGCGTGTTGAAGCCTGTTGTTGGCGCGGGCGGGGCGGACACGTTCCGCATCGGGTCCGGAATGACCGCCCCGACCGCCAGCGCCCAGCGCGCCGACATCATCGCCCGCTTTGTAGCCCGCGAATGGATGGCGCAGCCGTTCGTCGCGTCGGTGCTGACGGAAGGCGAATATTCGCTGTTCTGGTTCGCGTCGGGGCCGGGCGGAGCGCTCGAGTTCAGCCATGCCATCGTGAAACGTCCAAAGGACGGGGATTTTCGGGTGCAGGAGGAGTGGGGCGGGGAGATCGTAGCGGTCGACGAGACGGCTACGGTGCTCCGCGAGCTGCGCGTCGCGGGCGAGCGGGTGCTCGCGGCGTGCGGGCGCGAGCGACGAGAGCCGCTGCTGCAGGCCCGCGTCGACCTCGTGCGCCTTGCCGACGGGCGACTCGCGCTGATGGAGTTGGAGCTGGTCGAACCCTCGCTCTACTTCCGGACGTCCGAGGTTGCAGCCACGAAGTTTGCAGACGCAGTGTGCGCCTGGCTCAAGCCCGACGCAACCACACCGCGTACACCGGCAACCCCTTCTCGTTGAACTTCCGCTGGTAGTTCGTGCATACGTCGTTCGCCCAGGGCGCGCCGTCACGCAGCACGTCGTCGGAGGTCTCGACCGGCGCCCAGCCCGTCTCCGCCGCGAGCGCGAGGAGCGCGTCCACGTGCGGGCGGAAGTCGGTTTTCAGGCGAAGTTCGCCGCCGATCCGGACGAACTCCGCGAGCTGGGTGAGCACGGGCGCGCTGATCAGGCGGCGGTGGGCTTGCCGGTCCTTGGCCCATGGGTCCGGGTGGTTGATGTGCACACCGGCCAGGTCCCCGGGAGCGAACAGCCGGGCAAGGTTGTAGGCGTCGAACCGGACGAGACGGGCGTTGTCCACGCCCGCGGCCTCGAGCTTGCGCGCGGCGAGCACGACGCGCTTGAACCGCAGCTCCAGCCCAAGCCAGCGCTGCTCGGGGTGCTTTGCGGCCATGCCCGAGAGATAGAACCCGTTCCCGCTGCCGATCTCGAGCGTCACCGGGCCGGGCGAGGCGAACGCCTCCTCCCATCGCCCACGAAACCCTTCGGCAGTTTCGGCCGGTATGACCTGCGACATCGTGCGGTGCAGCGCCACGTGGGGGTTCACGCCCTCGGCCTCGGCGACGGTCCGATCGCGAAAAGGACGGTTCAACGGCTGTTGTCGAACCCTCGTTCGGGGGGTGAGGGGCTCGTTCATCGTCGGGGGTCCCCCGGCCCGTTGGCGATCCACGTGGCGTCGCTTCCATCGCCGTAGATCTCCTTCTTCCACACCGGAACCCGGCGTTTGAGCTCCTCGATGCAATACCGCGAGGCGTCGTAGGCCTCCCCGCGGTGCCCCGCGCCGACCGCGATCACCACGCTTGGCTCCCCGATCCCGACCCGGCCCGTGCGGTGAACGATCGCAACGCGCACCGGCCACCGCGCCGCCGCCTCCTCGCAGATGGCCTCCAGCTCCTTCGTGGCGGCTGGCGCCCAGGCCTCGTACTCCAGCGCGATCACGGGTCGCCCCGCGAACTCGTTGCGTCCCACGCCCTCAAAGGTCAAGACAGCGCCGTGCGCGGGCGACCGGACGGCGTCGGTCACCGCGAGTACGTCGATGGGATCGGCGGAGAGCCCGGTCATCCGCCACCCACGGGCGGGAGCAGGGCGAGCTCGTCCCCCTCGAAAAGCGGCGTGTCCGCAGGGCAGATCCGCCCGTTCCGCGCGTAGCCGACGCGCAGGGCGAGCTGCGGGAAGCGGCCGGCGTAGACGCTCGCGGGCGTGGCCTCCGTCGGCACCTCAAGCCACTCCTCCGGCGCCCCGGCGCGCTCCCGCAGGACGGCAAAGTAGAGCAGGTGCAGGCGCATGCCGCGGGCTAACCACAATCCCGGGTCGCCGGGATCGGCGCCGGGAGGTTCGCTGAGCGCCGGGATCGGCGGTCCCAAAGGTGATAGACTCGCGGTCGATGATGCCCGTGTTTTCAGCGTTGCTGCTTGCCTCGGTGCTCGGGGGCTGCTCGGGGACGCCGGCGGCGCCCGCGGTCGTGCAGCCGGCGCGGCAAACCCCGGAGGACATCGCTCGGACGCGCGCCAAGGACGAGCTGAAGCACCACCCGAACACCGCGGCAGCCCTCGTTTATGCCAAGCCGGACGGGGTGTATGTGGACGCGCGCTACCTCGGTCAGCAGACCTACACCGTGGCCCGGGGCGAGATCGAAGCGCAGCTTGGCGCGCTCGTCAGCCAGACCGATCTGCCGCCGGGACAGGGCCAGGAGATCAAGCTGGAGCGCGGCACCCTGCGCGTCTACAACGACCGCATCTACCTGGTCGACGTGCCGCTGCCTGAGCCGGTCCGGCGCGATCAAGCGCTCGGCATGTGCGGATTCCCGGTGTCGGCGGCGCTCAACTGGGCGGAGTTCAGCGGCGAGTACCGCGTGCTCAACCAGTGGGGCTTCCGGCGGGTGATCTTCACGCGAAAGGCGCGGGACAGCGAGGACATCGTGCGGGTCCAGGCCTGGCGGGCGCTGGTTTCATGATCCTCGCACCCGCCCTGCTATGGCTCCCGCTCGGCTGCATCGACTACTTCGTCGACGGGAAGAACACGACCATCAGCACGCAGACGGTGACGGAGACGTTCACGCAGGCGCCCGTGCCGGGCGTGGATGTCCTGTTCGTGATCGACAGCACCGGGAGCATGGCGGAGGAGCAGGCCGGTTTCGGCGCGGCGGCCGGGGGATTTGTCGCGTCGCTCGATGCGCTCGGGCTCGACTACCAGATCGGCGTCACGTCGATGGACGTGGCGGACGAAGGCGCGCTCCTGGGCGTGCCCTGGATCCTCACGCCGGACGATGAGGGGCTCGCGGCCGACCTCGCGAAGAACCTTGCCGTCGGCACGGGGTCGACCCCGCCCTCCGCGGGTCTGGACGCAGCGGCGCTCGCACTCACCGATCCACTAGGTTTTAACATTGGTTTTCGTCGCCCGGACGCGAGCCTTCAGGTCGTTTTCGTCTCCGACGCGGACGACGATAGCGGCCCCGTCCTCGGCGCCGATCCGGTCAGCGCTTTTGAGGCGATGCTCTCCACGGAGGCGAGCGGCAATGGCCTCACCGCGCGCGCGAGTGCGGTGGTCGGGGACGTTCCGGGCGGCTGCACGGGAACCAGCGGGACCGCACTTCCTGGCACGCGCTACGCGAAGGTCGCCGCGGACTCGGGCGGGACGGTCGCGAGCATCTGCGCCGGGGACTTCAGCAGCATCGCGGCGGCCATTGGCGCGGGGTCAGCAGACTGGCAGCTCAGCTTTCCGCTCCAGGCTGACCCGATCGCCGGCTCCGCGAAGGTATACGTCAACACAGTGCTGGTTGAGTCCGGCTGGGTCATCGACGATGCTGGCCCGGCGCTGGTCTTCCAGACTGCCCCGCCGCCGGACGCGCTCATCTCCGTGACCTACCAGCTCTCGGCAGGCTAGGTGGGGGTGTCGGCCCTGCTGCTCGCCTCGGTGCTCGCCGCTCACGCGGCAACGCTGCTCTCCGGGACCGATTTTGAAGCGGACGACGGCGGCTGCGTGGCTGGAGGGGAGACCGCGCAGTGGGCATGGGGCGCGGTCACGGGTGGCTCAGGTTCGGCGTTTGACGGGTCCAAGGCGTGGGCGCTGAACCTCGCGGGCGGCTACCTGAACGACGCGACGGACACGCTCTCCTGTCCAGCGGTCGACGTCACAGGGGCGGTCCGTCCCGTCATCCAGTTTGAGGAGTGGTACGACCTCGACGTTGGCGATTACGGGTCGCTGGAAATTGGCGATGGCACCACGTGGAGCCCCGTCGCAGCGGTGTACACCGGGCCGGAGACGACGTTCACCGGCAGCAGCGGGGGCTGGCGCGCGGCCTCCGTCGATCTGACGGGCTGGACGGGGCCGGTCGCGCTGCGCTGGGTGATGGCGGCGGACGTCTCCGGGGTGGGCGGGGGTTGGTTCGTGGACGACCTGACCTACTGGGACGGGGACCCGGTCGCCCCGGCCATCCTGGCGCTGACATCGCTCGGGGACACGGACGCCGTCGACGTCGCGCGCGAAGTGGACGCGACGGTGCGGGACGATGTCGCGCTCCAGTCCGTCACCCTACGCTACGCCCTCGACAGCGCGGACCCCGTCGACGTGCCGATGTCGCACGCGTCCGGCGATGGGTACACCGCCGAGATCCCCGGCGAAGGCCCTGGGACGACCGTGACCTGGGAAGTGCTGGCGACCGACGGGACCAACGTGACGACCTCGTCGCCCCAGACGTTCCGCTACTTCCTGGAGGCACCGACCAACCTGCGGCTCGACGAGCCCCGCGCCATCGGTCCGACGGTGCCGCTGACGTGGGATCCGCCGACAACGCCGCACGTCGTGGACGGCTACCAGGTCTCCGAAGGTGGCGTGGTGGTCGCCCGGTCCACGCGGACCGGCGCCCAGGTCCCCGTCACGGGCGGCGACGACGTGTTCACGGTCGCGGCGGTCTACGGCGAAGGCGCGGGGGACGCCTCGGAGCCGCTCACCGTCACCGCCAGCATTCCCGCGGTCAACGGGCTCACCCCCGCGGAGGGCTGGCCGGGAGACCACCTGCACGTCGCGCTGACCGGGGTCTCGCTGTTGATGGTCGAGGGCGCGGTGACGGCCACGCTTGGCGACGGCGTGAGCGTTGGCGTGAGCGTCCGCGACGTCGACAATGCCGTGCTGGACGTGCAGATCGCCGACGCCGCCGCGCCGGGCGCGCGCGACCTGGTCCTCACGACGTCGGTCGGCAACACCACCGTCGCGGGCGCGTTCACGGTCCTCGACGGCACTGACCGGCCGCAGCTGGTCGCCGCCGACCTGACCGTGCGCCAGGGCGAGAAGGCCAGGCTCGCGATCGGGTACGTCGGTACGATGGCGACAACATCGCCGACCGTGGCGCTTGGCGATGGCATCGTCGTCGACGCTGTCTCCGTTGGCGCCGGGACGCTGCAGGTGGACGTGACGGTGGCGGGGGACGCGGCCCTCGGCGACCGCACCGTGACGGTGGACGACGGCGTGCGGGTCTTCGGGGGCGTGACGTTGACCGTCAAGAACTCGACGACCCAGGGCACGGGGCACACGTGCTCAACTGCGCCAGGGGACGCGGGCGTTGGCCTTGGCATTCTGGCTGCTGTGCTCGCATTCCGTCGACGGGGTCACTCCTCGAAGCGGTAGCCCGTCCCGTGCACGGTGAGGATGTGGCGAGGATCGGCAGGTTGTTCCTCGACCTTCTTGCGGAGCTTCAGGATCTGGTTGTCGACGGTCCGCGTTGCCATCTGCGGGGAATAGCCCCAGACGTGCTGCAGGAGCTCCTCGCGGCTCACGTCTCGCCCCTTGTGGGCGATCAAGTAGGAGAGTACGCCAGCCTCGTGGGTGGTCATGCGCTCCTCCACGCCGGCGCGGAACAGGATCCGGCGGCGCAGGTCCACCTCGTTCTGGCCGAACCGGTAGCGCTCAGGCGCGCGCGGTGCCGCCGGACGCGTCCGCAGGCGCGCCTTCACGCGGGCGATGAGCTCGCGCAGCGAGAACGGCTTGGTGACGTAGTCGTCGGCGCCGAGTTCAAGGCCAAGCACGCGGTCGAGCTCGGCGGCCTTGGCCGTCACGAGCAGGATGGGCATCTCGGGATGTTCCTTCTTGACGCGGCGGAGCACGTCGAGGCCGTCCATGCCGGGGAGCATGACGTCAAGGATCAAGCAGTCCGGCGGATCGTCGTCGATCGAGCTCAACGCCGCTTCCCCGCTTGTGACGTGCGTGACGGCGAAGTGCTCGTGCTCCAGCCCCCCGACGACGCCCATGGCGATGGTGGGATCGTCTTCGACAAGAAGGACACTGGCACCGTTGAATTCCATGAGGATCTACTCCCGCTGATTTCGCAGAAAGAAAGTCAAGAATCGCGCTTTATGCGCATCACGAAGGTCGAGCCACCGGTTCGACTCTCCCTGCACTCTATAGTCCCGCCGTGGAGGCGGGCTGCGTCCGAGACAAAAGATAGCCCCAGCCCGTGGCCGCCCGAGAGCCCGCGACCCGGGCCTTCCACCCGGCGAAACTTCTCGAAGATGGCCGTCCGGAGGTTCGCCGGCACGCCCATCCCGTTGTCCTCGACCTCCACGCTCACCAACCGCCCCTGCACCCGGGCGCGAACGATCACGTGCAGCACGCGATCCTCGCGCCGGTACTTGAGCGCGTTGTCCAGCAGGTTGGTGATCGCGTCGCGCAGGATCCCGACTTTGCCGTGCATCGGGACGGCCTGCGGGGCGTCCAGCTCGATCGTCGCCGGCTCGGTGCCCGGAGCTCCGCTCGCTGCGTAGCGCTCGCGCCAGGTGACGACGAGCTCCTCCAGCATCTTCGTGAGGTCAAACGCCCGAGCATCCTCGCGCGCCGGCCCGTTGGCAGCGCGGATGACCTCGTCGACCCGCAGCCCGAGCCGCTCAGCCTCCGCGATGATGATGCGCGCGTAGGCTTCGACCTGCTCTGTGTCGCGGTAGGCGCCCATCTCAAGGTTCTCGGCGATCACGCGGATACCGGCGAGCGGGGTCTTCAATTCGTGGGTCACCCGGGTCATGAATTCGCGCTGTCGGGCGAGGATGGAGACCTGCTCGCGGTCCGTTCGGATCAGCGTGACGAGGGAGAACACGCCTGCCATCATCCCGATGGCGATGACGCCAAACTGGGCGTACAACGTTGTGTCTGCCGCGACGCTGGGGATCGCGCCCTCGGTGA
Source organism: uncultured Pseudomonadota bacterium (assembly GCA_903844155.1). Classification (GTDB taxonomy): domain Bacteria; phylum Myxococcota_A; class UBA796; order UBA796; family SXON01; genus CAIUMM01. Next base: position 37,042 of record CAIMSU010000223.1, on the reverse strand, counting down.
TCCCCACCTCAAGCGACGGCATGAGGTGGCCGACGCTGCGGTGAACGGAGATCGACTCGGCTGAGCCGGCGAGCACGTTGCCATCCGAGTCTCGCACGGTGAGGTGGGGCGCGAGCTTGCCGGCCCCGCGGAACAGCGTGCGGAGCAGCTCGGCCTGGTCGAGCTCGATACCGCCGTACAGCTCCCCGACGCCGAGCTTGGCGACGTAGAGCAGGCCGGGCGGGTCGGTCGAGGAGTCCATCAGGAGCTTCGGTCCGTCGTGAAGCGACGGAATGTCGGCGTTCGCCCAGTCACGCTCCCGCACCATCTTCCAGATCGCGAGCCGGCGCATCGCGCGTGCTTCGAGGGGGTCGTCGTCGTCCAGGCCGGTGCTGGTCGGCGCCGTGCGGGCGTTGGCGGTCAACGCGAGCTGGGGCTTCACGTTCTGGGTGTAGATCTCCAGCAAGCTCTGCAACGTCGGGCCGTCAAGGCCGAGGATCTCCTCGCGCATGCCGGCGAGCCAGCGTTCGGCGATGTCGTCACGCCCGAGCGCTCGCTCCGCGCGCGTGTGCTGCAGGCGCAGCTCGACGAGGCGGCTCGCGTTCACGCGGTAGTCGGCGGCGAGGCCAATGTTCATGGCTGGCAAGGCGCCGATTCCGCGGATCTCCGCGTCGACGACCTCGGGGTGGTCGGCGTCGAGGAGCAGCTCGGCGGCCTGGGAGGTGGCGTAAAGCAGCGTCTGGCGGTCGCCCTGACTCTGGCAGCTCAGGTAGCGCTTTGCCGTGAGCGTTTCGTCCTCGCCGCCGGTGGCCGCCATCGCGCGGGCGATGCACGGCGTGGTCTGCATCGCCGCGAGGTTCTCGGGGAATGGTTCGCCCGGGAACAGCACGTCGCCCGGCTCCCACAAATACACCGAGTCGACCCACGGCTTCTCCTCGCGCAAGCTTGCTTCCAGCACGGCGGGGCCGGGCTCCGGTGGTGCCAGCGCGCGGAGCTGCAGCGTCACAAAATCGTCGATGTAGCTCTCCCACGCCTGCATGAGCTGGTCCAGCCGCTCCTGCGCGCGGTCCCGCTCGCGATCTTCGGCGTCGGCCCGCCAGTCTGCCGACTGTTTGACCAGCACGCCCGCCAGGATCAGCAGGAGCAAGGCGATGGTCGCGTAGAGCACCGGCCTCATCTCCGGCACCGTTCGGTTCGGCTCGCGAGCGCGGCGTAGAGGCTGTCCCAGTGCTGATCGGGCTCGGTCAACGCGTTTTTCGCGATGTCACTCTGCGCTGCGGCCACGCACCCACGCGCGGCGTCGCCGACGGCAACGCACCACGGGTCGCCCTTGACGCTCCAGTCCGAGCGCCCCTGCTTGACGGGGATGTCTGCGCATTGGGCGCCTGCGGACCGGTACACGAGCGGCATCGTGTTCTTCGCGGTGTCGTTGTCAAAAAGGTAGTCGGCCGACGCGAAGTAGTGCGCCCAGTCCCCAGCCAGGCCGGCGTAGGCGAGGCAGTCCTGTTCGAGCTCGATGGCGTTCACAGGCCCGAAGGACAAGTAGGGACGGGCATCGTCGCAGGTCGCCAAGACGGCCGCCAGCCGCTGGGGCGCCTCGCCGGTCTTCGCGGTCACCGCCTGTTCGGCCAATTCGCCGCGGACCAGCTCCTCAGTCCACGCCGCCTCGACGCGCAGCCAGTTGCTGTCGTCCTTGTCGGGCAGCTCCTTGCGCAGCAACCCGATCGCGTCCAGCGCGCGATCGCAGTGCCCGGCTGAGCGCGCGTCGGCGCGATTGAGTCGGCACGCCCCGCCCTCGACCGTCGCCCGGGCCATCGCCGCGGCCGGCTCGTCGGCAGCGCCGTTCAAAGCGGCGATTCCGTCGTCATACTTCTGGACGTCCCACTTCCGTCCCCCGTCCTGCCAGCCCTGCTCCCACACGAGCGCGAGCGCGCGGACGGCGATGGCGTGGGGGGTTTTTCGGGTGTTCCATGCGGCGTCGGCCTGCGCCCGGATCGCCGTGCGCTGGGAGGTGTCCCTGTTGACCTCGGGACGCGTCTTGTAGGACTTCAAGGCGGCCAATGCGTCATCGGCCGCCGAGTTGGCGAGCGCGATCTGGGTGCGGTCCCACCAGGCACCCAGGCCCGCGCACGTGCCGATGCCCAGGAGGCCGCCGACGAGCGGGATCACAATGCAGCTTCGAAGCGCGTAGCTCGGCCGTGCTGACGGAAGATCCGGTGCGGGTTGGAACGGGGAGGGGCGGTCGAGGGCCGGTCCGCTGGTCTCTGCGACGCGCTCTGTGCGGCCGGGATCCAGGGTCGACTCGGCGACGCGTTGGGTTTTTCCGTCGTCCCCGGCGCGCTCCCCGGTGCCCGCCTCCGGAGCGCGAAGCGGCTCGTCCAGCCAGTCGACGAGCGGGGCGTCGGGGTCGTGCAGCCGGGCGACGAGCGAGGCGGTGCGCGGGCGATCGAGGGGGCTCGGATGCGAGCAGCCGGCGATGAGCGCGCGCCAGTCCTCGGGCACGTCCTCGTCGAAGAGCTCGCGGATCAGCCGTCCAAACGCCCAGAGATCGCTGGCAAGGTAGGTCTGCTGTTGGTGGCGCTGCTCAGGGGCGGCCCACGAGAGGGTCAGATCGCGGGTCGGCACCGCGAGGGTCGGCCCGGGCACCTCGCGCATCGTGTCCAGATCGATGAGCGAGACCTCGCCAGCGGGGCCAATCACGAGGTTCTCGGCCTTGAGATCGCCGTACGCCACGTTGGACGCGTGCAGGATGGCGAGGATGCGGCCGACACCCCGCGCGATCGGCACGCGAAGGTCGGGGGCAACCGGCTGGATCCGGGCGAGCGGCGCGCCGTCGATCCACTCGGTCGTCACGTAGACAAAGCCCTCAGGCGTAAGGCCCGCATCCAGCGCGCGAGGCCAGCGCGGGTCTGGCCCCGCGCCGCGGCCGGCCGGGATGTTCGCGGCGACGCGGTACCCCTCGATCGTGAGCTGGATGTTCTCCGGCAGGTTTGCGACGGAGCCATGCCCCTCCAGGACAATCCGCCGGATGCTCGCCGCAAAGTTCACGTGCAGCCTGTCTCGAGCGAGCACGCGGGTCACGCACGGGCGGCCGTTGAACTCCGTGCGCCACACCTCCCGCTGGCCGGGGGTGCCGCCCAGACGGGTGACCGGCGTGTGGTTGGGGATGTCGATCATCGCCCTCGCCGTTCCGGGGGCGCCATCAGCCCCCCGACGGGAGGTACTGGAGCTGCTGCAGCGCCTCCGCGATGTCGATGGCGAGCGGTCCGGCGACGCTCGCGCCGAACCCGGCATGGGGTGCGACGGTCGCGATCGCATACCGCCCGGTTGTCGTGGCGCTGCAGTCCGTCGCGTCGGCCGACTCGGCGATGGCGACGAACCAGGAGTGCGGCTGGCCGTCGGACTTCGCTTTCACGCCGTAGGGCGCCTCGTCGACGTTTCCGGGGGCATCGGCGGTTCCGGTCTTGCCGTAGATCCGGACGCCTTTGAGGTGACGAAGGTGCGCGCCGGTGCCGCTGTCCATCACCGCGCGCATGCCCGAGAGGATGGGGACGAGGGAGGAGGGGTCGTCGACGAGCTTGACGTCGGCGCAGGGCCGATCGCTGCGCAGCTCGCACGTGCGGTAGTCGCCGCCGTTGGCGAGGGCCGCGGTGAACTGGGCGGCTTCCGTGACCGTCCAGGCTGCGGCGCCCTGGCCGAACGCGGTGAGCGCAAGGCGACGGCTGCCGGTCGCCCCGATGCCGGTGTAGGGCCCGTCGGGCTCCCTGGCGAGGCCCGGCAGGCCGAAGTTGACGCCTGCAGCGAGCAGATCCCGGTACGGCTGGGGGCCGAGGGTGAGGCCAAGCTGCCCGAAGTAGACGTTGGAGGACTGGGCCAGCGCCGCGATCAGGTCGACCGAGCCGGTGCCACCGCCGTCCTTGTGGTTGTGGATCGGCTTTGTCCAGCCGGGAAGTGTGAATTCCGGGCCACAGGTGTAGCGTGGGAGCACGCTGGTCGGGCAGGTGGCGTCGTCGGGATGCTTTCTGGAGTGCTCGCTCGGTGCCGAAGGCTGTACCAGCCCGGTGCGAACCGCGGCGAGGGAGGTGACGAGCTTGAAGACGGAGCCCGCCTGCAAGAATCCGTAGTTGCCGCTGCCGGTCTTGTCGGCCCATGGCCCGTAGACGCCCATGAACCGGGGATCATTCGAGCGACGGAGCGCGTGCCAGTCCGTGGTTCGCGCCGTGTGGTCGTTCGGGCCGGCGACGGTCTCGGGTGCGGACGGGTCGTAGTCGGGCCACTGCGCGCGGGCGAGGATCTGGCCGTTGGCGGGGTCGATCACGACGGCCGCAGCGACGCCGACCTGGCTTTTCGCAGCGGCCTTGCGGACCGCGATGGCGACGGCGGCTTGCAGGCGCGCGTCGATCGTGGTCTGGAGCGACCGGCTGGCGACGTCGTCGGAGAGCTTCTGGATCGCCTGTCCGCGCGTGGCGAGCGGGAGCCGTACGATCGGCAGCAGGCCGGAGAGATCGGGGGTGGCCAGGGCGACACGGCGGACGTCGTGCTGCCCGGGCGCGCGTGGGGTTCCGCCCCGTCGGACCCACTCCGCCGTCGCCCGCGCCTCCTCGTCCAGCGCCTCGTGTGCGGCGCTCTTGACGGCCAGGACCACGTGGTCGGTGCCGCCGAGGTCTCCGAGCCAGATCGCCGGTCCGTCCTTGGCATTCGGGTAGCCCCTGAGCCTTTCGTCCTCTACGCGCTCCAGGCTCCACGACGCCCGCAGGACGTCGTCGTCCGCGGGCCCGAGCAGCGTTCCGAGCGCGTTGCCGAGGGGGTCGATGCGGGTGCCGGGCTCTGGCGAGGCGGCGAGCGGTTGCCCGTTTCGGTCGAGGATCGAGCCGCGCCGGATGTTGTCGGCGACGAAGCGAACGCGGCGATCAAACTCCAGCTTCGGCTGTCCCTCCTCCAGGGTGGTCACCGCGGGTCGCAGCGTGGTCTCATCGCGCCAGGCCACGGCCTCCAGCGCCGTCAGCACGATCGCCACGCCAGCCAGCGCGACGATGCCGTAGCCGCCCTCCCGAATCCCCCGCGCCAGCTCCCGCATCTCATCCGTGGGCGCTCGGATGGCACCGTCCTGCGCGAGTCGGCCGACGAGGCAAACGGCCGCGACGAACGCGATCATCCCCGTCTTGCCGTGCGAGAGGAACGGGACGACCACGCCCGTGAGCGGGATGGCCCCGAGCGTGCCACCAAGGATGGTCGCGGTCTGAAAAGTGATGAGAAAGCCAATGGCCGCCGCCATCATCGCCCGCTCGGGGGTGCGCGAGCGCATGCCGACGTGCAGCGTGGAGAGCACGATGCCGACGAGGATGCCAAGGTACAACGTCCCTCCGGCCTGCCCGAGCTCCTCTACAAGGTGCGCGTAGACGAGGTCCGTGTGCCCGGCTGCCAGCGCTCCGGGGAACCCGTCGCCGAGGCCCACGCCCGAGAAACCACCAGCCGCCAACGCCCATCTTGCCATGGAGAGCTGATCACCGTGCGCGAGGCCGTTGAACCACGGATCGGCCCACATGCGGATGCGCAATTCGACGGTTTGCGAGTGCGCGAGCGTGGGGTCCGCCCAGAGCGCGCCGAGCACGCCCGCGCCGACCGTGACCGCCAGGCCCACCCACCCCACCGAGCGCGTGACCACGAAGTACATCGCGAGGAACACGCCGCCGAGGATCAGCGTGGGGCCCAGATCCTTGACCGCCAGCATCCCGCCGAGCGTCGCAAGCAGGGCCACGACCGCGGAGAGCAGCAGGCGCGGGCGCGGGAACTTGAGGATGCTGACGCGGTCGCGCTGATAACGCAACTTGGACGCCCGTCTCCCGAGCTCCACCGCGATGAAGAGCACCGCGCCGAGCTTTGCCAGCTCGATGGGCTGTACCGTCACGCCAACGTTCAGGTTCACCTTCTGGTCCGAGTGCCCAGGCGCCTGCCCGAACACCGACATCACCCCAAAGATTCCGACGACGAACGCCGCGAGTGGCCAGCGCAGGCGTGGGATCCACTCGCCCGGGTCCAGCGGCGAGAGCAGGATCGCCGACCCGACGATCGACGCGAGCAGGATCCCGTTCGCGAAGTCCGGCCCGGGCCAGTCCTTCGAGAACGGATTGCCGTAGCCGAGCTGGATGCACAAGCCGAGCGCCATCGCGGTCGCCACCGCGGGGAGCAGGATCGGCGTGGGGATGTGGGTGCCCCTGCGCCGACTCGCGATGACCCGCGCCACGACGAGCAGGGCGACGGCGGCGACCCACTCGATCTGCGCGCGCTGACCGGCCGCGAGGACGCCAGCCGAGTCCAGCCCCGGACCCGTCAGCCCCCGAAGCGCTGCCGCCCCAAGGACCCCGTGTACGGCGAAGTTGGCCCCGATCGCGCCAAGGACCGCGATCAGCGCCAGCAGGCCGACCTCGATCAGGATCGGCATCAGGGGTTCGGACCCGGTGGTGGGCCGCTCGGAGGCGCTGGGTAGGCGGCGAGCGGGTCAAAGCCCGTCCCGTAGACGGCGTTGACGGTCGGCGTGATCTGGCCGTCGATCGACAGCGCGCCGACGGTGCCGATGATGCCGAGGAACGAGACCTGCGGCGGTCGGGGGCCGGTGGCCGTGATCGTGAGCGACCCCGCCTGGATCCGGCTGTCGACGAAGGTGACGTCGGAGCCGTCGTCCAGCTCCACGTGCAGGTCACCGTCGATGCGGAGGACGGCGCGGTCGATGCGCGCGTGGGCGCCCTTGTCGAGGTGCAACGTCCAGGCGGGTCCGGAAAGATCGGCGCCGCGGACGTCGAACATCACGCCGGGCTTGACCTCCGTCCTGGCACCTGCGCCGAGCGCGGTCGCGTCTGTGACCTTGAGGACCACGTCGCGGTCGACGGCGAGCGGGAGCACGTTCGGGTGCCTGCCGAGGCCGTCGAGCCCGCCCCACACGCCCGTCACCGACGCGAGTCCGATGAGCAGCAGCAGCACGGGGATCGCCACGGCGAGCGTCAACCGCGGGACGCGTCGGCCCCGCCGGAATCGCCCGACCCGGATGACCACGACCGTGACGTTGTCCGGCCCGCCCCGCGCGAGCGCCAGCGCAACGAGCTTCTGCGCGGCGCTGTCCGCGTCCATCTTCCGCTGCTGGATGGCGATCAGCGTGCTCTCCAGCTCTTTTGGCTCGACGGGCCCGTAGAGCCCATCGCTGCACAGCACGAGCAGATCGCCCATGCCGACGGCGTAGCGGCTCGACTCCACCCAGCCGTCCTGCATCTGCTTGCGGCCCAGGTCGCGCGCTACGGCCTGCCGGTTTGGCTGGTCCGGCATCGCCTGGACGTGGTCCGTCGTCAGCACGCGAACGCCGCGCTTGTCGACGCGGTAGAGCCGTGTGTCGCCGACGTGCGCGACCCCGATGAACCGGCCGTTGTCCTCGAAACGCACGGCGGTCGCGACCGCCCCCATGTTGCCGTGCAGCGGGTTCTTCACCCCCTCCGCGAGCACGCGCTCCCGGGCCTCCGAAAACGCCCGGGCCAGCAACGTTTCGCTCGGCCCGGTCTGGTCCGCGACCTGCGCCAGGGTGGCGATCGCGATGGCTGCGGCGACCTCACCCGACTCCTCGCCCCCCATCCCGTCGACGACCGCAAACAAGCCAGCTTCCGGCTTGCAAAGCAGCGCGTCCTCGTTGTTGGCGCGGACCTTTCCGGCGTGCGTGCGCGCGGCTGCGTCCATGCGCGGCCAGGGTCGCCAGTTCGGCGTGCTCAGCATGGCAGGATCTCCAGCTTGAGCTCGTTGGACAGCAGCAATTCAGCGGGCAACGGCACCCTCGTCGACCCGCCGACGGCCAGCGCCTGCCCGTTCACGCTCACCGGGTTGGATTCCCCAGGTTCGCGGCTGATCAGCGCCATCGTCCCCTCCACGTCGATCGTCACCTGCCGCTTGTTGATCCGGCCGCTCGCGCCCGGGATCGCGATGTGCTCGGGCCCCGCGTTCGGGAAGCTGCGACCGACCACGTAGTGCAGCCCCGAGACCAGCGCGAACGTGCCCTGGGCGTGCTTGAGCAGCGCGCTTCCGGCACGCTCCGTCTTCGCGCCCGTCGCGGGCCTGCCCGGGCTCCCCGGCTTGTCGAGCCTCACCGTCACCTCGCCCGCAGCCGAGGGGACACCGCTCTCATCCGCGTTCCAGTCGACCTTGAGCACGCCATGGCCGGGCTCCACCTCGCCGCCTTCATCCACGTGGAGGCGCAGCACCGGCGCGCCGAGGTAGCTGGCTTTGAGCTTGAGAACCTCGTCCTCCAACGCCGGGCCGAGCTGGTGCTGCAACGTAGGCGCCTTCTTGCGCAGCTCCTCGTAGTCCGTGCGGTCGAGGAACAGCCGGAAGTCATTCCACACCTGCAACCTGCCTTCTACGTCCAGCGTCGAGCAGTGTCGCAGCACGGCCCGGAGCGCTTGCCCAACGGCGTAGGCGTCCACTTCCACCGTGCGCTTCGAAAACATGCTCATCACGCCCTGACCGGGGCGCTTGACCTGCGAGAAGTCCACGGCGTACCGGGAGGAGTCCAGCTTGACGATCATGGCAGCTTGTCGACGCGCAGGGTGAGCAAACCGGACGCTCCATCGTGAAATTCGAGGCGGTCCCCCACAGCGACGGGCGCGCGGCCCGAGGCCGTGAGGTGCGGACGAATCTTCGCACCGTCTGCCTTCACGACTACCAGAAAGTCCTTCTGTTGACGACTCACGACCTCCAGGAACGCGCCCTTTCGCTCGATCACCGCCGCAGCCCGGCTGATCCAGGGGAGCGTCTCGGTGAGGATCACGTCGTTGGCAACGCGCTGATCGTCGCCGGACTCCTGGTGCCAGCGCCCGCGTCCGAGTCGCCATTCACGCGCGGAGAGCGCCACGAGGTGCACATCGCCGTCCTTGTCGCCTCCCTCGATCACGAACTGCGCCTGCACGCCCATCGTGTCGTCCTCGACGCTCACCCGGTTGAGGTCGCCCGCTTGCACGTCGTACTTGCGCGCGGGAAGCAGGCCAGGTTCGACGAGGCGGTTTCGCAGCATGGCGTCGAGATCCCGCTCAAACTGGGGGTCGACGACAAAGCGGCGCAAGCTCTCCAGGCTGCCCCCGCGCGCCGTGACGTGGATGACCACCCCCGGCGGGAAAACCTCCTTGCCCCTCGCGCCAAAGCGCTTCAGCTTGAGGATGCCGTCGCAGGCATCGCGCAGCAGATCCTCGCGTCCAAGCTCATCATCGCCCGCGGTGGCGACGGTCTCCGCGCCGGCCTGGACGGCGGTGGTCACGGAGGTCTTGAGCTTTTTGATCCATTCCATCGGGCGCTCCGGGGTGGGGAGCTATCAAGAATTCGGCGCGGAGCATGGGATCTCGCAGCAAGTGGCGTATTCTGACGACATGATCTGGGCGTTTCCGTTCGTGTGGATGGCTGGCTGCGGCGCGCCCTCCCCGGAGGCGACAAGGCACCATTCGGGGCCCCCCGCGGCGGACTCGGGGGAGATGTCCGCGCCGGTGGACTCATCGCCGCCGCGCGTCGCGCTGTTCGAACCGAATGACGGCGACGTCGTCGAAGACTACTTTCGCATCGACGCCGAGGCGTCCGACGACCGCGCCGTCGCGACCCTCGACCTGCTGGTGGACGGGCAGGTCATCCTCACCTCGGCGTCCTCGCGCGTGGAGACCGTTCGAAGCACGGGTGGGCTCGGGAATGGCGACCACACCGTCTCGGCGCAGGCGACGGACTCGGCCGGAAACACCCGCACGGCGACCGTCACGATTTCGGTGCAGAACCTTGGGGACGCCGACGACGACGAATACACGGCGGTGTCCGCGGGCGGCAACGATTGCGATGACTCCGACCCGGCCATCCACCCACACGCGAACGAGATCATCGGCGACGGCATCGATCAGGACTGCGATGGCGTCGACCAATGCTGGGTCGACGACGACAACGACAACTACGGGACCGACAGGACCTGGCCGGGCTCCAGCCTCGACTGCGTCACCGGGACCGGGGCGCCCGTGTCCGGGGACTGCGACGACGCCGACCCGAACGCGAACCCCGGAGAAGCCGAGATCGTCGGCGACGAGGTGGACGAGGACTGCGACGGGGCGAAGGACACGGTGCTCGATCTTGGCGCAGTCGGCGTCGAATTCGTCGGCGAGGCGGCCGCGGATCACGCCGGGAGCGGCGTCGCCGGCCTCGGGGACGTCAACGGGGATGGGTACGCGGACGTGATCGTGGGGGCGTACGGGAGTGACCGGGGTGGGAGCGAGGCAGGCGTCGCTTACGTGATCCTCGGCGGGCGGGCGCACACGTCCGGCGACCTGGGACTGGCCGACGTCATCTTGACGGGCGAGGGGGCCGCAGACGGGATCGGGTGCGCGGTTGCCAAGGCGGGCGACGTTGACGGTGACGGGTACGACGACATCGTCCTCGCGGGTGCAGACACGACCGACGCGGGCGCCTACGCAGCGGCGTGGCTCGTCCTTGGGGGCTCGGCCCCGACCTCGCGGGGGCTCGGAGCGGCCGATGCCGTCTACACCGGGCTGCTCAGTGACGCGGCGGGCGCGGGGGATGTGGACGGCGACGGGTTCGCCGATCTGGTCCTGGGGGCGGGAGCGAACGACGACGCAGGCGAGGACGCCGGGGCTGCGTTCCTCGTGCTCGGGGGCGGGACGCCCGAGTCGGGGAGCATCGCGTCCCTCTCGGTGGAATTCACAGGCGAGGCCCGCGGCGAGATGGCGGGCCGGACCGTGGCGGCGGCCGGGGACGTCGACGGCGATGGTTTCGACGACGTCCTGGTCGGGAGTGATCGCTACCCCGGCTTCGGCGTTGTCTACCTGCTTCGTGGCGAGGCGGCGCCGATCTCCCGGTCGCTGGGGGACGCAGATGCGGCGTACAGCGGCGCCGCGGAGGAGCAACTGCCGGGGACGGACGCGGGGGTGGGCGACGTCAACGGCGATGGCTACGCGGATCTCCTCTTCGGGCGACCGGTGGACTCCGCTGCCGGGTCGTCAACGGGTGCAGTGTTTTTGGTGCTCGGGACGGCTTCGCTCGCAAGCGGGGATCTGGCATCCGCCGACGCTGTCTTTACGGGGGTGACAGCCGACTGCTACGCGGGGGACGGCGTGGCGGGCGCGGGCGACGTCGACGCCGACGGCTTCGCCGACCTCCTCATCGGCAGCACGTGTGGCGCCTACATGATTCGCGGCCGGGCGACCCCCGCGTCCTACGACCTCACCCGGGCAGATTCGGACTACGCGGCGTCGGGAGAGGCCGGTTCGACGGTGTCTGGTGCCGGCGACACCAACGGCGACGGCCTCGACGACATCATCATCGGCGCACCGTATTCCGACGACGCCGCGAGCTGGGCCGGGTCTGCCTTCCTCGTCGTCGAGTAGCCCCTACTTCGCCTCGCTCGCCCGCATGACCCGGTTCCTGCCGCTCGCCTTGGCGGCGTACAACGCCTTGTCTGCCCGGCCGATCCAGTCCTTCTGCGACTCGACCCCGTCCCACTGGGCGACGCCCATCGACGCAGTCACGCGCAGCCCGGCCGAGGTGCGCGCCCAGTCGTGGCCGTGGATCGCCTTGCGGATGCGCTCGGCGACCTCGTAGCTGGCGCTCTCGTTGGAGTCTTGAAGCACCATCAGTAGCTCCTCGCCGCCGTACCGGACGCTCGGGTCCGAGTCGCGCAGGCTGACCATCAGCAGCCGGGAGACGGCGACGAGGGCGTCGTCCCCAACCTGATGGCCAAACCGGTCATTCACCTGCTTGAAGTTGTCGATGTCGAGAAAAACGCAGGAGAGGTCGACCTTGGACCGACCGCAGCGCTGCATCAGGTCGGGCAGCTCGTCGTCCATGTACGCGCGTGTGTGCAAGCCAGTGAGCGGGTCGCGCTTCGCACCTTGCAGGCGTTCAAGCACGCTTTCGAGGTGGCCGACCTCTTCGAGGCTCAACAGATCCAGGCGCAAGGAGACGGCGCCGATCTCAAGGTGGTCGCCAACGTTCAGCGCCGCACGGTCGATGATCTGGCCGTTGACCGCGGTCCCGTTCGTCGACCCCAGATCCTCCACGAGCACCTGGCCGTCCATCAACCGGACCTTGGCATGCCGGCGCGAGACTGAGGCGTCCGTCAGCGAGAGCGTCGCCGTCTCATCGCGGCCGATAACTACCGATTCATCCTCCTCCAACGTCACATAGCGGAGCATGTCCCGACCGGCGACGACACGCAGCGTGTTGACGACCACCTTTCGCGACGGGCCGCTGCGCAGGAGGTGGACCTTGCGGGTCTTCTCGCCCGCCGCGTCGTCGTCAGCCAGCAGCAATTCCTGCTGCTTGGATGCGGGGGCGCTCTTGGGCGGGACCGGCATGGTGCGGCGTCCGTCGTGTCGGGGGTCAGGGGGTGTGGGCCGAAGGAGGCAGGGAAAGCCAGGCGGTCCGAACCGCCTGTATCCCGTCGGTAATAGCCGCAGCCCGCTCGATTTTCAATTCGGTGGGCGGCGAGAGACCGAGCGTGACCTTCCGTTCCAGGATGCGACCGTCGCGGGCGACGAGGATGCGCATGTCGGTGCCCGCTTTGAGCGCTTTCAGCCGGTCACCGAGGTCCGAGCCGAGCACGCGCTCGTCGTTGAACGCCAGGATCTCGTCTCCCGGAGCGAGCGCGGTCGCCGACGGGCCATCCTCCCGGACAGCGCTGACGACGATGCGCTCGCCACTCTGTGTCTCGACGCCGAGCCAGGGCGTCCCGCCGCCGCTCCATCGAAGCTGCAACCCCGCCTTCTCGCAGGCCGCCTCGATCTCCACCTCGCCCGTCCCGCAAACGTGCCGGTCCCACCACCTCGCCCAGCCCCCGTCCGGATCGGCGCCGGCGATCCGGGCTGCGCCCTCCAGCAGGGCCGTCCGGTCCGGAAAACCCAGGTCGCGAGCGCCCCACTCCGTCCACAGCCACCGAAGGAGGTCGTCGACCCCTCGCTTTCCACCGGTCAACGCCAGCAGCTCCAGGTCCATGGCCCACACGACCACCGCGCCCTTGAGGTAGTAGCTGATCGTCGAGTTCTTGCTGTCCTCGCCCGGGCGGTACAGCTTTATCCAGGCGTCAAAGCTCGAGTCTTCAAGCGACTGGTGCAGGCGGCCTGGCTGGGAGCGCAGGTCCCGGACCAGCTCGGCCATGCGCTCCAGGTGCCGGTCGGCCGAGACCACACCCGCCCGGTAGGCAATGCGCTCCTCGTAGTAGACCGTGCCGCCCTCCAGCCACCAGAGATCGTAGATGTAGTGTTCCCGCCGGTAGTCAAACGGCGGGCCCAGGCCGGCGGGTCGGATCCGCTTCACGTTCCAGGCGTGGAAGTGTTCATGGGCGGCCAACGTGAGGAATTCTTCGTAGCCCTTCGGGTCCGCGAACCCGAGGCGGGGCCGGAGCAGCACGCTGCAGTCGTTGTGTTCGAGGCCGCCGTGTCCCCGCGCCATGGTCAGGCTGATGAAGTGGTAGACGCCGTACGGGAGGACGCCGACGGTGTCCCGGGCGGCGCGTACGATACGCTCAAGGTCCGCGTTCATCCTGGCGATGTCCCCGTTGTGGCCGGGCTCGATCCAGTGGTGGTGCGCGATGCCGTCGACGGCGAATTCGGTGTGCTCAAACGCGGCGACGCTGATCGGGGCGTCCATCAGCTTGTCGACGGTCTCGGCGTGGAAGCAGGCGGATTCGCCGGGGCCATGGCTGTGGCGCTCACCAAGCGCGCAGACGGCGGTCAGGCCGCGGGGAACGTCGAATCGGACCTCGAAGCCGGCGCTGGTGTCAGCGGGATCGTACAGCAGGACGTTGGAGGGGAGGAAGAACCACAGGGACTCATCGACATACGGCGTCCGAACACTCTTTTCTCGGCAGTAGACCTCGTACCGCATGACCACCGGTCCGACAACGTCCACACGCCATTCATTCCGGGAAACGCGTGAGTAGGGGAGGGGACCGCCCTCGGGCGTGGATGCCGAGAGATCACGAAGGTTCCTGGCAAACTCGCGCTGCAAGTAGCTGCCCGGCGCCCAGCTCGGGAACGCGAAGGTGCCGCCGCGCGGGAACGTCGCCTCGACATGCAGGCGGTGCGTGCCGGGGCTTGGGGCGGAGAGGCGGTAGACGACCATGCCGCGGCCGTTATCGCGCCGTGGAGAGCGTGCGGGCGAACCCGAACAAGCCAGCCCGGAGCAGGGCAGCGAGGGTCAGCACGGCCACCGCGGTGCCCGACGCGTACTCGATGAGGCTGTGCGGGTGGGCCGCCGAGGCGTGCAGGTCGGGGATGGCGAAGGGGACGGATGAGGAGAACGCGAGGGCTGCTACGGCGAGGGCGACAGCGCTGGCGAGGAGCTGCTCGATCCGGGTGGCCGGCGAAAGCAGCGCCGGGACGGTCAGCGCGACCGCGACGCTGGGGTCCGCGCCCTTGTGGACGAGCACGGCTGCAACGGGTGCGAGCGCCAGGGGCGACGCGACGAACCAGGGCAGAAGCGCGGCGGTGACGAGCTGTACGCCGACCGGGACGCGGGCGAGGTCCTGTGCCATCCAGGGTTCCACGAGGCTCGCAGCAACGAGCCCGGCGAGCAGCCAGGGGGCGACCTCGGCGACGACGTCGTGGGAAGCAGCCCTGCCGCCCTCGGCTTCCGGCGGGCGCAGGACGAGGAGCGCGCCGAGGCATGCCGCCTGGACGCCGGTCACCATCGGGCCGAGCCAGGCGGCGGCTGCAAAAACACCGGCAAACGCTGGGATCGTGCGGTCTGGGAGGCGGGGTGCGGCGAGGGTGAGCCCGAGGAGGCCGACGAAGATCCACGGGCCACCTTCCAGCCAGAGCGCGAGTGCGGTGGGCAGGGGCTGGAGCTCGGTCGCCAGCGGCGCTTCGGCGGGGTGAACGAGGCAGACCAGCCCGACAGTCGCGGCCCCGACAAGCGCTCCGACGGCGCTCCATCGGGCGGCCGCACCGGGACGGGCGGGGGCGCCGGTGGGCGCAGGGGGGCGGGCACGCGGCATCGCGGCGTCCGTCGCGATGTGGAGGACGGAGCCGGCAACAAAGCACTGGATCCCGGCGAGCAGGGGTGCGATGCCGGGACCGCCGGTCGCCACGCCAAACCCGCCCGCAGCGCCGCCGAGGAGGGTGGCGCAGATGGCGAGCGCGAGAACGGGAGGGCCATGACGCCCCGCCGCGCGCCAGATCGCCACCCCCGCCGGTGTATTGTGCAGGGCGATCGCCGCTCCGATGCCGAGAGCGCTCGCGGCGTTCGCGCTCTCGATGGCGACGCCGTCGAGGAAGGAGTGGGCGCCGAGGCCAACGAGCGCAGCGATGCCAAGCCAGCGGTCGCCGCCGCCGTGGTGGGCGGCGCTTGTGAGCACGGCGCCGACGAAGGCCACGACGATCGCGTAGATGCCCAGCTCTTCGATCCCCTCGGGCAGCACGTCGAGCAGCACCACGCCGCTCACCACCACGGCCATCCACGCGTCCAACGCCGAGAGCCGCTCGGAGGCGCGGTCGCCCGCCAGCACGCGCCTGGCACCGGCGTCCAGCGCGGGCGCGACGGCGAGCGGGATCAGGGCGAGGAGGAGCACGACTCCATGATAATCCAACTCGCCTGATACGGCAACAGAGTTGCAAGAAGGCGGCGGCGGTTCGGAGCGCGTTTGGATTATAGGCCGACCCCCCATGCCGCCTGATCGTGTCCTCGTTCGCCTCTCGTCGCTCGGGGACGTTGTGCTCGTCGGCGCGATCACTGCGGCCTTTCCGGGCGACACGGGCGTGTTGACGCTGCCACGCTACGCGGACCTCATCGCTCGCGCCCGGGGTGTCAGCGCGGTCTACGTCCCCGGCGACGTGCTTCCCGACGTCCCCATCGTCGACCTCCACAACTCGCCCGCGAGCCGGAGGCTGACGCTCGGCCGGAACGTCCGTGGCGTCGAACGCCAGGACCTGCGTCGTCGCCTGCATGTCGCGTTCAAGACGCGGCCCGGCGATCTCGTCGTCGACCGGTACGCGTTGGCGGCAGGCGTGGCGGTCGCGCCGGCTCCCTGGTTCCCGGCCGCGGAGCGAGGCGGCACGCTGATCATCGCGCCGGGGGCGGCGCACGCCACGAAGCGCTGGCCGTACTGGCGCGCGCTGGCGAAGGCCTGGCCGGGGCCTGTCCGCGCGCTCGGAGGTCCCGGCGATGAGGCGGCGATCGCGGACATCGGCGGCGTCTGCGAGGACGGCTGGGTCCGGACATTGGAGGCGATGAACGGGGCCTGCGCGTTGGTTGGCGGCGACACGGGCCTGCTGCACCTCGCGGCGGCGGTAGGTCTCCCCGTTGTCGGGATTTTTGGGCCGACAACATCGGCAGACGGGTTCTGGTGCCACGCTGGGGAGGCGGTCGAGTTGCCGCTGCCGTGTCGACCGTGCTCGCGCTTCGGCGGGGCCGTGTGCGCCGTCGGGGACCACGCCTGCATGCGGGGGATCGACGTTGCCCGGGTGATCGCCGCGATTGAGCGCGTGACGGCCCCGCGCTCTGGAGCGGCATGACCTGGCATCTGGTCACGATGGACTTTCCGCCGATGGACGGGGGGATCGCGTCCTGGGCGGCGGACACGGCGGCTGCGTTGACCGCCGCGGGCGAGGAAGTTCGGGTGTATACGCCGAGGAGGGTGGGGTCAGTGGGGACGACGCCGCTCTGGGGCCGATCGTGGCAGACCTGGGGGCACGTCTGGGTGGCTGCGCAGGTGTTGCCGCGGCTGAAGTCCGGCGACCGCGTCGTCGCCGCGACCTGGCCCCTCGCGGTCTCCCTCATCGGCCGCGCCGACGTCTCCGCTGTCTTTCACGGCTCCGACCTCACCCGTACTGCCGCCCAGCCCGGCCTCGACGCCGTGAAGCGGGGCGCTGTGCTTCTGCCCGTCTCCCGCTTCCTCGGCGGCCTGCTTGCTGCACCCCACACCGTCCTCCCGATGCCGCTCGCGCCGGCTCCTCGCGCGATCCCCGGTGACGCGCTCCTCGCGATCGCCCGCCTCGGCCCGCTCAAGGGCGTGGACCGTGCCATCCGCCTCGCCGCGCGCTGTGGTCGCCCGCTCACCGTTGTCGGCGACGGCCCCGCCCGCTCCGCGCTTGAACTCCTCGCCCGCGATCTGGGTGTTCGCGCCACGTTCACTGGCCGCCTCGCCCGCGCCGGGATCCCCTGGGACGGCCACCACGCCGCCGTCCTCCTCTCCCGCACCGACAGCGACGGAACGGGCGCGGAGGGCTTTGGTCTCGTGCTGGTCGAGGCGGCGGCCCGAGGCATCCCGACCGTTGGCTCGCCCGTTGGGGGGCTGCCCGAAGCGGCGATGGCGGTTCTCGCGGATCCGGACGTGGACCCGCTTCCGGAATTCGGGGCGGGTGCCCGGGAGGCCGCCGTCGAATTCGTGGCGGCGAGGCACGGGCCCGAGCGGGCCGTCCGCGTCCTTCGCGCCACATCGGGGTATGCTTAGGCATGCTCCTCGCCATGTTCCTCGCATGCAAGACCCAGGACGACGTCGAGCAGACCTGCTTTTTGACGTACCTCGACGATGCGGCCGCCACGAACGACGCCTACTACACGTGCGGCGCCGCAGCGAACGCCGACCCACCGACCTGCACCGCCGATCTTCAGGCGGGCAACGCCACGAACTACGACGCGCTGAACACCTGCGGCGGCCTCGGCTGTGACGCGGACTGGGCCACGTGCATGCAGGCCTCGCCGAACATCGCCTGCTACGACACGCTGGAGTCCTGCGGCGGCTGGCTGAGCTCGGCGCTCGTGGCGGATTGCGAAGGCGACCACGGCACCTGCGGCGATAGCGCAGCATGTTCGGACAAATTCTACGCGTGCGTGCGCTACGCGGCGGGAGGGTAGGGGCGTGGGGTCCGTGTTGCTGGTCGTCGCGTTGATCTCGGGTCGAGCGGCGGCGGCCGAAGGGGATCCTCACAGGTTCTACGCTGCCTTTGGGCTCCCCCTGGTTGGCGTGGGAAGCAACGGCTCGCAGACGATCCTGCAGTTTGACCTTACGCCGTTCGCGGTCGAGTACGGCATCGCACCGCGCTTGGGGCTGCGTGGCACGCCGATGGTGGGCTACGAGTTGACGCTGGAGAGCGCCGGCACCAAGAGCGGCATCACCACCGTCGGCGGCCGGCTGGAATTGCCATACTACTTCGAGGCGATTGCGTCGGAGGAGCGCATGGTCGGCGCCTACAGCGGGCCGTACGTGTGGGGCGCTTCGACGTATGGCGCGGCAACGTTCGCGGCCGGTGGGAGCGGCGGCTACTCGGTGCCGCTCGGGAGTTCTGCCCGGCTGCGGCTCGGCGGGCATGTCGGCGCCGGGTACACGCCGTCGGACACGACGCCATTGTCGCTCGATCTTGGCCTTGATTTTGAGTTCGGGGCGCTGCTGTTCTGACGATGCAGCGCGCGCTGGCCCCGTGCTACCTCGCGGCATAGGCGATGATCGAGTCAAAGGCGCTCAGGAAGCCGCCGGCAGGGTGACCTGCGGGAGGAAAGTCGGAGCTCCATAGGGCAGGAGGCTGGGTAACGCCCAGTCAGCGTGAGCTGGAGGAAAGCGCAACAGAGAGCAGAACGCCAGGACGCCGACACCCGCGAGGGCATCGTCGGCGCCTCCCCGATTGCCGACGTCATCCGGGCTTGCCCGGTCGAGCGGCGGCGACGACGGGGCGGCCTTCGGGTCGCGGTGAGATTGAAAGGGTGCGGCAAGAGCGCACCGGCGCCCCTGGTGACAGGGGCGGCCAGGCAAACCCCCTCCGGAGCAAGGCCAAGAAGGGTCCGCGTGGCCCGCGTATGGACCCGGGTTGGCTGCTAAAGTCGGCCGGTAACGGTCGACGTAGAGGAATGGCTTCCACCCGGGTGATGGCGACAGAGCCCGGGCACAGAACTCCGCTTACGAGCGCCTTTGACTTAGCCCACCGGGCGTTTTCCCGGTTACAATCTCGGGGTGAGGTGACATCTGCTCTGGGTGCTCCTCGCCTGCGGTCACCGGCCGCCGGATTCGGACACCGGCGCGCGGGACACCGCGGAGTTTGGCGTCGCCGACCCGAAGTGGGCGAATCAATGGTGGCCCGCGGAGCCCGCCGGTGAGGGGCTCCTCGGTTCAGACTGCGGGCAGACCTGGCTTGAGCCGAGGAACGCGGGTTGCACGGTGAGCATCGTCGGACAAAACGGCGACAGGACTGAGTTGAAGACGTTCGACGCCGACGGCCACCGCGTCTCCGACGAAGTGTACGACGACGGCTTCGAGGGGACGACAACGGACGCCTGGGACGAGCATGGTTGCCTCACGGAGGAGGTTTCATCGTCGTACTTCGACGATTGGCAGTCCAACGACGGCATCACCGAAACGTGCGACCGCGCCGCCCATACGGTGACCCTGCATGACGACACACAGGACGGCTCTTTGGACTCCGTCACGCTCAACACTTACTCCGCGGTGGCAGGATGGACCGAGCTGCAAACCGAGGGCAGTGCTGGCAACTACAGCATCCTGTTCGCGTTCGACGGCGACCACATGCTCTCCGAGACGTCCGAACCGGCGAGCCAATACGACAGCTCGTTCGTGTGGGATGGTGACCATCTCCTCTCCGGCTGTGGGGAGACGTGGACGTGGGAGGGAGAAAGGGTGGTTTCGCGGACTGACGCCTTTGCGACCGTCACATTCGAGTACGGTGACGGGGACCCCGTTCACCCCGCGAGAGCGCACTGGGGCGCCGCGACGCCGACCGGGAGCGTTCCCCCGGACACCACGCAGTGGGACACCACCCCGTTCAACTTCACCTGGGCCTGCCCGTGATCGTGGCTGGGTCCCCTCCGACCGACCCATGACAATTCGCGACCACACCTCAACCTGATCGTCGCCATCCCCCCCAGAATCGGCGTAGACTGCGCGTGTGAACCGTTCGTCCATCGCAATCTTCGTCGCCCCCATGCTCCTCGGCGCGGGCTGCAAAAAACTCCCCGAGGCGCCGCAGACCCTCGACGAATTGTGCGGGTACATGTTCGAGCATGCCGACGATGACCCGTCAACGGGCGCGTTGGAGGCCGCGACGATCAACCTCGACGCCTGGCTCGACACCAACATCGATCAGACCACCACCACCGGGTACGCCGTCAACACCCTCTCAGACGACGCTGTCAACGCGCTGAACGACGGGACCCGCTCGCTCGACGGGGTGCGCGGCGCCGCGGTGGGGTTCACGTCGACTGTCGCGATCAACGACCTGATGGTCGCGAACGTCGCCACGAACCCGATGGACATCCAGCCGACGACGTACGTCACGTCCACGCGCACGTTCAATGGCGATGAGCAGTGCTTCATCGACGGCGACTGCCTGTCGCTGGAGGCGGAGACCTTCAGCACGATCAACCTTGCGCTTGGCGTCACGGCAGACGTGAACTCGATGGTTCAGTGGCGGTGGGTCGACACGTCGGATTTTGGGCGCGTCGCCATCGAGCGCACGTGGATGCGCGTGCCCGCCACGCTGAACGTGACCTACCTGACCGTCGACCAGCAGTACTACACCTGGATGTTCATCCCGAACAACGACGCCGGTGGGTCCCGAAGCATCCAGGCGACGTGGATGGTGGCGACGCTCGGGTCCGCGGCACCGCCCGAAAACGTCGTCCTCGGCATCGTCGTGAACTCGATGACCAACGGGGCGCAGGCGCTAGACGACTTCGTGCTCGCCGAGTAGCGCCGGCAGCGGCGGCCGTTACCGGCTACAATCCGCGCTGTCCCGGAGACACCGTTGATCGCCACCCTGCTCCTCTCCCTCGCGCTCGGCGTGTCGACCGCGC
The DNA here is from genome assembly GCA_903844155.1 of uncultured Pseudomonadota bacterium. Taxonomy (GTDB): domain Bacteria; phylum Myxococcota_A; class UBA796; order UBA796; family SXON01; genus CAIUMM01. Next base: position 16,249 of record CAIMSU010000223.1, on the reverse strand, counting down.
ATGCGACCACGACCGACACCATCGGCAACACCGACGTCTACAACAACAACGGCGACATGCTGAAGGTCGTGCGCGTCGACGTCGCGCATGCCGCCGGTGTCTCCGGTCTCCGGTTTGGCGTCTACAACAACCACGCGTCCGACGTCACCCCGGTTCTGGTGCTCTACAAGCTCGATGGAGACACCTACAACCTCGTGGAGCAGATCGACGGCACCGACCTCCCCCACGATGGGCAGGGATGGGCTTCGGCGAGCCCGCACTGGCTGCTCGACAAGGGCAGCACCTACGCGATCGGCGCGTGGATGCCGGACGGCTGGTACTACTACTACGAGCAGGATGGCACCGCGGACCCCTGGTTCGGACGCGTGACGGCGAGCTACCGCTACCCGTCCTCGACGGTTCCGACGTCCTTCTCGGCCGCTGCCGAGCAGTATTTCTACTACATGGAGATCGACTCGGACGACGCGGACGTCGACAACGACGGCGTCGCCAGCACCGACTGGGGTGGCACCGACTGCAACGACGCGGACCCCACCGTCGGCGCGCCGACGACGGAGATCCCGTACGACGGCATCGATCAGGACTGCAACGGCAGCGACCTGACGGACGTGGACGGCGATGGCCAGGACTCCAGCGTCGTCGGCGGCCCGGACTGCGACGACTCCAACCCGCTCATCTACGCAGGCGCGGTCGAGACGTGCGGCGACGGCATCGACCAGGATTGTGACGGCAGCGATCTACCGTGCCCGGACACCGGTCCGGTCGGGGACAGCGGTGGTGACTCGGGCTCGGGGAACGGCGGAAACGGCGGAAAGGGTACGGCGACGTTGAATATTTCGCCGTCCGGATGTGGATGCGCCACGTCGCCTGCCGGTGATGGCGTGCTCGGAGCGGCCCTGCTGGCCGGGGCGCTGCTGGCTCGCCGCCGCCGCTGAACGCCGCCCGTCTGGGCGCGATCGCTGCGCCTCGTCGCGGGGCATCGGTTATCTCCGGCGCCCGCCGGAGCCCCCATGCGCGTTGCCCTCGACTGGAAGACCATCGCCGAAAACGCCGAGCGCGGCATCGGCATATCGGACGATGACGCCCGGGCGATCGTCGCGCTGACCGACCCCGACGACCTCGAAGCGCTGTGGGCGTGCGCGCAAGCGGTCCGGCGCGAGCACAAGGGCAACTTCGTGAACACCTGCGGCATCTCCAACGCCAAGTCGGGGCGCTGCCCGGAGGTGTGCAGCTTCTGCAGCCAGTCCGCCCATTTTGAGACCGACGCGCCGAAGTACCAGCTCAAGGACGTCGACACGCTGCGGGCCGAGGCGAAGCTCGCCTGGGAGAACGGCGTGCGCGAGTTCAGCCTCGTCGCCAGCGGGCGCGCGATGACGAATCGGAAGGAATTGGAGACGATGAAGGCGGCGGTCTCCGCGATCCGGGACGATACCGGCATGCAGACGTGCGCATCGCTCGGGCTGATGGGCAAGGACGCGCTGGCCGAGCTGCAGGAGGCGGGCATGCAGGCCGTCCACCACAACCTCGAGACCGCCCGCTCCTTCCACGCGAACATCGTGAGCAGCCACTCCTACGACGACGAGGTGGACACGATCAAGGCCGCCCGTGACCTCGGGATGTACACGTGCTCGGGCGGCATCTTCGGGATGGGCGAGAGCTGGGCCCAGCGCATCGAGCTGGCGATGGAGCTGCGGGAGCTGAACGTCGACTCCGTCCCGTTGAACTTCCTCAATCCGCGACCGGGCACGCCGCTGGAGGCCAACCGCGAGCTCACAGCGCTCGACTGCCTCAAGATCATCGCGCTCTACCGGCTGGTGCTGCCGACGAAGGATCTGATCGTCTGTGGCGGTCGCAGCGTGAACCTCGGCGAGCGGCAGAGCGAGATCTTCCGGGCCGGCGCCAACGGAGTCATGCTCGGGAACTACCTGACGACCGCTGGGCGAGAAGCGGCGGAGGACCTGGAGATGATCGAGCGCGAGGGCATGGTCATCCGCCCGCCGCCGCACAAGCCGCACCCCGCAAGCCTGCGGCCGGGCGTTCGCGTTGAGGGCACGGACGCCAACGGCGTGGCGTGATCGGCGACGAGGGCGACGCGGAAGCGTCAACGGGGCTCGGCGGGCGCGCGCGTTGGCGGGCGAGGGCCGCGGAGATCGAGGCGCAAGGACTTCGGCGCCGGTTGCGCGCCCAGGTGCCCGTGGACGCGACGCGCGCGTTGATCGCGGGCGAGGATCGCGTCTATGACGTGTTCTCGTCCAACGACTACCTCGGTCTGGCGGCGCACCCGGAGGTGGAGGCGGCGATGGCGTCGGGCGGTGCGGGGGCGGCGCGGCTCATCGCGGGAAACCGGCGCGGGCACGACGCGCTGGAGGCGCAGCTGAGCGAGTGGCTGGGGCGGCCGGCGACGCTTTTTGGCAGCGGCTACCTGGCGAACCTCGCGGTGTTCACCGCGCTGTACGGCGAGGGCGACATGATCGCGTCCGACGCGTACAACCACGCGTCGATCATCGACGGGCTGCGACTCTCCAGGTGTGCGAGGCGGGTGGTCACGCATGGCGCGTCCGAGCTGCCGGATGAAGCGACCGCGGTCGTGGTCGAGGGGCTCTACTCGATGGACGGCGATGTTCCGCCGTTTGATCGCCTGCAGTCGGCGTTGCGCGGCCGGACGCTGGTCGTGGACGAGGCCCACGCGCTGGGCTGCCTCGGGCCTGAGGGGCGAGGCGTGGCAGCCGGCGAGGGGGTCACCCCCGACATCGTCGTGGGGACGCTCGGGAAGGCGTTCGGGGCTGCGGGTGCTTTTGTCGTCGGACCGCCGGAGGTGAGGGAGATCCTGATCTCTTCGGCGCGGCCGTTCATCTACACCACAGCGTTGCCGGAGGGGGTGGCGCTGGCGGCGTCGGTCGGGGTCCGGCTTGCGACAGCCGAGCGACGAGAGCGGTTGGCGGCGAACACCGCGCGCCTCCGGGCGGGGCTGCAGGACCTCGGGATCGACGCGCTCGGGGTGGCGCACATCGTCCCGATCGTGACCGGCGCGCGGACGATGGCGCTGGCGGGAGAGCTGTTGGAAGCCGGCTTCCTGGTCGGTGCCGTGCGCTATCCGACGGTGGCGCGAGGCTCGGAGCGGCTGCGGATCACGCTCTCCGCGGAGCACTCAAACGAGCAGATCGACCGCCTCCTGACCGCCGTGTCGTCCGCATGTACGAAAACTGACGACGTCGCTTTTGATACATCGGCGCGCAGGGATGTATGAAAACTGACGTCGTCGCTTTTCATACATGCGCGGGCTGAGGGTGGGCGCATAATGACGTGCATGCGCTGGTCCTGGCTCATCGCGACGCTCTTGCTGGCGCCGTTCCTCGCCCACGCGAGCACCAACGGTAAGACTGGGCGTTCCAAGAGCGGTTGCGGCGCCTGCCACGGCGGCACGGCGGACGGCACCACCAGTGTTGCGTTCGCGACCGACTCCACGACCGTGTACCCCGGCGACACCGTCACCGTCACGCTCATCGTCTCCACCACGGACGCGTCGCACACCTACGCCGGCCTCGACGTCTCCGCGTCCTCTGGCGCCCTCGCCGCCGGCTCCAACGACAAGCTCTCCTCCAGCGAGATCACCCACTCGGCGCCCGTCAAAATGTCCTCCTCCGCCGTCGTCTTCGACTTCAGTTGGACCGCCCCGGTCGTCGAAGGCACCTACACCCTTTACGCCGCCGGCAACGCCGTCAACAACAACGGCGGCTCGGACGGCGACGGCTGGAACCTCGCCAGCAACCTCACCCTGCTCGTCGATGATGGCTGCAACGATCTCGACGCCGACGGCGTGACCGACTGCGCCGGCGACTGCGACGACACCAACGCCAGCATCTACCCGGGCGCGCCCGAGCACTGCGACGGCGTCGACGAGGACTGCGACGGCGTCGTCGACAATTCAGCCGTGGACGCCACGATCTGGTATGCCGACGTTGACGGGGACGGGTACGGCGACGGGGCCGTGAGCGAGGCTGCCTGCAGCGCCGCGGCTGACGAGGTCGTCGGTTCCGGGGATTGCGACGATTCCGACAACACAATCTACCCGGGCGCGGCTGACGCGTGGTACGACGGCGTCGACAGCAATTGCGACGGCGCGGACGACTACGATGCCGACGGGGACGGCGTCGACGCCGACGATCACGCCCAGGCCGACGGCACCTTCGGCACCGACTGTGACGACTCCGACGCCACGATCTCGCCGCTTGCCACCGAGATGTGGTACGACGGCGTCGACGAGAACTGCGACGGTGCTGACGATTACGACGCGGACGGGGACGGTTTTGACGCGGCCAGCTACGGAGGCACCGACTGTGACGACGCCAACCCGAGCGTCTACGTGGGCGCGCCGGACGACCCCACGGACGGGCTGGTGGACGACTGCGCTCTCCGCACCGCGAACGACCAGGACGGCGACGGCTACGACGCGATCTCGGCCGGCGGCACGGACTGCAACGACTCCAACTCCAACGTCCACCCCGGCGCTGTCGACGTGCCCTACGACGGCCTCGACGCCAACTGCGACGGCCTCTCCGACTTTGACGCCGATGGCGACGGCTACGACAGCGTCGCGTTCCTCGGCACCGACTGCGACGACGCCGACCCCCGCGCACACCCGACTGCCGCTGAGATCTGGTACGACGGCGTCGACGAAAACTGCGATGGCGCCGACGATTACGACCAGGACGGTGATGGCTACGACTCCGCCTCGAACGCCCGCGCGGACGGCAGCGTCGGTCCCGACTGCGACGACACAGACCCGGCGATCTCCCCCGTCGCCCGCGACATTCCCTACGACGGCATCGACCAGGACTGCTCCGGCGGCGATCTCGCGGACGTGGACGGGGACGGCGAGGACGCCATCGTTGCCGGCGGCCCGGACTGCGACGACACCAACGCCGCCATCAACACCCACGCCACCGAGATCCCCTACGACGGCATCGACCAGGACTGCTCCGGAGCTGACCTGACCGACGTGGACGGCGACGGCGTGGACGCGATCGCCGCCGGCGGCACCGATTGCAACGACACCGATCCCACGATCACCAGCTGTGACACCGGGGGTGATTCGGGTGTGCGAGACTCCGGCGAGCAGGACTCAGGGGTGCCTGACTCCGGCCCCGCTGACTCCGGACCTGCTGACTCCGGCGACACGGCGACGGTCCAGCCACCGCCGCTCGAAGGTGTCGCGTGCGGGTGCGCGGATGGCGGGGTCGCGCCATTCCTGTCCGCCAGCTTTGTCGCGGTGGGCCTGCTCCTCGGGCGCAGGCGGCCGCCGACTCAGCGCACGAGGAAGTAGAGCGGGTCGGTGTCCCCGAATGGCAGTTGCCCGTACGGATCCGCGATGAAGCTCGACCATGCCGGATCGTCGAACGGGCAGCCGATGTCGCGCTTGGTGCTCCAGCCGGGCCCGTGGCCCTCCTCGGTGCCGGGCGACGTGCAGGTGCTGCGGCCGTCGAGGTCGATGATGTTCACGTAGAGGTTGGTGTCGCACAGGTCGGCGCCAGCGAGGTTTCCGGCGGTCATCTCGAACGCGTAGCCGTCGGCGGCGCCGCAATTGTTCGCCGGGATGGCGGCCTGGAAGTCCAGCCACGACCCCGACCCGTCGCTCGTGCCGTCATACTGGGCGTACATCGTGCCATTTGAGAACAACACGTCGGTGAACGGCACCCCCGAGAGCGCCGGGCTCGCGTAGTCCGTGCCGAGCGCACCAAAGGCACTGCCGGCGTCGATGAGCGCCTCGCTCCAGGTCCCTCCCCAGGCATTGTCGGCGATCACCGTCCACCCTCCACCGTCCCAGCTCATGGAGCAGTAGACCGAGTAGGCGTCGCTGCCGGGCTTGATGGTGTAGGTGCCATCGCCCGTCGAGGTGCCAGAGTCGAGGATCTGGGCGCAGGAATCGCAGTAGACGGTCGCAGCGTCGGCGTCGTCGCAGTCGGCGGCGTTGGCGGCGTAGCCGGCGGGTCGGGTGCAGGCGGACTCGGTGGTCAGCGGTGTCCCGGCACCGTCTCCGTCGGCGTCCGCGTACCAGGTCGTCGGGTCCACGGGGTTGTCGTCGACGACGCCGTTGCAGTCGTCGTCGATGCCGTTGCAGGTCTCGGGCGCGCCGGGGTGGACCTCGGCGTTGGCATCGCGGCAGTCGTCGGAGCTGGCGACGTAGCCGTCCGGCGCCGAACAAGCAGTCCTGCTCGAAGCGCCGCCGTAGCCGTCGGCATCCGCGTCCTGGTACCAGGTGGGCGCGTCGACGGCGTCGGCCTCGTCGACCTCGCCATCGCAGTCGTTGTCGATGCCGTCGCACTTTTCGGGGGCGGCGGGGTTCACGCCGGAGGCATCGTCGTTGCAGTCGGTGGCGTTGTTGACGTAGCCGGCGGGCACGTCGCAGCCGTCGACCTCGGTGTTCGGGTCGCCGTAGCCATCGCCATCGGCGTCCGCCCAGGCTTTTTCGTTGGCGACCTCGTCGACCTGGCCGTCGCAGTTGTTGTCGACGCCGTCGCAGAGCTCGGACGCGCCAGGGTTCACGTCCGCGCGGGTGTCGTCGCAGTCCGTACCGGTCAGCGCGTAGCCGGTCGTGTCGCAGACCTGGACAGCACCGTTGGGATTGCCGTAGCCGTCCCCGTCGGCGTCGGTGTAGGCGGTGACAGCGTCTGTCGCGTTCACGTCCACGGCGCCGTCGCAGTCGTTGTCGACGCCGTCGCAAAGCTCGGTCGCAGCGGGGCTGATCGTGGCGTTTGAATCGTCGCAGTCGGCGTTGTTCGTGACGGCGCCTGCGGGGAGGGAGCAGCCTTGCACGGGGTTGGCGGGATCGCCGAACCCGTCGCCGTCCGCGTCGCCGTACCCGCCGACCCCAACGCCGTCGTCGACGAGCCCGTTGCAGTTGTCGTCGATGCCGTTGCAGGTCTCGGGCATGGCGGGGTTGATGTTCGGGTTGGCGTCATCGCAATCGGTGCCGCCGGAGGCGGGCGAGTCGTAGCCGTCGTGGTCCGCGTCGACCCGCACCAGCCCTGGCGGCGTGACGGGTGCGCAGGCGGCGAGCACCACGAACAAACCGGTCCGGAGGGCCGCGGGGTGGAAACGGTGGACGCCGGGCGACATTTGCCAGCTTAGCGCGCGCCGGGCGCCTGCGAGGTCCTGCGAGGCTGCGCGGATGCCGGCCAGCGCGTGCTACAACGGGGGTCCACCGGATCCGTCATGCCCGTTCGGCCCGCACCGCGTAGGCCCGAATCCGCGGCCTGGTGGCTCGGCGGCGTCCTCGGCGCGCTCGGTTGTCACCCCGCCTCGACCGTCGCCGACAGCGCCCCGTCGGACTCGGCCTCGCCCGCGGCCTGCTCCGCCGTCGTCGACCCCTCCGCCCCCATGGACTTTCTCTCGCTCATCGGCCGCCTCTCCGACCAGCGCTGCCTGCAGACCGCCGACCAGAACGCGCTCGCCGTGCAGATGCAGCTCTTTCACGCGCAGCAGACCGTCTGGTGCGACGCCGTCTACCGCCTCTCCTCGCCCGACGGGTTGTGGTTTGAAGGCACGCCTGAGCTGGTCCACGAGCATGCGAGCGTGCCCGACGTCGCCATCACCGCCACCGGCGAGCAGATCGTCGTCTACAACGACCTCGACCCCGACCTGCTCATCGACACGCTGCGGACCGACCCCGCGCGGTTCTGGCGCCAGGGGCTGCTCGGGCTCGGCGGGCTCGGAATGGCCGTCAACGACGGCACCGGCTTTGTCGACGCGTCGTTTGACGCCCACTTTGACGCGCTCTCCGAGGTGGTCGACCCAGACCTCTACGCGCTTCCGAACGGGGACCTGCGCTTTGCCTGGTACGCCGTGCCGGCCGGCCGACTGCCCGCCGGCACCTGGGACCCCTACATGGCGGACAAGCCCCACGCGTTCTTCCGCAGCGAATCGTCCGATTCCGCGGATTTCCCTTCGGCCGGCACGATCGTCCAGTCCAGCGACGGCGATCAGGGCGACGCTGACCCGACGATGCTCTCGTTGCCCGACGGCGGGGAAGTGCTCTACGCGAGCTCGTGGGACCAGACAGCGAAGGGCTGGACGTCACCGGATGCCGTGGCCTGGGACGTCAACTCCCCGCCTGCGGTCGACACGCTGCTCGAGGCCGCAGGACCCGACACGCTTCCCGATGGCGCCGGCGGGTACCGCATGTACTACGTCGACTCCGTCGCGCTCGTGGAGTCGATGGCGACGAGCTCCGACGGGCTGACGTGGACCGCGTACGGCCAGGTGATGCAGCTCCCGGGCGCATCCGGGGGCAGCGTTGCGCGGGCGCCGGACGGGACGTGGTGGATCTACTTCAACATTCCGGACGCGACGTGCGTGCAGAGCGCCTCGTCGGGCGGGTGACGCGGTCAGGTTGGCGGCAACCGCCGGCGGAAGTTCCAGTCAAACGGCATTTTTCCCTGACCGAGCCGGTCGAGGTCCAGGGCGAGGCCGATGGTCAAGTCGTACCCGTCGGTCTGCGTGTCGCCGGACGCTTTCCCGCTGAGTAGCGCAGCCCAGACGCCGGCCTGGCCCTCGACGAAGATCGGCGACCAACCGGCTCTGAGCAGGAGGCGCGGCTGGAAGTAGAGGACGTCCGGGGGTGACATGGTGAAGGTTCGCGTGGCACGGTCGAGGAACAGGTGCTGGCCGGTGAGCTGTGCGGCCAGCGCCGCCTGGAACCAGCGGGCCTTGTACCCGCCCATCACCTGCAGCGTCCCGAGGGCATCGTAGGCGGATATTGCCTCCACGACCGGGTTTGGGCAACCGTCGCACGTCCCGAAGGCCTCGGTCTCCGACTTCGTCTCCCGGTCGTAGATGTGCCCGCCGCCAACATCGAAGCTGACGGAGAACCTGGGACCCGGGCGTGCTCGCTCGTCCGGGTCGTGCCCGGGTGGCCAACCCCGAAGGCGCCTAACTTGCCCCCGCAAGTTCGGCGCCTTCGATCTGGGTGGGCCACGGGAGGGCCTGCCTCGTGGATGCCGAATGGTTGACGGGTCAAGGACGTCACGAACAGATCAGAAACCCGAAATTGGCAGGCCCGACCCAGAAGAAACAGCCAACACCGGACCGAAGGGGCCGGTGATGGCTGCCCAGAACCACGCGGCGCCGGCGTCGGCGCGGTACTGCGCGAGGGGCCCGTGGGTGACGACGGCGTTGGTGTCTGCGCGAACTGCGATGTGGTCGGTGACCGCGTAGCTGCCCACCACGCCGAGGCCCTCGCCATAGCCGGCCGCCAACGTGAGATCGCCACGATTCTCCTGCATCGCCATGTTCGCGACGGGCGGGATGTGGAGGCAGCCGGCCAGCCACCGGAGCGCGGTCAGGAGCGCGATCAGCAGGGCAAAGGGCATCCCCGAAGGTTACCCGCCGCGCCCGCCGAGGTCTACATGCCCGCTTCCTCTCCCTCGCCCGCGCCGCACCGCTACGCCCTGCTCTCGGTCTCGGACAAGACCGGACTTGTCCCCTTCGCCCGTCAGCTTTCGGACGCCGGCTTCGTGCTGTTGTCCACGGGCGGAACGAAGGCGGCGCTGGTAGAGGCCGGCATTCCGGTGACTGCGGTCTCGGCGCACACCGGCGCGCCCGAGATCTTCGGCGGTCGGGTGAAGACCCTGCATCCGCGCATTCACGGCGGCATCCTCGGTCGGCGAGGCGAGGACGACGACGTCGCGGCCGAACAAGGCATTCCGTGGATCGACGTGGTCGTCGTGAACCTTTACCCATTCGAGGCGACGGTCGCGCGCGGGGCGACCTGGGAGGAGGCGGTCGAGCAGATCGACATCGGCGGACCGGCGATGGTGCGGGCGGCGGCGAAGAATCATGCTTCGGTGACGATCGTTGTCGATCCGGGCGACTACGGCGCGGTTGGTGCGGCGCTCGTGACCGGGGAGGGCCTGGCGGCGTTGCGGACGCGGCTCGCGGTGAAGGCGTTCCGGCACACTGCGGCGTACGACGCGATGATTTCGACGTGGATGGCTGGCCGGGTCGAAGGCGAGGCGTACCCGACCGAAGGTGCCATCCCATTGCGGCTGCAACAGACCCTGCGCTACGGCGAGAACCCGCACCAGAGCGCGGCGTTCTACGCGACGCCCGGCGAAGGCGGCCGCTCGCTCGCCCGGGCGACGCAACTGCAGGGGAAGGAACTGTCCTTCAACAACGTCGCCGACCTCGACGCCACCTTGCGCGTCACGTTCGATGTCGGGGCCTGTTTTGCCGGAGAGGGCGACGGGAACACGCTGCCCGCCTGTGTCATCGTCAAGCACATGAACCCCTGCGGCGCGGCCGTCCACGATGGCGGCATCGCCCGCGCCTACGCCCTCGCGCTCTCGGCCGATCCCGTGAGCGCCTACGGTGGCATCCTCGCGTTCAACCGGCCGATCGAGGACGCGGACGCGGCTGCGATCGTCGCCAGCGGCGTGTTTTTCGAGGTCATCGCCGCGCCGGGTGTCTCGCCTGGCGCTCGTTTGAGGTTCGCTGCGAAGAAGAACCTTCGCGTGGTGGAGCTGCCGGCCGATTGGGAAGCGTCCCGTCCCGCCGGACGGGATGCGCGTCGTGTCCAGGGCGGCTGGCTCCTCCAGGACTGGGACGTTGGCCACCGCACGGCCTGGACCGACGCCGAAGGGCTGCGCGCGCCCACCGAGGAGGAACGCGCGGGCTTGCGTTTTGCGTGGGCCGTCTGCGGATGCGTGAAGTCCAACGCCATCGTGCTGGCCTGTCGCGCCGATGGCGGCTGGGTGCTCAACGGCGTCGGCGCCGGCCAGATGAGCCGCGTCGACTCGGTCCACCTCGCCGTTCGCAAGGCGCAACGCCCGGTCGCAGGCTGCGTCCTCGCCAGCGATGCCTTCTTCCCTTTCGCGGACGGCGTCATCGCTGCGGTGGAGGCGGGCGTGGCCGCGATCGTCCAGCCCGGAGGCTCGATCCGGGACGCGGAGGTGCGCGACGCCGCCGCCAAGGCCTGGGCGGCGATGGTGTACACCGGAGCGCGGCACTTTCGGCACTAGTATTGGATTCGAGCGGGTTTGAGTGCGATCGCGCTCGTTGGGATCTGTTTGCTTGCTTGCCCGCGCGGGGCGCGGGCCGCCGGCCTGACTTTATTCGGGAGTACCCGAATAAAGTGGGTTTTGTTCGGTCGCCCCGCCGGGTACGTCGGGTCGCCCTCCAAAACCCCGGCCGGGCTGCGTTCGTAAAGGTGGTCGTTGGTTTTCGCGTGCTGGTTCGGCCCCCCGCCAGGCGCGGCATTTTCGGCACTAGCGGACCCCGCCGTTTCATATTACAATCGCAACGATGAAGATCCTCCTCGTCGGCGGTGGTGGTCGGGAGCACGCGCTGGCGTGGGCGCTCGGGAGGCATGGGCACGCGCTGCACTTCACCCACGAGAACCCTGGTTTTGACGGTCTGGGCGAGGTCGTGGTCGGCGATCCGCTGGAGCGGGCGCTGGCGCTGAGACCCGACCTCGTGGTCATCGGCCCGGAGGCGCCGCTCGCCGCCGGCCTTGTCGACAAGCTCGATGCCCACTCGATCCCCGCGTTCGGGCCCACTCAGGCGGCGGCCCGGTTGGAGACGTCCAAAGTCTGGTCCAAGGAGTTCATGCTCCGCCACGGGCTCCCGACCGCTCGGGCGCAGGTGCTGGCGCCGGGACAGACGCTGCCGATGGTTGAGCAGGGGGTCATCAAGGTCGACGGGTTGGCGGCTGGGAAAGGCGTGTGGGTCTGCACGGACGAATCCGAGGTTCGGCGCGCCGTCTCCGAGGCCATGCGCATCAATCCCAAGGGCAAGATCCTTCTGGAGGAACGGCTCAGCGGCCCGGAGGTGAGCGTGCTCGCGCTCTCGGATGGGACGCGCATCACCCCGTTGCCCGCGGCGCGCGACCACAAGCGGCGCTTCGACGGGGACCGCGGCCCGAACACGGGGGGCATGGGAGCGGTGGCACCGGTCGGCATCCCCGAGCGCGAGGAGTGCGTGGAGATCCTCCAGCGCGCCGTTGCCGCGATGGCGCACGAGGGTGTGCCGTTCCGAGGGGTGCTCTACGGCGGCTTCATGCTGACGAAGAAGGGGCCGCGCCTCCTGGAGTTCAACGCCCGCTTTGGCGATCCGGAGTGTCAGGTGCTGATGACGCTGCTGGATGAGGACCCGGCGCCCTGGTTCCTCGGCGTCGCGCACGGTCGGCTCCCCGGCCGCACGATCCGCACGCGCTGGGCGCACGCCTGTTGCGTGGTGGTGACGGCGGACGGCTACCCGGAGCGGGGCGCGGACGCCGCCGTCGAGGCCCTACCCGCGGACACGCCAGACGTGGTGGTGTTCCATTCCGGCACCGCGCGGGTCGGGGGCGAGCTGCGGGCGACCGGGGGGCGCGTTCTTGGCGTCACGGGCATCGGGCCAAGCTCGGAGATGGCGCGCGAGCGGGCCTACGCCGCCGTGCGACAGGTGCGTTTTGAGGGCGCCTCCTACCGATCGGACATCGGCGCCAGCCTCTGGACGTGAGTTTTCCCGACGGTTGGACGCGGGAGACCCCCGCGCCGGGGCTCGTCTGCTACCAGCCGCGGAGGGGCTACCGGTACGGCGTCGAGGCCTACGCGCTCGCCGCTTTCGCTCTGGATCCGCTCCCCGTCAGGGCGCTCGACCTGGGGACCGGCAGCGGGATCGTGGCGTTGCTGATGGCCAGTCGCGGCGTGGCCGTCACGGGAATCGAGCGCGACGAGCGGTGGGCCGAGGGCTGGGAGCGGTCGGTAGCCGAGAGCGGGCTCACGCTGCGGCTATTGCGAGGGGACGTTCGCAACCTGCCGCTGCCGAGCGTCGACGTCGCAGTCGCGAACCCGCCCTGGTTCGACCCCGCCGCCGGGCCCCGCTCCCCGGACGACCACAAGGCCAACGCCAGGACCGCGCTCGCCGGCGGACCTGCGGAGTTTGTCGCAGCCGGGCTCCGTTGTGCCCCGCGCGTGTGCGTCGTCGTGCCGGCATCCGTCGGCCTTCCGAACGTTCCCGATGCGGGTCTGCGGCGGCGTGCGCGCGTCGGCGGGCTTCTGCTCGGCGAGTACGTCGTGGGGCCGTCGATCTGCGAGGAGGTCGCGGTCGACCCGTACGCGCGCTTTCGGTGACCTACCCCGCGCTGTCGAGCCGCACAGCGTCCTCGTCGTAGGGGTCGATCGCCAGCGCCTCCTGCGCGTGTCGCGACGCGCCTCCGCCGAGGCCCGCCATCTGCCCGAGCAGCACGTGGTAGCTGGCGCCTACGCCAGCGCCACCCTTGACGTACTCCAGCGCTTTCATGGCGTCGTTGTCCCGACCCAGCGCGTGCAGACATTGCGCCCGAAGCAGAGCGAACTCCCCCTCCTTTGGCTGGGCGGCTGCCGCCGCCTCCACGAGCGGGAGGGCGACCGCAGGCGCGCCCGCAGCCAGGTGGATCCTCGCCGCCAGCACCAGCGCCTCCGGGTCCGTGCTGTCCTCCAGCAGGCGTTGGATGCCCTCAAGCGCACGGACGTCGTGGCCCTGGAGCCACTCGGCCGTCGCCAGGGAGACGGCAAGGCCCTTCTCCTGGCCCGCTGCTCCGTCGAGTGCGGTGTGAAACAACGTCTCCACGCGCGCCCCGTCCGCGGGCCTCGGGAGCGCGTAAGCGAGCGGGTTCCGCCGGGCCGCCGAGCCGTCGACGTGCCGCACGGCCGATCGCATCGCGGCGATCGCCATGGCGGGGTCGCTCGACTCGAGCGCGATCCGCGCCGTCCAGAGCCACACGTCCGGTGAGGCCGGATCGGCGTGCTGGGCCGATTCCAACTGAGGCATCGCCTCGCGCGCGACCTGCCCCACCAGGTCGAGCTCCACGGCCGTCAAGAAAAGCTGGGCGGTATCCGGGCCCGGCAACCCCTTGGTGTCGGCGTTTCCCCATGCCTTCCGGGCGCCCTGCACATCGCCCGCGGCCAGCGCTGCGAGCATCCGGACCTGCGCAGCGGTCGGGTCGTGCGGACGAACGGCGAGGACCCCGTCCGCGGAGTCTGCGGCGCCGGTCATGCGGTCCTTGTTCCCGAGCGCCTCCAGGTAGTCCGCCTGGGCCTCATGGACGTGGAGCCAGAACCGGTCCTCGGGGTCGTCCGGCTCCTGCGCCGCGAGGGGGGCCAGCCACTCGCGGGCCGACGCGGCGTTTCCAGCGCCGATGTCGTGGCCAGCGAGATCCAGACGGAGGCGGGCCGGGGCGTGTTCACCAAGCTGGCGCGCGGTGGCGATCGCGAGCTTGAGGTCACCGTTTCGCAGGGCGAGGACAGCCTTGTAGCCGGTGAGCTCGGGGTCGCCGGGCAGTTGCTTGAGCGCGAGGTTGACGCGTTTGGCGGCGTCCGGCGCGAGCGCCTCGATGGCCGCCGTCGCCGACTTCCGGAGCAGGAACCCGCATCCGGGTTGGGATTTCGCGCTCAACGCGTCAAACGCCCGCATGCGATCCATCGGGCTGATGTCCTGCGTCAGATCGACGGCGGCGGCGGCGCACCAGGTGTCTTTGGGGTCGACCTGCAGGCATCGGGCGACGAGGGCCCGCGCGTCGTCCTTTCGCGCCTCGGTGATCGCCTCCGCCACTTCGGCCCGCACGACGGCGACGTGGTCCGCGTTGGTGTATCGGGCCCGCTTGAGCAGCGACAAGCGCAGGTCGGGCTCCGCGCGGGTCTCGGCGTACAGCATCGCCAGCGTGGCGAGGGTCTCAACGTCGGGGACACGCACCACCGCGCGCTCAGCGAGGCGCACAGCCTCCTGCAGTCCAGCCGCACCGCCGGTCAGTCGGGCGCTCCACGCCTGCGCCAGCAGCAGCTCCCGCGCCTCGGGCACTGCGCCAACACGTGCGACGAGGCCGGCCATCGCGGTGTCCGCGTCCGGGGCGACGACGGCCGGCTTTGGGGCGGTCGGGGCAGCGGCGGTAGGGGGGGCCGACGGGGCAGGCAGCACCGGTTCCCGCTGGTTCATCCAGGCGTAACCTGCAATCACGACGACAACGCCGACGCCAGCGAAGGCGGCTGCGGCGCGCAGGGCAGGGGCGAACGATCGCGTCGGGCTCGCAGCTGGGGGGGCGGTTCGCGGGGCGCCGGGGAAAAAGTACTGCCGAAATGCCGGATGTTCGGCGACGGGGAGCCAGTGGACGTCATCCGAGCGGATGAAGTCGGTTCCGGCGAGCTCCCGGGATTCGATCCTCCCGACGACGGCTGCGTGGTCGAGCAGCAGGCGGAGCGGGCCCTGACGCAGCGTGTACGCGACGCCACGGACCGCTCCCGACGTGCACCGCTCGCATCCGGTCGGCACCGACGCCGCCGCCACGGGCATCACCACCGGCTGCCCACAGCGGGCACAGGGCAGGCGGATGTCGGCGGCGCGTTGCTCGTTCACAACGGAGAATGTAGCCGGGTTGGTGGTTCACCGGGCGACGGCCCTGAGCCAGAGCCCGTCGGCGCGCGTTACCGGCCCCCGATGTCCGGGACCGACCAGCTCCGTCTCATCGAGGTCTACGCGTCCGTGCAGGGGGAGAGCACCTGGGCGGGCCTGCCCTGCGTGTTCGTGCGCGTCGCCGGCTGCAACCTGCGGTGCGTGTGGTGCGACTCGACCTTCACCTTCAAGGGCGGCGAGCATCGCTCGGTCGATGCGATCGTCGACGATGTCGTCGCCCGCGGCATCCCCCTCGTGGAGCTGACCGGCGGCGAGCCGCTTGTCCACCGCAACGCGGTGCCGCTCATGCAGCGCCTCGTCGACCGCGGGCTGACGGTGCTGCTGGAGACCAGCGGGAGCCGCGACATCGGCGACGTGCCGGCCGAGGTGCACGTCATCCTGGACCTCAAGCCGCCCGATTCGGGGGAGGAGCGGGCGAACCTCTGGTCCAACGTGCCGAAGTTGCGCCCGAAGGACGAGGTCAAGTTCGTGATCGCCTCGCGACGCGACTACGAGTGGTCCCGCGAGCGTGTGCGTGAGCACGGCCTCGACGAGCGTGTCGGCGCCGTGCTGTTCTCACCGGTCTGGGGGAGCGTGGAGCCCCGCGTGCTGGTGGACTGGATCATGGAGGACAAGCTGCCCGTGCGCTTTCAACTGCAGATGCACAAGGTTGTATGGCCACCGGACCAGCGGGGCGTTTGACGGGGGGGCCAATCCGTGCGCTCGGCAAACATGGCGTCTGTATCCACCTGAAATCGCGTGGATGGCTGGTCGGATTGGCCCCCCGCGCGGCGTTCCCCGCACGTTCGGTGCCGGCTGCCGTCTTCGGCGGCTGGCGGCGAACGTG